>NZ_JACJOZ010000060.1:0-55258 GCF_014695795.1 Phormidium sp. FACHB-592
CGAATGGGGCTTTATTTCTGTGGTTGGTTGAAACCGTCTTGTGTCCCTGCTGATGGGTCGGAGCGGGGGTGGTCATGGACAACTTATCGGCTCACAAAGTGGCGGGGGTGACGACGGCAATCGAGTCCGTTGGGGCACGGCTAATCTACCTATCTCCTTACTCACCCGCTTTCAATCCAATTGAAAACTTGTGGTCAAAGTTGAAGGCGTTCCTCAGAAGTGCTGAAGCTCGCACCTTCGAAACCTTGCATCAAGCAATTGTACAAGGATTAGAGCCGATTACGTTAGCAGTTGTACGAAGCTGGTTTAGCCATGCCTGCTACTGTACTTAATTAACCGGCACACCGCTATAGTGGCAATCAGCAATCGAGAGTGATGTCCATCGGCAGCAACGTGATCGCCAATCTGGATGGCATGACTATCGCCCACGGTTTTTTCCAAAACAGTGGCGGCATTCGGATGAACGTTGGCTCAGACGTGACGCTACAAAACATGATGGTCAACAACAACACCGCCAGCGACTTCACGGGCGGCGGTGCAATCTAGAACGATCGGGGCAACCTCACTGCCCTCAACAGCAGCTTCAGCGGTAACCAGGCAGGATTTGGCGGTGCCATTCTCAACGGCAACGGCAGCTATTCACAAGACCACAGCAGCACCGTTACCCTGAAGGACACCACCCTCAGCGGTAACCAGGCATTTGTGGGCGGCGCAATTTTCAACCAGGTTTGCACCCTCAACCTGACCAGCAGCACCGTCAGCGCCAACACGGGCACGGGCATTGTCAACAGTGATCGCGCAACGGTTCACAACACAATCGTGGCTGGAAATACTGCCACTCCGGGAAGCACCAGTCCTGATGTAAACGGTAACTCTATTAGTAAAGGTTACAACCTGATCGAGAATAGCACGGGCAGTACAGGGTTTGGTCGAGTCGGGGATCAAGTCGGCACCAATCAACAACCGATCGACCCGAAACTGGGACCTTTAGAAGATTACAATAGGGAGTTGCATAATAGAGGGATGAATTAGGGTTAGTTTTGATGGAATGCCCAGACTGTCAAGCCACTCATATCCGTAAGAACGGCAAGAGAAGGGGGAAGCAAAATTACATCTGTGTGGGTTGTTGCCGCCAATTCATTGATAGCTACACCGGAACTCAAGGCTACAGTGATGACATCAAGGGACAATGCTTACGCATGTATGTTAACGGTATGGGCTTTCGAGGGATTGAACGAGTAACAGGGGTTCACCATACCACCGTCATTGCCTGGGTTAAACAAGTGGGAGAACACCTGCCTGATGCATATGATCCAGAGGAAGTTCCCCAAGTCGGTGAACTGGATGAACTGGAAATCTTTGTGGGGGCTAAAAAAACAAAATCTGGCTCTGGACAGCAGTAGACCACTTTCGAGCAGGCATTTTGGGTTGGGTGTTAGGTGACCATAGTGCAAAGACCTTTGAATCGTTGTGGGTGGTCGTTGGCGCATGGCAATGTTATTTCTATGTCACGGATGGTTGGAGTGTTTACCCGAGCTTTATTCCACCAGGAGATCAGATTGTGAGCAAAACCTATATGACTCGAGTCGAAGGTGAAAATACCCGCTTGCGGCACTGTCTCGCCCGCTTACATCGCAAAACATTGTGCTATTCCAAATCAGAAGCAATGCTGAGACATTCAATCCGCTTGTTACTTCACTACTTGAGATTTTGGGATGTCCCGATTCCTGCTTGATTCCTCCCACGATTCAGCAATGCCTACAATAGTCCTCTGTACAGCATGATTCCACAGTGGGGTAGCCGCGCCATCAATTCAGGCGATCTAACATTAAGTACGGAACGCGACCAAAACGGAGTGCCGCGATCTCAGGGTGGGCGTCCTGACATCGGAGCTGTTGAGTGGGTTAATCAGGCACCCACAGCCACAAATGATAGTGTGACTTTTAGAGGGCGCACCTTTACCTTCAATCCATTAGCGAATGATTTTGATCCGGCTGGTCAATCCTTTACCCTTGCCAGCTATTCCAACCCAGGCACTGGCAAGTTAACTAGAAATATAGACGGCACCTTTACCTATACTGCTAGCAGTTCTCTGCCCATATTTTTCCCAATTACAACTAGTTTTAGCTACACGATCGCAGATGAGCTAGGTGCAACCAGTACTGCCACAGTCATAATTAATCGGCGTTGATCCCAAATTAAATTGCAAAGACTACAGATCCTTTGCCCTCATCCCCAGTTCTTCTCCCGCAGGAGAAGGGAGCTAAAAGAAATGTCTCTCTCAAGGAGAGAGATTGAAGGTAAGGGCGGCTTGCTTAATCTGTAGCGCCTATTTTGAGATTTAGTATGAGCCGTTTTCTAAACGGTGCTGCTGCTTAACGTCTAACTGCTCCTGTAAGGGCGTTCTATAAAACGTCCTTACAAGCTTTTATAGTAAAGAGGTAGTGCCGTCTTACCTAAGCCTGACGGCTATCTCTACGGTGATTTCTACCATTTTGGAGTACAGCAGGGAGAAAAGGGAGCCGTTGTCAAATTGCCTAACTTTGCCTGTTTTAGCAGCGTTATCCAGGTTGAGGTAAGTTGGTGATCGCTCGGCTTCATGCGGTATAACTCTGCTAGCGTATCCACCGCGTTATACCAGATGCCTTTTTCAGCATATAAACGCACTTGTTCTAATGGTGTGGCGGCTTTCAGACGATTATGTAATGTAGCATCTGAGGCAACCCGCTGAACCATGCCGCTCACAAACACGGAAGAAGATGGTTTGGCGGGGTCGCAATACACTGACAGCGTCCAGGTGTAAGCTTTGCCTACCTCTAGAGCTTTTGCAGTTGCAGGTATTGGCAAGCGAATTAAACCCGGTTTTGTATCAGGAGCCGTAATGCGGGTGTTGTAGATGTAATTATCAGCAGCATCCTGCACCACAAATTCGATCGGCGTTTTCTCTGTTAATGCATTTGGCAAGTAGAACCAGAACGTTGGGCGGTCGCTCACGGTCTGCCCCCAAACAAATCCTTTATGGGTTGGCACCAGAGCAGTCAAGGCTTCAAACTGGCGGCAGGGTCCGCGACTGGCTCCGCCCCGTTGTCGTCCAGAGGGTGATCCTTGCTGGGGTGGGGTAGGGTCATTAAAGATAATTTGAGTGCTTTGAATTGTTTTTTGATCAGGAGCTTGCGCCCATGCGGATGAGGCAGTCATTAGTAAGCCGAGGGCGATCGTGGTTAAGGCTCCAGCCACTTGGCGGGTGAAAGCTGATTTTCTGAGGCGTAGCATGCTCTTTTAACAGTGCGATTAACGGGTATGGTCAATCTTACGATTGATGTAACTCAATATACCTACAGTGCTTAGAACTGCTGCTCCGGCAGGAACAAGAGGCACCCAAAGCCCTTGTATAAGTAGAAAAAGGCAGGAGGTAGTTAAGGCTCCTATCACCGCGATGCACACAGCGACACGCTGCAATAACGACAGTCTCAAGCTGACGCAGATGCTACCCACGATCGCCCATAGCCCAACCCACAAACTTTCTGTCGCCCAGTGCCAGACACCGAGAAGCGATCGCCCATCCAGCACAGCACTGATTAGCTGACTCGTCATGTGTGCCTGAATGATCACGCCTGGCATTCTGTCTGCTGTACCAGAGCCATCGGGCGTACTCCAAACATCACTGCTGCTGTTTGCCGTGACACCAACTAAAACAAGGCGATCTTTGATGGCTTCTCGACGGATTTTTCCCTGCAAGACTTGCGTGAGAGAGACCTGAGGCGCAATATCTCGCCATGACGGGAGCGATCGATAGTTGAGCAGCACTTGATTGCCACCCACATCAATGCCTTGATACCCACCCATGCGCTTCTGCAACCGATGAAAGATCGTCTTCCCCAGCTTTAAATTTCCTTGCGGTGTGAATTCAGGTGAGACGCCTTTCGCTTCGAGGTAGCGGAATGCTAGACGGGTATTAAAGGCATAGGGCGCAACACAGGGAGAGGCTGGATCGGGCGTCTGGAAAAGCAGTTGACGACGCAGTACGCCATCGTTATCCTCTAAAAAATCACTAAAGCCAACCCTTGATTCTGGTACTTCTGGTGGAGCTGCAATGCCGGTTGGGTCGAATTTGGCATCACGGCTTTTGCAAATTGCCACCAAGCGTTTGTTTCGCCGGAGTTGAGCTAGAAGGCTGGGATATTGAGCACTAGCCGAAAAATCTCGATAGATGTCTATACCAATCACCCGTGCCTGATCGTGCTCCAACTTCTTCAATAGTTGATTCAGCGCCTGATCAGAAAGTGAACTGCGGCGTTGAGTGGCATCTTGAGCTTGAATATCGGCTTCGTCGATCGTCACCAGCAACAAACGCGTATCAGGGGTTTCATGCGGTCGTAGTTGCAGCAGGCGATCGTAAGCCCATAATTCCACAGGTTGCAAAACGCCGAGCGATCGCAAACCCAGCACACATCCGGCTGCCACCAAACTCGACAATAGCACCCGGCTAAGTTTAAACTTCAGCGCTTGCGGTTTGAAGGTAGATTGATGCGTTGCTGTTGGTTGAATCTTTACAGTCTGACTGAGCCAATCACTCCATCTGGGCGGCAATTCGGCTGGATTTTGACAAATCACAGGCAGCCAAGTGGCACAGGGAAAATTGGACTCTAATGCGTGCAATTTTTCGCGAGCTTCGCGCATGGCTAAGTAAAAGGATTGACCACCCGAAAAAGCCTGCAAAAATTGTTTGAGAAACTCTTGGGCAACGCGATCGGGCACGGGTTCTCGCATTACCATCACCTGCGGGATTTGCAAATCGGCTAAGTTCCAAGCCAGTTGCAGCCCATCACAGGAGTTAAATATTGCCAGTTGCAACCCGCGCTCGATCGCTTTTTTGAGCGCAAATTTCAATTGCTCGATCGTGAGCTGTTGAGTTGCATTAATCTGAATTTTGCCTGCACCTCGACTCGAACTGTGTCCCGCAAAAAAGAGGATGTCCCAGTTTTTCGACCAGAGATGGTGATTGAGCATAGCTAAATCTGGTTCAACAAGCAATGTCAATTCGGTATCAGTTAATTGTTCTAATAGTTGTCGATCGTGAGCAACGTCAATACCTTGACTACTGCCTAAAACGGCTAGAATTCTCACTTGATTGTGAGTAGTTGACTGGGCTTTAATCGATCGTGTGTAATCCGGCAAACTCAAAGCAGGTTCAGCCTTAGGATAATCACCAAAAAATTGCCACAAATGCCAGGGAAGCCGCAATACTAATGGATTTTCAGCCGTAATAATGACACGAATTTCATCATCAGGAAGCAGGTGAGTGCGAAGCAAGCGATCGAGTGTGCGAAACCCATCGGCATTCAGCCAATGATTCAGCCCTTGCCGAAGTTCCTGACACAACCGTTCAAACTCTGCTTCCGAAACGTCGGTGATAAACGTGTCATCATCTTCAATTTCAAACGCTTCAAGGTCATCATCTTCAATTTCAGCCTCTTGGCTGGAGCGCGATCGTCGCCAATGACGATGAGCATACAGCGCTTCATATAACTGCTGCCAGCGCAAATAAAGCGCACCAAACTCTGGCGCGGGTGGCAAACTACCCATCATTTGCATCGGCATAGAACGATCAGCCAGCCACAGTTGAGCCGTGACGATCGTCCACCCCTCAGACCAATCGCCGCGACCCAGATTTAGCACCACCAGTTGACTCATTTAGGCGATAAACTCTTCAATAATGCGAGTATCAGCGCAGACAATTTGCAGCCGGAATGGGGTTCCTACAGTGCATTTAAACCGTTTTAGCTGCACATAGTTGCTCTGGCTTCCTGCCTGAACGGATTGCAGCACCGCTCCAGTGGCAGACAATAATTCGACGCTCAAATTTTCTGGCAACGAAGCATTGCCCTGCCAGGGTAACACTTGAATCCAAATGCGTTGCCGCTGGTCAAGTTCTGGATCTAGCCGAACGACTAGCAGCACATTGGTATCAGCACCCACCTGAAGGCGCTTTGCCCGCCGTACAATAAATTCCGGCTCATCTTCGCGCCGAAAACTAAATGCCAGTGTGGGTTCAGTCTGAAACAGTTCTTCGATCGCCTGCCAGCCTGTTTCAAACACATTCTGCACCCATTGGCTCAAATTCACGCTTACAGGTGCGTTAGTTCTAGGGCGTCGGCGCTCGCAGAATTGCTGCAGCCAAGTGGATGATAATAACGCACCCCACTCAGCAAAACTGGCTTCTAATCGCGGCAAGGTGACATCTCGGTTTGCCAGTTGTTGTATGAGACTCTCCGCCTGAACCTCTGTGAGAGGAGACAGGGCTGGAATGTCTGCACGGGTTGGTTCAGCGGGAAGTTGCTGCATCACCCAAAAGACAGTCAGATCCTGAATTACATCACTCTCATCTAGACTGTAGGTGCGATCGTGCTCGTCATACGCTCCGATCGACTTGAGAGCTTGATGAGTAGTGTAGCCCCAAAGATTGAGCCACTGCTCGTCCGTATCAACCTCTACAGCCAAATAGTAGTCCCCTATCCATGTGGGAAGATCAACCCACTCCTGGGGCACACGAAATTCATTTTTGTCCATCGCTTCCGTCGGGAGCAAAATTAAGCGAGTGTTGCCTATGTTGATCGCGCAACCATTTACTAACTCCCAGACTTCTGGGTAGTCTGTATCTACCACTGGCTCAATGCCAGACTTCTCCTGAAGCCATGGCAATACGGTTTGGAGACACACCTGATTAAGATAGGCTTGCACGCGATCGCCTGCCAGAGAAAATTCTCGCTGCCAAGCAGCTTCATGCACCATTGCCGGAATCTCCAGCCATTGCGTTGAAGTATCAAGTAATTGCATCGTTAGGGAACATCCTTTGAGGAGGGAGCATTCGCTTGCAGCCACTCCTCTAAAACTACACTCATGGTTTTTACTGCGGTCGAGGTCAGAGAAGTATGCAGCGTCTCTTGACTCCAGTGTGCCAATTTTAGTAAAAGGGTTTCCTTCACGCTACTCAAACGGCGAGAAACGGTGTACTGCTTGATGTCTAATTGTGCAGCGATTTGCCGTTGGGTAAGCTCCTGATTGTAATAAAGCTTGAGCAACGTCTGGCTGGTTGGATCAAGCGCCGCGATCGCTGCCGTCAGTACTGCTCGAATCTGCGCCTGCTGAAGTTGCCGCTCTTCGATTTCCTCTTGGCTAATCAGTGCAGCGAGGGGAGAAGCATCTTGAGCCAACAAATCATCTAGTAGCTCACCGCTACCTGACTCTGCCTTGTTTAGATTTAGTGAGGTCATTGTGGGATACAAAAAAGCTCGCGCCGCTTTCGCACAGGTCAGCAACCAGCGTTCTAACGTTTCTGATGTAGCTGTGGGCGCAGATGGTAATTGGCGTAATCGTTGCTGTTCATACAGGTGCGCGATCGCTGCCCAAGCGGCGGCATTTGGTCGGGTCAACTGACGGGTTGCAGGCGTATCGCTCGCTGCCCAACTCAACTTGAAACAGTTCCACGCCAAGCGATAGTAAGCGATCGTGTCAGGTGAAAAACCCATCTGCTGAAGCGATTCAATCAGTCGCTTTTGACTCAGCTTTCGCAGCAAGCCCCAATCCGTTCGACTGTCTGCTTCGCGCTGTTGCCGCAGCGTATCGCGGATCATGTTGCTAAAGACTAGGCTGGCGTAAGTTTTCAGGCTTGCCCCATACTCTGAACAATAGCCTTTGAGAACGATCGGCAGCGTGGCGATCGCAAGCTGAAAACAGTCAGGCAGGGAATACTGCACGCGGCTCGCCGTTTTTTGCGCCACCCAATAACAAGTTTCCTGCAAATATGCCGCCAGATGTCCAGCAGCTAACCGATTAGACTGGGTCCATGAGCGATGCCAATGCAAGGCCCAATCCGACTCCGATGCAAGCGGCGATGCCTGCTCCAACTGACGCAGCATATTCTGGTGCAAGCGGCGATCGATTGCCCAGCGTTGGAACCGATCGCCTGAAAACTCCATAAAGGTAGAAAAAACCTCTGTAATTATTTGTCGGGTTCGCACAAAGAGATAAAGAGAGATGTGGTTGCATGAAAAGGGAGTGCGGAGCGCAAGGGATGGTAAGTTTCGATTACCACACCAAGACCTGCCATGATATTGCAAGACTGCATCCGCAACTGGTTCAAGTATAGTGCTGCCCTGAAACAGCTCAAAGTCTACCATTTTGGGGTCTAGTCAAACTAACTCAGACGGTCGCTCGCCCGCCTCGTTGGCAAAACCGGGCGTAACCTCTAGGTTCATCGTCATGCATTCACTAACCAAATAGTATTAGCTTGATAGAAGTTGCCGCGCTGCTCCAGTTGACCTGGCCTGAGAGTAGCGCTCCAATCCAAAGCTCGACCAGT
This sequence comes from Phormidium sp. FACHB-592, assembly GCF_014695795.1. NCBI lineage: Bacteria > Bacillati > Cyanobacteriota > Cyanophyceae > Oscillatoriales > Oscillatoriaceae > Phormidium > Phormidium sp. FACHB-592. The sequence goes on from NZ_JACJOZ010000060.1 coordinate 8,363, forward strand.
GGCATCTTGAGCGTCTGTTGCACTTCCACCAGCGAGATGCTGGGATGCTGTTGCAGGTAACTGACGATCGCCACTGACCAATCCCCCACGTTTTCGGCATGAGCCACAGACAACGGCTGCATCGCCTCCAGCACGTCTATCAACGTCTGTTGGTCGAGCACTCCGGCGACGGAATCAATCGGATTTGTAACGCGCGATCGCCGCTCTGCTGGAGCCGCTTCGACCAGAGCCTCCAAATTGAGCGATGTACTTTGTTTAACCAGTCCAGCTAAAAAGTCAGGGTAGTGCTCAAGATGTAATGATAGAGAAGTAGAGTTTGTTGTTGCTTCCCTATGGGTGCCTACCCGAGTTGTGCGTCCGCCCGAACGGTCAAGAACGGTCGCATTCACAACGGTATACAACAGTTTAAGTGCCACGACTGCGAACGACAGTTCGTGGCACAACGTACTCAAAAAGTCATTGACCAAGCGACGTGGGAACTCATTGACCGTTTGTTGCTAGAGCGCCTTTCTTTGGCTGGCACCGCCCGTGCCGCTTAGGTTTCTGAACAACGGCTACAAACCTATGTCAACGAGAAAGATGCGAAGGTGCCCCGCCAAGTGCAGGTGACATCCCAAAAGAGGGGCGGCTAACGATGCAAGGCGATGAATGATGGTCTTTCGTAGACCACAAGGGCAACAAGCAGTGGGTTTGGTTAGCGCTTAATGCGAACACACGTGAGATTGTGGGCGTTTTATATTGGCGCACGAGATGAAGCTGCTGCTCGTAAATTGTGGGTCTCCTTACCGCCGCTTTAGCGCCAATGTGCCATTGCTTACACCGATTTTTGGGCAGTCTATGGGGCAGTGCTGCCAAGCCAGCGACAGCAAGCAGTGGGTCAAGAAACGGGCGAGATCAGCTACATTGAGCGCTTCAACAATACGCTGAGGCAATGGGTATCGCGGCTAGTCCGAAAAACCCTGTCTTTCTCCAAATCGTTGGCGAACTACATTGGTGCCATCTGGTCTTTCATCCATCACTACAACGCATCATTACTTGTGTAGCACTACCGTGCCGTGAAGGTGGGATAGAAAGATGTTGGCGATCAAGCAATTGCCTAGGGGCGTGCGGGTCATTCCGCTTAGTCCATAAAACCTTATCTTCCTCAAAATTAGTAGAGAATCATATTGGTGCCATTTGGTTTTTCATTCATCACTATAATGTGTCATTACTTGTGTGGCACTACCGCTTTTCCTTGCCATAGTCGGTTCAAATAGTAGCTCAACGTCCGTTCGCTGCCCGCATAGCCTTGTTGTCGTAGTTCTTGGAGTAAGCCCTCTCACGCGTGCTCTCGCCCTCCTTCTTCCCTCTCCAGCACCACTAAGGGCAACTTTTTGACCTTAGACACCATGACAACGAGAGCAACTGACAAAAAGACCGACCCTAAAGCAGCAGAGAACAAAACTAAAGCGAAAAGAACTACGTCAGCCAAGCAGGGAGCCACAGCTACTCCCGTAATTGAGCAAGCTGCAAACACAGATGAACCATTACACCTTGAGCGGGTGCTGGCAACAGTTCAGCAAGCTGCCTTTACCAAAGCGATCGACACTACAATCGGAGTCATACCCTTAAAACAAGGTCATGCGGCACTCCTAGACCGCATAAGATTAACGACAGACCAAGCCGCTCAGACTCTAACTCTGACCGGGTTCAACTTGGTATTAGGTCTTGAGGTGTCCATACCCGCTAATATCGAAGGCTCTGGTGACTGGACGGTCAACGCCAGCAAGCTCCAGAGGCTGATGCAAAACTTCCCCGCTGGGGCAGTAACAATTGGGTGGGCACCTGGTGAAACTATGTCGGTCGTGAGCCGTACGGCAGGACCGTTCGATGTGGCTACGCGTCTGGCAGATGATTGTCCAATGATTCCTGTCCCAGGCTCCCCACAGAGTTTTGTACTGAAAAACCTGCGCTGGGGTCTAGGGTGCGCCCTCACATGCGCGGGCGCAGAAGACTTTCGCTGTGTGCATATGAACTTTTGGGCTCCCCCTAAGACCAAATTAAAAGCAGACGCAGCTAAACCAATAGCCGGTGTTACGCTGACCGCCACAAAGCAGTCGGCAGTCCTGGCGTATTACTTCGACACAGCCGAAGGGACTGACCTGGATCTACCAGACCGTAGCGTGGCGGTGGCTGGTGAGTCACTCCAAAAGCTGATGGTTTTGTTGAACGAGCACCCCTGTCGGGTAGAGCTAGATAGCGTCAGCACTGAAGACGTCGTTGTACGGTTTGTCATAACGCATGGCTCTGCAAAGACACAAGGCAAAACTGTGGCGCAGGGTAATGAAACACAGCTGACTCTAGCACAAGAAGCAACTCAAACAGTCTTTACCTGTCGTACGGACAAGGCTGAAAGCGTGAACGGCAATGAGTTTATGCCACCGACGTTACCCGTCGAGCTCAGTTTTGATCGGGATCAAATGGTCAAGGCGTTATGCCGTCAAGCGGTGTTCACTGACAAACAGGCAGCAGTAACCCTCGACATTGGGAGCAGTGAAGTGACCTTAACGTCGGCTGGTGCAGGCATTGGCAATGGCACGGACACCCTTAGCGCCCAAGTTAAAGGAGAACCAATGGCAATCAAGTTTGATCCTGAGCTGTTGTTGGAATGTCTCAAACAACTGCTTTCTAGTCAGGCAAGGCTCAGCATGAGCGCCGCTACCGAAGCGGCTTACGTACGCGACTCGGAGCGCGACGACTTATTTTTCGTGCTCATGCCCGCAGCGTAGCGCCTAGCGGTTGTTGTATGGCAGGAAGCCTCCCTTGTTCTGCCATACAACAACCCTTATTTATCGGTCAAAAATCTACTGTTCCCAAGCTCTTCTTATGCCTCACCGCTCGTCACAGCCCGAGACAAATGACAACAGCGACCTCTTACCCGGACAGAAGCTTATTCTAGACGCCGGCTTCATGGAAAGTGGGCAATCCTGGCTACTCGAAATGCCGACTGGATCAGGGAAGACTTGGCTGTCTGAGCAAGCGATTAACCATGTGCTGCAGCAAGGACGGAAAGCGATTTACGTTGCGCCCATTAAAGCGCTGACCCAGAATCAGTATACCGATTGGGCATACCGTTTTGGGGCAGACAATGTCGGCATTCTAGATAGTGACCATGAGCTGAATGCTGCAGCAATCGCCGCGGTGCAGTTGCTGGTCACCACGCCAGAAAGCTTGGAGTCCTGCCTACGGCAACCACAGACACATTTAATGTGGCTACGGCAACTATCGCTCTTAGTCATAGACGAAATCGACCTGATCAACGACGGGTGGCGGGGTGCCCGCCTGGAAGGGGCAATCCTCCAGTTGCAGCTACTTAACCCCCTGCTGCGGGTGATCGGCATTACAGCCACACTAGGCGACGAGAGGGCCTTAAGGACATGGTTAGGAGCTGCATTTGTCCGCACTACCCACAGAGCCGTACCACTGGACTGGCAACAGATCCACTTTTGGACAGCGGCAGAAAAGCAGTTACGAGCAGTCCAGTATGTGCTGAACGCAGTCCAACGGCAGCATCAATGCCTAATCTTCTGCCAGTCCCGTCAACGGACGGAGCTTTTGGGTCAAGTGCTGCTGGGAAAGGGCATACCGACGCTGTGGCATCATGCAGGACTTGCACCAGCCGAACGAACCGAAGCAGAAAACGCCTTTCAATTTGGGAAAGTGCAAGTGCTGTGTGCCACAACCACATTGGCGATGGGGGTCAACCTGCCAGCACGGGAAGTCCTCATTTACGACACCCAACGTCCAAACGGTAACGGAGACTTTGCGCCTATGCCTAAACGCGAACTCATTCAAATGGCGGGACGGGCGGGACGACCAGGTTTTGACGAACGAGGTACTGTCACGCTGCTCGTACATGAGAAAGAAGTAGGGCACTGGCGGGATGTGCACCAAAGCTTGCTCCTGCCTATACATTCAGCCTTAGCTGATCCGGCATTGCTCACTGAACGCGTCCTGACAGCCATTAATGGGCAGTATGTTCGGACAAGTGCGCAACTACAGCGCTTCTTAAACTGCACACTAGCAGCTCAGCAAGGGTTGTTGCCAAACGTTCCAGAGCTGCTTAAGGACATGCAAACGTCTGGCATGATCGCTGCCGTTGAAGGGAAGTTTACGACCACTAGCTTGAGTGACTTAGCCGTACGGTACTACCTGCAGCCGTCTACGGCTAGCCATTTCCAACGGTTGCTTCAAGTTGAGGAGCTGTGGTTGTTTGACCTACTTCTGGTCGTCTGCAGCTGTCCTGACTTTGCACCACTGCTGCCGGTGAGGCAAGAGCAGGTCAGCCAGAGTGAAGTGTGTTTAGCGTCCATTGCCACGGTGTTCTTGCAGTCCCAGGAAACATTGGAAGAGTACCTGCGGCCCCCTCAAGAGGCGCTGTTGAAGGTTGTCTACACAGCCTGTGCTTTATACATCTGGACCGTGTGCGGTGACGTAGAAGAGACGGCTAGCACCTTGTATTGTGCCTACCCTCAAGACTTGTTGAAGGCGATCGCCTCCGCTCAACGGTTGCTCGCAGCACTCCTGGAACTCTGTACCGTCATAGAGCTGCCAACTACAACAGTGGACCGAACAGAAGGCACAACAACACCAATTCGTCTGGAAGCGTTGTTGAAAATGGTAACGCACGGCTTTAACCCCGAAGAGGCCACACTGCTGTCAGTGCCGGGTGTCACTCCTGCTCAAGCCAAACAGCTGATCCGGCTTGGTATTCGTAGCGCTAAGCAGCTAGGGCAGACAGACCCACAGGCGCTCGTCCACTTGCAAGGGGTTGGCGCGAAGACTCGCACTAAGTTAGTGCGGTACGCCAGAGTCGTCGCTAAGCAATTGCCCAACTTTAGTGAACCGTGCAGCGTTGACAATTGCCAGCACAGCGTTAGGACCCTGAGACAACTGTGGATCAAGGCTCAGACTAACTGGAACCGTTAAGCCAATCTCCTTACAAAAGCAACCATGATGAAAACGTTGGCACCTACAGCGCTGACCTAAGGACGCCGTCCAACCGGCAGCAGCCCTTAGATTAAAAATCGAGTTTTAGCGACGTAACAACCAACTGGATCGAAGACTGCCGCTCAACCACTCCTCTCCCATGCCTTCCTAAGACCTCCCGCACTCAGACAAGGTCGCCTTTTCTGGGAAATCGCCTTGCCTAGACCCACAGAGCCTACAACACCCACAGAGTTGGTCACACGTAAAGGAACGGTACCGTTACCGCTCTACCTGCCAACCCTGTCACTTGGTCGGTTTGTACTGGACAAACACGTCCTACCGTACCTGCTGCCAGACCTGGCACCGGGTGTCATGGTCTCCCAGCGATACGTTGCCTACCTGGAAGCGCCGTTTGCCCAGAGTTTGTGGTTAGACAGTGGTGCTTATGCCCTGCTGTCAGTAGAGCAAGCAACCTGGTCGACTGGACTACAGGGACTGGGCCAAATCAGCCTGCCGCCGTCCCAGTGTAAACACGCGGGATGCGATCAACTGCACCCCAAACAAGTGCTGGATGCTCAAGAAGCACTTGCAGAAGTAGGGTTTACACTCGACATTCCGATACCGCCGGAGTGCTCAGCCCAAGAAGCGAGTCAGCGGTTAGCAGTCACGCTTAAGAATGCAGCCTGGGCACTCCGCCATAAGCAGCGAAAGGACCTGAAGCTCTTTGCTTCACTACCATTTTACAACTTGCAGCAAGCCCAACAGACAGCCAAAACCTACGCTCAAATGTACCTGAACGGCAAGCAGTTCGACGGCATTGCTGTGGGTGGGTTAGTGCCTCATCTAGCTGACGAAGCGCTGCTTCTAGCTATTGTCAAGACAGTGCGCGAAAACGCTCCCGGTTTGCCGATCCATCTCTTTGGTGTCGGTGAGCCAGCTTTGTGCCACCAGTTGTTTGCCGCGGGCGCGACTAGTACAGACTCACCGACTTTCCTAACGAGAGCGGCAAGGGGACAACGGTGGGGTAGTGAAGCTGCCATGTCTGAACCCAGTTTGTATGAAAAAGTGCATTTGGCACTGATGAACCTGGCCGAAGGGCAGCAGTCTACCTTACCATTCAGTCCCTTTCTCCTGTCTCTGGCAACGTGGTACATGAGACCAGAAGTAAAGCGAAAAAGTAAAAGCTGAAAACGGTAAGCTGCTTCCCCTTCTACCGCTCAGCCCTCCTACCACTTTGTTACCAGGGTGAACGCTCACTTGTGCAACGCTATGCCAAACACTGACCCGCTACCGAAAGCGAGACGCAGCCATGGTGATACTCAGACTCAAGCCCGAAAGACTACCAGCAAGGTCGCTACCAAAGCTGCTGCTGGGGCTACGATCGCTGACCAACCAGAAACGCCGACCCGCAGAGACACAGGTGCAGCCGAAGCAGCAGTGGCAGCAGACACGTCCAACACAGCTATTGACTCCGCTAAACCAGGCGACGACGCTGAAGCTCAAACACCTCAAGCCGCACCACCGCCGCCTGTTGACCCATTTAACTACGAAGAGTCGGTACTGACGCTCAGCTTGAGTTTCCTACCGCTTGCAGAAGGCGCAGCCGGACGAGAGGTGATTGTTAGCGTCCACAGCAAGAACGGCACTGGCAAGAGCGTTCTGCCTGAGTTCATCGCGCCTTTGCATGAGGGTGACTTGCAATTTCCCAAGTCAGTCCTAACACTCATAGAGCGTTACCGAACTGTCACCTTGCCAAGACGCAAAGCTGAAGCTGAAGCAAAAGCTGCCGCTCTGGCTGCTAAACGCCCTGTCACCCATAAAAGAGGGAAAGACTCACGACCCGAACATGTGACAGCCAGTGCCGCCACCAGACGGATTCAAAGTACAACAAGCGTGAAGACACAACTCAAACTTAGTTTCCCTAAAGGAGCCAGCAAAACGTTATGACTAGCGAAACGACCGCGAATACAGGGCAAGAGCCAACTACAGAGACAGGTGTTGTTCTAAAACAGCTTATTGAAGGTGACGTTAACGTCACCATTGTCTCGCCGACTGGTGAAGAAAGCATTGCGGTACCGGTCGCGATCGCGGCTCAAGACGACTTACTCCGCTCCGTGCTGACAGAGCATGGCGTGAGCATGGCTGCCAATGCGCTGCTAGAACGGGGCACAGATGGCTCGGTCAAACTCACGAAACAGGCAGATCGCAATGGCTGAGCTAGAGTCTCCCAACCCTTCAATTACGGTACCCATGACCAGGGCAAAACAGCTTTCCCTGGTTGTGGCAGCTCTGATTGCTACACCAGAAACGATTAACCCTTGTACCAGGTTGTACTACGAACTGTACCTGCAGTACACGTTTGGCAACCTGGACATTGGCACCTTACTCCTGCATAAGGACAGCTTGACAGCAACCATTGAGGCGGGCAAGGAGAGTCAGCAGACTGTCAAAGATAGCATCCAAAAGCTTCGAGACCTACCCAGTCGTAGCAGCCTGTATGCACCACTCTAAGCCTAGCCAGCTTCACTGCCTCAGCCAAGGTCTAAGCGGACTGACTGAAGGCACAAAGTTCCACTCTGAACGACTCGAGTGGTTAGCACAGGCTCAAAACCAGTACCAGGCTACTACAAGTCCAGATTGGCTTTTTAGTCACATCAAACTCCGCCTAACACTCTTGGAACTCTACCAGGACTACTTTCCTTACCAGTGGCAGCACAGCACCAAGTCTACAGAAGTAGTGAGCCTGGAATCTCACACGGAGCGTGAACTGGAGTTTTTTGACCTCTTGGACGAGTTTCGGTTTCCCTGTGAGCGTGCTTGTGAAGAGTTTTACGACAGCCTGGTAGTGTATGCCATCAAGCCTGACTGGACAGAACTGCCCTGGGACGAGTTAGACTGCCTCCTGCACTGTTATATCGCCTTGACAGACGAGTCTTGTTGGGAGCAGCTTGTTAAGGTCTACCAACTAGAAGGTAGTGACCTGCAAAGGCCCGCGTCAGTGAATAAAGTGACAGCTGAACGGTTGAAAAATGAGTGTGACAAACTAAACAGCCCACTTCGATACTTAGCCGAGGCGTTTAATCTCATCGAGTACAACTCAGACAATGTCTGGATCGACAGCAACGATATGGACCCGTTCAATTGTGAGTGGTGCCATGAAAACATTGAGCATCTGACGCAAGAGTACGAAACGGCAAAAGTCGCTGTAGAGCATTTCAACGCACTTAATGACTGGCTGTCTACCAACCCTGAGCGGATCAAAGCGCTGGTGCGAGTCTGGAACGCCGCTGCAAATGACCCAGATAACCTGTACCAGCAGCTAGAACTACCGCTTGTCACCACAATCAACAGCACTGACTTTGTCCGCGGTGAAAGGCTCCGCGAGTTGCGCGAGACCCGGCGTCACTACGAACAACTGATCTACGGGTAGTAACACGAAGCGACCACAAGACGGGGTGAGGGCTCGTCCGTAGCAAGCTTTTCCCTTCCCCTTTCCCTTCACGCTTGACCACAGCAGTGATCAGGGAGACATTTACACTGCTGCTTTCGACTTATGACTGAAACTGAGACGACTTCAATGTCAACACCGCAGCTCATGCCGCCAGGGCTGCTGCAAGAAGTGCTAAGGCCACCACCACATGCACTTAAGGACGCAGTGGCTGAGCTGATCTTTCTAGAAGACGGGCAGCTACTGTTCTGTAGCCGTGAAAAGCATGTCCACACGTCGAAGTTCGTCAGCCCCGAAGACGTGAAAAGCGCCTTTAACGCGATCTTCAGTGACAGCGGGTGGCTACCGGCTAACGTTGTGCGTTGGGGGCACGGGCACGGCAAAGAGTGGGTTGTTCTCTTCAAACCAGCACAGGTCTACACTCTGAGCCTGGCAGAGCCCCAGCCGCAACAGAGCGTCCTACGCGTACCGTTACCCAGTCTGGTCATCCTAGTCGTTGACCACAACCTCTATGTCTGGGCAGTGAAGACAGCGGCGTTCAAGCCGGACACGTACGTCTTTCACGCACCACTCCCAAACGTGGCCCAAAATGGACGCGTTTGTTTTGGCGCCAACCAGCACCCGCCCGCAAGCCTGCAAACTGCTAATAGCAGTTGGGAAACCTGGATCAACGGTGCCTTTACAGCTGAGTCCTGTACAAACAGGTCTAAGGCGTACGCTGACGACGTGCGGTTACAGTTACGGGCAGTGGACGGTAAAGCAAAGTACCCTCAAGCCGACCTGGTGAGCTACAACAGCTATTTTGACAGCAGTGTTGAGGGCGTGATCAAGAAAACACTGGAGGAGAAGTAAATGCCACCCACAACAAAGCTTACGGCTGCTAAAACGACTCAGTCAGTACCGATACGCCTACGAGACGACTACCAGCAGCTCAAAATTGTTCTGGTGGGGTGCGGTGGTAACGGTTCACACATGGCGGAAGCGATTGCGCGCGTAGGCAGTCTGCTAACCCAGCAAGGTCAAAAAGTCGACCTCCTCTTTATTGACCCTGACCACGTTGAAAAGGGCAATATCCCACGGCAGAATTTTTCAGAGGCCGAAATCGGGCTCAACAAAGCGCAAACGCTAGCGCTTCGGTATAGCGCCAAGTGGGGCGTCACGATTAAGGCTATACCAGCAAGCTTTGAGAGTAACATGCTGCATTACTACAGTGAGTTGACCATACTCCTTGGGTGCGTTGACAACCCGGCAGGCAGAGCAGCACTTGCCCAGTGTTTAGAGCAGAACAACCAGGAACGCAGCCCTCGGGTCTGGTGGTTGGACTTAGGCAACGGCTTGGATACCGGGCAAGTTGTCCTGGGCAGCGCTAATCAAGTCGAGAGACTCAAGACCGCGTTCTACCTGAGTAGCGTTTGTACGATCACTCCGTCTGCTGCTTGTATACACCCGGAACTCGTCACGGAGCAGTCAAGTCAGTTAAAGACCAAAACAGTAGGAGAGCAGAGCTGTGCTCAACTGGCCATGACGAATGCACAAATGCCAGCCGTTAACCAAATGACCGCAGCGATCGGTGCTGCTATGCTCACCAAATTACTGGTCACCTGCGACCTGAAGTACTGGGCCAGTTACTTCGACCTGAGTACAGGGAAACAAGTGAGCTATGCCACTTCACCTGCAGCTATAGAAGACGCCTTAGTTAATGTCAAACGTACTGCAAGCTAAGCGAGTAGTGGTGTCGAGCCACCACGTTGAAGTTGGGCTAGTTATTTCTTTTTTCTTGTTCCTTTCCCCTACCTCTGCCCACCGCTCGACTCGCTATCGCAGCTCAGGGCACAATTTACGATCGCACTGCTCATGACAGACGATTACAGCAACCTCATACGGTCAATCAGCAAGGCTCAAACCCCAAAACCAGACTGGCTCAAGCAGCATAGCGTTGTTTTCAGTCCGACCTACGGTAGAGGCGTGGTCAAAGTTCTGCTAGGCAACTTTGCCACAATTCTGTTTGATCATCAACCAGAGGCCTTTGACATTGATGACTGTTTAGAAGCCGTCAGCGCCGGCACATTACTGCCACCGCAGTCCAATCCAGCACTCAGCACCAGTCGAGACATTGAAGCCATTCCCTATGCGCCATACCAGATGCTAGCGCAGGAGTGGGAGACTCAGTTACGCCATCTTAACGTTGCTCCACCCCGAGACGGCCAGTATGTCTCAATCCCGGAGACTTTAGCAGCCCCACTCAAAACAGCCTTAGCAGCTAAAGGCATTAACAGATTGTTCTCCCACCAGGTAACAGCTTATAACGCGTTAAGAGACGGAGAAGACCTCGTACTCTCAACGGACACGAACAGCGGTAAAACATTGGCCTTCAGCTTGCCCATCCTGGAAGGAGCGCTGACTTATGGTCATACAACGCTCATGATCGTGCCGTCTAATCAACTGATGGATGACCAGTTTGAGAAAATGGCAACCCTCATGGAGCTGACTGGCGACGACAGCCTTGTCTGTGGCAAAATTCATGGCGGCATTGAACAGGAGCACCGCTTAAGCATGTTCAATGATCAGCCCCAGGTAGTTTTGATCAATCCAGACTGTCTTAATGGGCTCATCCGGCGGGCTAGAGACCCTAAATATGCGAAGTACACAGAGTTCCTGAGCCGTCTCAAGTACATTGTGATTGACGAAGGTCACGAAGAAGTAGGCGTCATGGGTGCCCATTTGGCAGGCATGCTCATGCGGTTGAGACTGAGCCTCAGCCAAGTTGGTGGTGACCCGTGGTCGTTACAGTATATTGTCTGCTCCGCAACGGTGTCTAACCAAGCAGAGTTAGCCAACACCCTTACTCAACGCAACCACCCAATGGAGCGGCCCCCAGTCCGCGTCATTGACGATGCTCAGAACGGTGCGCCGAGCCCAGGACGAGTCACACTGATCTTTAATCACCAGTCCAACTCTGCGAGCACTGTTGCTCGTTTGGTCGAGAAGCTACTCATCGATACGGATCTAGTTGGTATTGTCTTCTTTAACTCTCGCAACGGGAGCAAGAAGCTCATGGAAACCGTGGGTAGAGGACTCAAGCGACTGGGTCAAAGCGGGCTGCTGAACACAGTGAAATTGTTCAATAGCTCAGTCAGCAATGACCTGAAGCGTCATGTCATTCAAGGGATCAAAGATGGCGGCGTCCGCTTGGTGTTCTCCACCTCTAGCCTTCAAGCAGGCGTTGATATGCCTGAACTGGACTGTTCAATTGTCTGGGGCTTTCCAAAACTCTCAGACCTCCGTCAGCGGTGGGGACGTGCTGGAAGGGGACAAGTGCCAGGACTCTGTATCTTCGTCCCTAGCAACAACACGAACCTCGATTACTACTATGTAAGGCACCCTCAAGCGTTAATCAACGGTCAAGTCGAAGCGGCCCTTCTCGACCCACATTACCCCATTAGACTAGCGCAGCACCTCCTATCAGCGGCAGCCGAAAGCGGTCTTAAATCGGAAGAGGTTAGTCTCTTCTTTGGCGAAGCAGGCGAAGTGATTGCCGGGGAGTTGTTAAGACAAGGCAAGCTGCTACAGAGCCAAAATTTGGCCTATATGTATGCGAAAGGTCGTCCCTACTATGACATTCCTGTGCGCGGTAATCGACCCAACTCCATTAAGTTGATCAACACAACCAATGGCGAAGTACTGGAAACGCTAGCCTTTAACAGCGCCATGCGGGAAGTTTTTCCTGGTGCAATTTATAAAGTGCAAGACGGCACCGGAAAACTGAACCAGTTTCGTTCACAAGGGCTCAGACCCGAAACTAATGCAGTTAAACTGGATCCGATTCAAGGCGTAAACCGCTTCACGCAGGCCATTGAGGAGTCTGACTTAACCGTGGCACGGAAGATCGCTCAGAAAGTGCTGAATTTAGGCGCTTTCGGTGCGCTCACGTTGCGGCTCGACTGGTCTAAAGTAGACTCGCGTGTCGTTGGATCCCAGGAGTGGGAGGCCATTCAAGTCCTAAGCTGTGAGACCAACGGTTGCAAAAAGTGTGCCGTTGACCTGACTAGCAGTAGAGTTTCACGCTGTGAAGGTTGCCGACAAAGCTTAAAGCTTAAGTTGGTTAAGCAAGACTTACTGGCAGAAGTGCTGTTTGAACCAGAGGCAATCATTGGGTACAGCATTGAATGTCCCACAATGACCTTGACGGCTAGCGAGCCACTCAAAGCACACTTGCGGCAATGGGTGAAGCAGCACAACCGGGGCGTAAAGCTTCAACATGGTGGCAAACTGCCATTACATGAACAAGTCTTAGGCGAAACTGACCCGATCGCACTCGGGCTGCACTCCTTCCTCCACGCGCTGATCATTGCGTTGCCGCTCGGTGATCGCTATTCAACCCAGGACATTGAAGATAGCCTCCAAACAAAAGGTCCCGGCATGGACGTAGAAAGCGTTCTAATGGACACGGTTGACGCGGGTACGGGGGCGACTGAATATATGTTTGAGCATATACAAACAGTCGCTCGCAATGCACTCCAACTCTCACAAGAATGCGACTGTCAGAACGTAGGCTGTCCTCGTTGCTTGACTCACACGAGTTGCCTGGATGACAATGAAGCGCTTTACAAACCGCTGGGTGTAGCGTTGCTTAAAGCATTCCTGGAAACAGAACAAACAGAAACGTTGGTCACTGTACCTGACAAGGTCAAGCCAGAAGCGGAAGCACAAGGCACAGCGGAAGCACAAACAGCTAGCCTAGAGGCAGTCTGAGCTTTAGCTAAGCCCTCTGGCTGCTTCAGCAACCAAGTCGTTTGCTAACCTGCGGACGGCAATAATTGGTACAAAGACGGGCTCTCGCCTGTTTTCTGCCACGCATTACGCCTTAGACCATGAGTCAGGTTGTTAGCCACCAGACGCGTTAGTTTTTTCTCCAACGTCTCGTCTTTCAGTAACGTTGCGCCATACAAAGTTTTCGTGATTTCCTTGGAAGTTAATGCCTTTGTCGGTTGGTCTTCAAGCACCTGCAAAATGGCTTCTGGGATTGACTTACCCTTAAACTGCTTCAGCAGTTTCGGTTGGTCGGCTAAAACTTCTGGTGCCGCTGACGGTGCAACCTCTGCTACAGGCGGAGCAACCTCAGCAGGCTCCGTTGTCTCTTGCGCTTGTGGCTGATCGTCCACGACCGTAGCTTTAGCTGTGGCCTTGCCGACTGACCGTTTGGATTCAGCTTTGTTGGTAGTCTTGGCTGTGGCCTTGCCACCTGTCCGTTTGGGTATTGTTCGAGCCGGTGGCGCTGCATCAGTAGAAGCATCATTACTTGCTTCTGTAAGCAAGACAGCAGCGCTAGTACCGTTTGTTTCTGGCGTTGACGCTGTCCCGTTTGGTGCGTCATTCGTTGTTTCCACAGATAACGACACGAGTGCCGCCAACGCTGCAAGCTGTTGTTGGTAACAATTCAGCCGCTCTTGAGCAGCGCTAATCGTGGCTTCTTCCTGAGCAATTGCGTTTTGTAAGACCGTCCTCACGTCCGCAAGCGTGGAAGTTGGTGAAAGACCTAATTGAGTAACCATGCTTAAAACCCGTTAACGTAAGACTCTATGAATTGATTGTGGCACAAGCTACAAGCAACACTAAACAATTCACAGCGTGCGGAACGTTCGCTACAGCGGTATGAAAGACAGCCTGTGAAAGCACTAGCCACAACAGTTTGTCACTACTCCTTCCTCTCCCCTCATGCCACTTGCTGTCGCAGAGGGAAAAGACGCGACGCTCCGACGCTTAGAGTTTCGAGTATAGCCACCGTTTGAAGAACCTGGTCAGGTAAGGCATGATCAGGTAAGTGAGCAGGGCGACGACCAGTCCGGTAGTGATTAATTGATTGAGCAATATTGGTAAGTTGGACAGCAGCGGAGCGAGTAAGCGACTGACGACAGCCAGAGTGACAAACACACCCAGCCAAGTCACCAGTGCCATCTTGTATTTCGGTGGAGGAGCCTTGATGGTTTTGTTGGGGAGGGTAAACCAGGTTTCCAAGCCAGTTAGGGTTTGAATAGCCTCCGGTTCTTCAATCAGGGGTTGTAATCGTTCAAGCCATTCGTGCCGAACACCGGACTCTAGCCAGGCTTTGAGGTTGTCATAGCGATCAAACTTGAGGATCACCACATACTCAGGGTGGGAATGATCCTGCGGTCGAATGGTGCTGACACCTAAATGTCCTTTGAACGTTCGGGCATCGGCGGCGATGCCATGAAACCATGCTTCATAGCCTTGTTCCCGTCCAGGGCGCACGACATGAGAGATAATTGCCGTGACTGGAGCGTCTTCCTCTGTGCTAAGGGTTAGCGATTCTTCCACCATCGAATTTATCCCTCCTGATGACCATGTTCAAAACAGAAAAACAGTTCTCACTGTACCAGTGACGATCGTGCCGTTTGCATCTTGATTCCCGGCCTTTGTGATCACCTGAATCGTAGGTGTGATGCGAATATTGCCATTGAGAGGAAAGTTATAAAATGCTTCAAAATTGGTTTGAGTCGCGTTACCAATCGCAGAGGCAATGAGCGGTTGACCGGCGGCAATGCCCGCGATCGCCCCTTGCTTAAACAGGTTGGGGAAGGCAACACCAGCCATCCAGTAAGCTAAAGTGACATCGTCAAATACTGTGTTGTGATAGGTGCCCACACCATATCTGCTAAAGAGAGCGATGCCAGGCGTGAGGCGAGCTTCTACATTCACGCCAAAGACATTAAAGCGACGGTCAAACACTTCTCCACCGCTGTACTGCAAGCGAATCGCCAGATGGCGGGAGGGGGCGTATTCAACTTCCACCGTGCTTTGATGGGTAGATCCAAACAAGCCACGTTCACCTTGTGTCTCCAAAGGAGAATCGCCCAGTGCTGCTGGATTTGTCACACTGGTGGGATATAAAACTCGCGTGAAAGAAGACGTGCCTCGAAGGGGTTGTCCAGTACCAGGATTGGCAGCATCGGCGGCAGCATACAAAGCACGCAGGCTGAAGTCCCCCAGTTTCCAGTCGATCGCCGCCCCGGCACTGGGGCCATTGACTGGAAACAGAATGAAATTGTTGACTAGTGCTAACGTGCTGAAGTCTCGAAAACTAGCGTTGGCGTAGCTGTTGCGATCGACATAATCAGTAGTGCGAATATCAGGACCGATGGAGACACTCAAATGCCGCAGCGGTTGAAAGGTGTAGTACAGCCGCCCAAGGCCAACGTTGCCATCGCTGGGCGGTTTAACCGAGTAATCTAACACGCTGCCAAAGCTTGGCTCTAAAACCCCTGACACGTTGTCGTTCGCGCCATTGCTGCCTGTATCAATCCGAATTTTGAGTAAGTCGGTGCCAGTGAAACTGGTGTTTAGATCGAGGGCAACTCGATAGAGGGCTGTTGGATGCAAGTCCTGATCCGCCAATACTCTCCCAGTTGGATCAATGATGCTTTCCCCAGCAAAATCGCCGCCATTGACTGAGAAGAGAACCTGTCCAGTAAGTTTGGTAGTGGTCGAAAATTGTTGAGCTTCTAAAGTTGCAGTTCGAGCTTCAAGAGTGTCTACGCGTCCCCGCAGTGTTGTCAGTTCAGCAGCAAATTCTGCTTGAAGTCGTTGCAAGGTTGGTAGAGCGTCTGTTTCAACTAACTCTGCTGTGGCGCTGGCGAGTCGCTGATTCAGTTGAGCGAGACAGGCATTTAACCCGGCGGCAAACTCATAACGCGTCAGCGATCGCTGCCCACCAAAGGCTGGGTCGGGATAGCCAGCCATACAACCGTAGCGTTCCATCAACGATCGCAAGGCCTGAAACGCCCAATCGGTTGGTTGTACATCGGCAAGCTGGCTCACCGGTAGCATCTGACTACTCATTGTCTCCTGAGCCGCGGCAGACCCTAGTAGAGTTTGTGGTATGAGAGACATTCCAATCATTAAAGAAGGTAGGATCAACCGAGAGAAACGTTTCATCTGGAACAACCATCATAGAGACAGCAAATGGTTAGGCAACTTTAGGCAGCACACCTTGAATGAGCCATCAGTGCGATTGCAGGCAAACGACTAACGAGCCACCAACACTTTTAAGGCCGATTGAGCCTTGGCGATCGCCGGCTGACGAGCCTCATCTCCACCCAGCAGATGATCGGCGTGAATCACTTCAACATCAGTGATGCCAGGGAAGCCAAAGATGAGTCGCAAATAGGGTTCCTGCATCTCGTAGGGATAGTAAGGCGTATCTTTGGGATAGGAACCGCCCCGCGCCGTAATAAGCAACAGCTTTTTGCCCGTAACCAAGCTTTTGTAACTGCCATCGGCTGCAATGCTAAAGGTACGACCGACGCGCACAATTTGGTTGAGGTAGGCCTTAAAACCTGCGGGAATGCTGAAGTTAGACATGGGGGCGCTGAAGACATAGCGATCGACTGCCAAGAATTCATCCACGCAAGAATTCATCCACGACTGCATTGAAGGAACGAATGGTGGCGGCTTGTTCGGGCTTGTGTCGGTCAGGTGCAGAGTAAGCGGCAGCGATCCAAGGTTCATCAACCAGGGGAACGGGATGATGCCCTAAATCACAATAATTTACTGTGTCATGAGGATGTGCTACTTTCCAATTAGCGACGAACGCTTTTGAGAGCTGGCATGAGATGGATCTTTCACCACGCAGACTAGCATCAAGCTGAAGCATGTGAGTCATGTCTAAAAGCGCTCCTAGTAAAGATCAAAGAAGAACAATTTCTCATTCACAGTTGTTCAGAGCCGGAAAACAGAGCAATTAAGGCCTGAGAGGGTACCTGGTTGCCCCGTGCCATCAAGTCTTTGCCCTGGAGTGCCACCGCTACCCGCGCTACATTCGCACCATGATGATAAGCACACTGAAGCATCTCATTGGTGATGCCGACTGGCTCCATATTGGGTCCGCCGCTTCTGCCGTGTGCACCCCAGTGACTGCCAGCAACACCGGCTCCGGGTGTAGTCTTAGGCAAGGGGACTAAAAGCATGCCTGCCGCAGCCATGGCTGCCAGCAAGCCCAGTTGGGCAATTTCTACACCCGCCCCGGCATTGCCATAGCCGCCGCCCACGGAGAACACACCGCCCACTTTACCCACCAGGTCATCAGTGAGCCAAAGAACTTCGATCGTGTTCTCAATAAACTGTTTTACCCGGGCATCCGCCGACCGATGCCGTAGGGGCGTACCCAACAACAGTGCGTCACACACCCGGACTTCTTCTCTCGTTGCCTCGGTTGCTTCCCGCAGAAGCACGCTCGTGCTTTCGAGCGATCGTGCACCAGCGGCAACGGCCTCAGCCATTTTTTGGGTGTTCCCCAGTGTTGAGGTGTAAACGACCAGGATATTTGTCGTCGAGGTCATCTTTATACCTCAACTAACTTGGCAAGAATTTCTTGATACATGATGGTCTGGATGGTCTGTCCAATCCCTTCGGACCAGGAGTTCGCCAGTTCTGCCATCACTTGATTGGTGGAAGTTAGGGTGACCCCGTGCTTTTCCATACGTCTCAGAGCCGTTTCGTCCGCCAATGTTGTTGGTGAACCGCCCGCATCCACCACCACCTGCACTTCAAACCCATCCTCGATCGCGCTCATAGCGGGATAGACGATGCAAACATCATTCGTCAACCCTGCCATAATGAGCTTTTGCCGACCTGTGGCAATAACTGCACTTTTGTACTCATCATATTCCCAGGCATCCACCACACCAGGACGTTTAACGCGATGTTTGTAGGCTTCAGGGGCCAGTTCCTGTAAATCATCCAACAACAAGCCCTGAAAGTGGTCTTCCATGCTGGTGGTCAACACCAATGGCATTTCACTTTCGACTGCCGTGCGTGCTAGAGCACGAGTGTTTTGTACAATTTCTGCGTAAGGCAAGTTACGGGCAAGCTTGATCGTGCCCTGTTGATGGTCAATCAACAGCATTGCCGCATTCTCGACGGTAAACTTGTTCTTCATTGGATGCTCCTAAAGTTTAAAGTGGTTCTACGGCAGTATTTGATTAGAAGCAAGGAGGAAGACGGAACTATTTTCCTTCCCCCTCTCCTAAAGCTCAGGCATGAGCTATTGCACGCGTTTTCTCATTGCTTGGTGGCGCACCATGTACCATCGTGTAGGCATACTCAACGCCCACACCGTAAGCACCAGAGTGTTCCTTGACCAGACCAATGACAGCATCATAGGTTTCCTTGCGTGCCCAATCGCGCTGGTACTCTAGCAGCACTTGTTGCCAGGTGACAGGCACAGCACCCGCCCTACCGTGTCTCTGAGGCGGGACTAGCACCCACCTGTGCCTCTGGAAACGCTTCAGCTTGGTAAAGTAAGATGGCTTCCGTTTCGGTTAACACCCGTCCACTCGCTTCAATCAAGGTAGGGACTTTTCTCGCCGGATTGACGGCTAGAAACTCCGGTTCACGAGTTTTGCCACGCTCGACCTAGGTCAAAGCGTTTACCAAACCATTCCATCACAATATGAGGGGCAAGAAAACAGTCTCCGGGCATGTAAAACAGTTTCATCAAGGTTTCCTGGGGACAATGGTGAGTTTAATGGACTGAGCGGGAAAAGGGCAGGGGAAAGGCAAGAACAGTGTGATGTTAAATGCTCCTTTCTTCTTTCCCCTACCGCCCAACTACTTAGGCCGCCATGTCAAACAACAGGACTTCACTATCATTCGATGCACCTTCCAGAGTGATCTGTGCTTCTTGGGTAATTGCTGCCCCATCACCAGCCGTCAGTATTTGATCATTCAACTGCACGGCCCCTCGCGCCACCTGCAACCAGGCAACGCGTCTCTGGGCGAAGGGATGAATGACGGTATCGCCTTCCTGCAATGCGGCAGCGTAAAGGTCAACATTTTGGTGAATTGTAATGGAGTCATCTCGTCCATCATGCGACCCAACGAGGCGCAATTTGCCGCGCTTTTCTGCCTCGGTGAATGTTTTCTGCTCGTAACCGGGTTTAATCCCTTTCTGTTCTGGCAGAATCCAGATTTGCAGAAAGTGAACTGGCTCGGTTTTCGAGGCATTGTATTCGCTGTGCTGGATGCCTGTGCCGGCAGACATCCGCTGCACATCTCCCGGACGAATCACTGAGCCAGTGCCGATGCTGTCTTTATGCTCTAATGCGCCTTCTAACACATAGGAAATGATTTCCATATCCCGGTGCCCGTGCGTACTGAAACCTTGTCCAGGCGCTACTTTGTCTTCATTAATCACACGCAAATCAGCAAAGCCCATGTGCTTAGGGTCGTAATACTCACCAAAAGAGAAGGTGTGACGACTATCGAGCCAACCAAAATTAGCAGCGCCACGGTCTTGAGCGGGTCGAATTGTAATCATCTTTGGTGCCTCCGAATGGTTAAGAGTTATTTGTTTAACCACACTGTATTATGAAATGAATCAAAGTAAAAGACAATACGCTATTTTAGAGGCAGACTGTCTCTAAAATGGATACAATAATTGAACGATGGATAAGTTTGAAAGTATGCGGGCGTTTACTCAAGTGGTTAACTCTGGAGGCTTTGCGGCGGCAGCAAGAGCGATGGGAATGTCTCGATCGCAAGTCAATAAGCTCGTCATTGCTTTGGAAAATGAACTGGGTGTCCAACTGCTGCATCGCAGTACGCGAGTGGTAACTCCCACTGAGACAGGGTTGGCGTTTCATGAGCGCTGTGTCGAGATCTTGGCAAGTTTGGAAGAGGCGGAGCGATCGCTGATCCAACTGCAAGCGGAACCAAGAGGCCGGCTGAAAGTGAATGCGCCGATGACCTTTGGCACGATGCACCTAGCTCCTGCTCTTGCCGATTTCATGGTGCAGTATCCCGATTTACAGGTGCAGCTAACGCTGAACGATCGCTTTATTGACCCGATCGAAGAAGGTTTTGATGTCACGGTACGAATTGCCAAACCTCAAGAGAGTGCAAGTTTGATTGTGCATCCGTTGGCTGCGGCACCCCGAGTGTTGTGTGCGGCTCCAAACTATCTGAAGGCTCACGGCACTCCGACTTACCCAGAGGAATTGCGTCACCATTCCTGTTTACACTATGGTCAATTAGTAGTGGAACATCAGTGGACACTGATCGGAGCCGAGGGAGAACAGACGATTGCGGTGAAGGGGGTGTTGTGCTCTAACAATGGCGAAGTGCTCAGGGATGCGGCAGTGCAAGGGTTAGGGATTGCGCTACTGCCGATATTTATTGTCAAGCAGGAATTGCAGCATGGGGTGCTGCGAATGGTGTTGCCCAACTATCATCCACCTGAACTTTCGATTTCGGTGATTTATCCGGTCAATCGTCATCTATCAACCAAGGTGCGCTTACTAGTTGATTTTCTCCAGGAGCGATTTGGGGCAATGGCAACTTAACCGAGTGTGTCCAAAATTAAGCACAATCATCCTTAGCTTTCAGCGTTGCCCAATTTGACGCAGCAACTTTCAAGCAAGTGCTTTCTCGCCAATCCTCCAAGTGCTGGCGCCGCTGTTCTCGGTAGCGTTTTGCACTGAGTTCATGTTGCTTTGGGTGAAAGTGCCCTCGCATCGGGTCAAAGGCAGATCGAAAGTGTGGCGCTTGCCTTGGCGCTTTGCATCGCCGCATGTGCCTTGCTCTGACTCGTGTCGGTTGCTGTAAGTTTTCGGCACGGTTGTGCCATCCCTGCTGCTGTCGCTGCTCCACACGCTTCATCACCTGTTGCTTTGCCGCTTCGTAGCACTTCCGTTTAGCGATGATGCTGCCCCGTGGCACGAAACCTTGTTGCTTCAGGAGTTGGCGGAAAACTGGGACTGCTTTCAGCAAACTGAAGGTCACTATCCTGGTTCACTGGCAATCTCACGGTCTGGGAAAATTATGCATGCGGGCTTGAATGCCTGTCGCAATATTGCGCTCAAGTTCTGTGAGCGCTATTACTCAAAGCCGCTCCTAGTAACAGGACGGTGTGTTGAGCGTTCTATACAAATAGCAAGCGGCTAACTTGCTTGAACGCTAATACAAGGGCAGTTTAACCCCCTATGCCTTTCCTACTTCACTACGTCCTGTCGGTGTGAGCAACGCTCTAAGTGCTGACAGAAGCGACTACAGAGGAGAGGCAGGGAGAGCAGATTCCGGTTTACTCCGTTTTCTCGCTACACAGAGGCGCTGGAGCGACTACAAGTACTAGCTGCAGAACATGGGCTGAGTGTGGAGCGATCGGACTACGCCTACCGTGTTTGGGTGCAGAAACGCGCTGAGACAGGCATTTGCACAGAAACTATGCTGGTCGTTTGTCCAGCCGTTGTAAACGAGTAACACAGACCAGGCTTTGAAGCGAGGTGGTCGGAAGTGACGCTGGCACTGAAGCAGCAACGATTACCACAGAGTAAAGCCACAGTTCCCGCACCACAAAGCGAACCGCTAGTGCATATTGTGCGACCTGAAAGCAGAGGCAAGGATGGATAGCACGCTCTTCGCCCTTGCCCTTACCTTTCGCCCCTTTCGCTGTTAGCAGCAGGACGCTTTCCAAGAGACCAACCTTATGATCTGTTGCTTCTATGGCAGTGACGAGTATAGTCTGCAGCTTGCAGTACGGGTGCTGATGGCAGACCAGACCTGCCAAAAAATACCGCATACTACAGACGACGATCTGAAAACAGTTATGGCAGCGCTCAGGCAGTACACGCTGACACATGGGCAGTGGCTCTGGTTACAGGACACCACAGTTCTGCAGCTAGGCAAAGTCGCGAAGCCACTGCAAGACGAGTTTAAAGCCGCATTGCAGAGCATGAGACCAGAAAAACGACTGCTGCTAACTTGTTTGCAGAAACCGAATGGCACGTTGGGTCTTACTAAGTGGCTACAGCAAAACGGCACAGTGCAGGAGTTTCCACTCACACCGTCTTGGGACAGCACCCGACTGACCCAGGAGACCGACCAAGACACGCGGGACTATGGAGTCAGACTACAACCCAATGCCCTCGCTTACCTGGTCGAAGCCGTGGGGAACCAGCGACGAGAGCGCTTTCAAGCCCTCGAACGTCTCCTGCTCTACCAGGGCGAACGACCAGCATCACTCACTACCACCGAAGTAGAGGCGATTGTCCAAACTACTGCGTCTACAGCGCTACGGTTAGCCAGTCAGATCAGAGAACGGCAGACACAGGCAGCGCTAGGAACGCTGCACCAACTGCTTGATCGCAACGAAGCGCCACTACGCATACTGCAAAGCCTGGTCACGCAGTTTCGTACCTGGCTTTGGGTCAAGTCCATGCTGCAAGAACGACGACACTCTGACCTGGTAATCGCTCAAGCTTCGGGTCTTGGCAACCCCAAGCGGCTGTATTACCTGAAGCAGGAATTGCAAGGGTGGCAAGCACCGCAGTTAGCAGCGGTCATGGAATGCCTGCTGCAAGCAGAGTGGTCAATCAAGCAAGGTGTTGACGCGCTCAGTACCTTGAAAACACTGCTGTTTCAGCTCGGGGCAGTATGAACACAGTTTTTCTAGAAAGCCCCTTCGGCGCAGTCTGCATCACCTTTCATAGTGAGACAAGCTGTGTTGCCAACCTGTGGGAAGCGCCAAATCTCATTGTGAACCAAGTTGCCGTCGAGGGCTTGTTGCAGTTCCGCCGTATAAGCCATACCTGGCAATGAAACGATTCGTTTACCCGAAATGTTTCTTTATCCTGGGACGTTAACCCTCGTAAGTTTGCTCTGCAAGGACTCCTCACTCACTATCCCAACCATCCCATAACTCTTGAACTTCTAAACGACAAAGCCGTCAATGACCAAGATGAACAACTGCGAGAATGGGCGCAGCAACAGCTTGAGACCCTGGAAACAGCGGATCTAAATCAGGCAATTTGAGCGATCGATTGATTCACCCGTGGCTTGCCAAACCGCTCCCAGGCATTACCACCCCGCAAAAAGAGTTCCATCCAGCGTAGGGGTTCTCCCCCATCAGGGGATGACCAGCCAGAGCTACCGGGGGCAAATGCCAGTGTTCCTTCAGACACTTTGAAGCTGCCATCGGAATAAACGGCATCGCTAACCACATCGCCAATGCGGATCACAATCTTGCTTTCAGGCTCCGGGTTGAGGGTACCTGCCGCAATGGTAGTCTTGATATTCCCATAGCCATCAATCCAGGCAACCCGACCCTGCGGCACATCCGGGATTTGCTTCAAACTTAGGTTGTCGCCTAGGAGACTAAAGTTATCCTGCATGATGGCAGCAGCAGCGGGAGGGAACACATCCCGTGAACGAAACTGGGACCCACCCTTGGAGACGTTGACCACTTGCAAGACTTTGGCATGGTGCTTAATAAAGGAAAGGGTATAGCCTGCATTCACCCCTACAACCTTGACTCCATTGGGCAGTAGGGCATAGGTCAGCCCTTCCCCTTCATTGTTGCGGCGGGCTTCCGGGTCATCCTGGCGCGGGGCGCAATTGTGATAGATCAGGCGATCACTCGGACCAAAGTTCAGTCCCAATTGAGCAATCCAGAAACCTGTTGCAAGCGTGCTGAAGGGAGGCACTGAAAGGGTATGAAGTTGAGCATTAGGCAGCGCTGCCAGCAATCGTTGAGTCACTTCAGCGAAAGCAGGGTCGCCCGTCCCGTAATCTGCAATGATGCTGATAAACATACTGCCTCCACATGAGCAAATGAGCTAGCAATCGAACAGGGAGCGGTTCGGTGTCAAAGGTTACTGAACAAACTGGTTCATCAGCAGTTAGGTGCGATCTAAGTCATTCGCAATGTTCTAGGATACTTAATCGATCCCGCCATGAGCCTGATGCGTTTCAGCATCCTGTCGCTCGCTCTCTATCATGCCCCCTCAACCTGTTCAATCGGATGGCATGGCGACGATGCCCAAGCACTGTGCGCTCGCCACCAGATAGCGACTAGGAGCAGCGGCGCGGTGCCCAGATAGCAAAAGTGACTTGGTGCCACCCTACCAGAAGCGCCTAACACACTCCGCGAGCTGACTGGCACGAAGCCACACCGCTCAATAAAGTAATTCGACGAGCAGCTTGCTAAACGGAGCTTTGAATCGGGAGTGAAGCGAACGCCCCCACTCTCAGTAGACTCACAAACCGAGCGACCGTCAGGTTCTACCCATTGACCGACTCACACTTTATAGCGATACGTTAAGTTATATTTACAAAAGTTTATTTTATGGGTCGGTGACGATGATGCCTAACCTGTTTGAGGCAACCAACACTTACTGGCGCGAATTAGACAAGCTGGAAGCCGCTTATCAGCGACATGAGCTTTCCCTTCAGGAAGTTGATGCCAAAGTTACCGAGTTAATGATCGCATTGGGTCAAGAGCGTCGAGCCGCTTTCGCTTCGTTTCGTGATGGTTTGCGTCACCTATGGCAGAAGCAACAAGAACTGCTCTTGGGCATGAGCCTCTTAGGGGCTCTGACTTATGCTTGGGTGACATTTAACCATTTGTCTTAAGACTACCCTGTTCCGGCTTCGCTTTAAGTTGAGCAAGCAAGTGAAGAACCTAGCCCTAGTGCGAGAATTTGGATTCTGACCGCTCTCATTAGTTAAAGTAATGTGCGAGCCTTAGCATTATTGGGTAGGTACTCTAAGCCAGTCTCACCCGGTCTTAGAGCTGGGCTTTTTGCTATGGAAGATTTCACTACCACGGCTGTCGCCCGTGACGCTGGATACTACCAGAGACACTTTGAAGGCTTGCCGTTGGTTGTGCTGGCAATCGCACTCATTTCTGTACTGTACTGGGCATTAAGAAGCAGTCAGAAGCCAGGGTAGGTATAGGCTCTCATCAGTGTATGAACTATGCAGCTACTCAACTATTTGCTGTACTACAAAACACTCTGTAACTGACCTACAGGACACAGGACAGTAAGCGATCGCCCTCATACGCGATCGCTTACTGTCCTCGATTACACGACAAAGCCAGACCTTTGCTTCACGGAAGGCGATTACAGCATTGTCGATCACCACACGCAGTACGGTGGTGTGCCCCAGTATGCCAACGGTCATGTCTGCGCGATTAAGTTCAAAGGGGAGGTACTACAGGCGTTCAAGCAACAACTCTTTGGCGATCGCTTAGTCGTGTCGCTCATACAGTACAACGCAGACGAACTGAAGCGACTGGATAAAGCACGAGAATATGGCGGCAACCACCCCAATATGGTCACGCGCTTCCCACCGTTGGAACGGAGACTGGGACGGGCTGACACTGAACGCATAGCGTCTACAGTAGCAGGCGAACCGTATGAACGCTCTGCTTGCCTCATTTGTCCCGTTTGGGGTGTCGGCAGACAGCCGGGCAGAAACGCTCCAGCGTCACTGGGACGATACTGAAGCCAGTGCTGAAGCGTTGCTCATGGAGTACATGGCGCTCGCAATGAGCCCCCGACAGTACCTTTTTAAGCGACACATGCTGCGATCGCTGCTAGAGCTAGACAAGAACACAATCGCCCTGACGTTATACGAACAAACCCTGAACGCCCAAGCATGGGCTATTTACCGAGTCCGCAGACTGAAGCTCGGTAAAAACCAGTACTGGTGGAGTCTTGCTGTTGTGAGCACAGGTAGTCGTGTTGAATGCGAACAAACCATACACGCTATGAACGGACAAACAGCTTCTACCGCAACGCATGCCCGTCATGTCCTGGAAAGCCGTTGGAACGGAGACTTACCGTGGCGAGAACATTTCCTTGTTGCTGCCCCGCACCTGGTAGCTGCCAAAGAGTGACCGTCGTTCGCAGAGCGCTGGTTCCAGAGTTACCAATTGAGGCTGAACTTCAAACGTTGACAGGGGCAGGAAACAAACCCCTTCCTTCCTGCCCTCTCACAAGCTCCTGCAAGCAGTATGACCTTCAGAGCAACCCCAATGGCAACCCGGACTTATACGTTCACGGACGACGAAAGCGCCCAGTTCGATCGATTAGTAACGCTTGGTTTCGAGAGACAAGACCATTTCGAGGGCATAGACAACCCACAAGTGGTGTTTTTGCACAAGCAAGAAGGCGTTGAGCTTACCTTCCACCCAGAATCGTATGTAGACGACGCAGGCAGAGAATACTGCTGGGCAGTTGAAGTACACGGTAAAACAGCCGGTGGCTTTGATTGCATAACGAGTGACGCTTGGCTAACCATGACGGAGTTCAGCTTCCTGATTGAGCCGGATCAATGGGGTGACATGCTGTCAGCCTTGAAGAGTTTGAAAACCCTAAAAGACTGGCAAAACATTATGCACCCACGACTGCAAGCAGCCGTTCACACTAACCCTAGACTTTCCGCTCAGTAGAACGTCTCTCTTGGTTCTGACGAACCAGGAGACAAACTTCACTTCAAACTATAATGTGCCAGATCTCCAAGACAGCCAAAAGCAGCTCCAGAATACAATTCAGCGATCGCAAAGACTACGACCTGCCAGACGACTTTCCCACAATCGAGACCATGACTAGTACATGCTTCCTTACAGTAGAGTCAGACCCTGACGCGGAGGAAGCATGGAAGCGGTTTAGCTGCAACGACACAGTGAGGCTCACCAGTCCCGACTTTCGCAAGTCCTTGCAGCAAATGTTCGCTCATAAGCCTGCTGGGCAATACCTGGTCAAGGTTACAGCAACGCTCGAACTGTCACAGTTGGACTTTGAACCGCAAGTAGTACCGCCTGCTTCTAACCTGGAAGAGCCCGACAACTGGTATAACGCTGATCACGCCACAACGGTTTGTCGGCACCCATGCGGGCAAGTAGAGGCAGAGGAAACCTCTGACCTGCCTTGGACTGAAGACCCACAAACAGCAGTGGCAGTGGGACAAACTGAGGGGGACGACTTTGACCCTGAGCGACACTTCTAAGCTTCCTAACGACCATGGAGTACCCTCGTAGAGTACTTCATGGTTTTCAGTCAGACATCGCCTCGAAAGTTTTTTGCGAAGCTTTGCAATTTTTTGGCGAAGGATCAGCGAGTCATTTCCCTGCTGACGCAGCATTAGTAAGCATTTAAGCAGAGCAGACGCATGTCCCATCAACCGATCGAAACAACACCAGTGGAACTTGAAACACCGCCAGCAGAGCTTAAAAAAGTCTCTGAGGCAGTCCAAGCATTAATTCAGCGAGGTAATGTTACCTGGGAAGAGTACGAACGTTTCAGCCTGAACGGGTTTGAGCGGGACGCGCTTTACCCACACTTGACGACAGAAGCGCTCTGCAAAGCCACAGAGCAAGTCAGGTCTTTTTGCCTGCCACAGCGACACTTCCCCACACTAACCTACGACGAAACGCTCATACATCGGCTGGTGCCGTTGCTCATAGCTCAGCTACTGCAACGCGTTCGCTCCATTGCTGCGCCTTAATCCCCATCTGCTACGCGAGGATGGGGAAGTGCAGGCTAATCCTGTTTAACACTGAGAGTGAGTATGGAAATCGTCATCGAAATCGGGTTGTTTATAGCTTTCTTCTGCTTTTACAATCGTCTAGTAGACAACTCGCAGAGCGAACGTAAACAACTTGCACACCACACTCCAAACAGCTGACGCTGCGTTGGAGTAAACTTTCCACAATCAGCATTGAAGAACCATGGAAGACACTCTTTTCAGCTTTATTTTGTTCGTAGGCTTCTACTGTCTGTACAGCAAAATGTTTGCTCCCAACCTTAACGACACAACCGATGTCACCCAAGTTAGCACCGTCCCTACAGCAGCGGTCGTCAAAGCAGTTGAACCTCTGACCGCAGACCGCGCCACCGCTACACGTGCGACAAACCACAACTCAGTCAAGTCAGAGCAGCAGACCGCAGAACTAGCACCAGACCGTGACCGTGACTCACTGACGATCGCTTTCAATCAACCGACTGGAGTCAGCAGCAAGCAAACAGCGACTTCAGCAACAACAACCAGAAATACTCGTAGCAAGCAGGCTGGTCAATCGAGGGCGATTGCTCAGAGCAAAACTAGCTAAAGGACATACATTCTAAAGTCGCTCAACCGTAGCGTTAAACACCTGCTGGTAGATGAGGAACAGGACTTGAGCGCGTTGGTCAGATAAGGTAAGCAGTAAAGCGCTTAAGCGAACTGGTGTCGGGACGTTTAGACAAGCTTTAAGATCTAAAGGGCATCGATATGAGACCGAAGCCAAAGCATCAGGGTGCTGTCGCTTCACAATCGGCACCCTGGCTTGGCTGTGGTTAAGTAAGATGAGCCGTCGCCAACAAGTACCGAACCATCCCGACCTATTGACTACACTAGGTCACACGCATAAAGCCCTTTATACTCACTCTGTCGAGTCATAAGACCGAATTTCCTACTAATTTCACAGGAGACCTTATGACAAGTAGTTCCAGTCGACGCACCAGCAGACCAAAGCCACCTGAAAGTGACGAAACCAGCCTCGTCCCGGAGATCGAGGCATACTCAGACCTTTCTGACGTAACAGCAAACGTGTCCGCGATGCCCAGCAGACAAGTACACGTCGATCCGCCTGCGATCCCTGAACTCGACGCACCAGAAACGATTTCGGGGACGGGCAATCGACGGCAACCGTATGTCAACGCACTCATGCCGGTCATGCGCCGCATCAAGCGCCAACCGCCAAGTGAAGTACCCGAGGCAGAAATGAATGCGCTCTATGGGTTCCTTAGTGACGAAACTGGGGAAGTGCGAGTGAACTCAGCATTCCTGTCTGAAGCGTTCACGTTCTTCGCTGGAGAACTCTTCGAACGCTATTCTCGGACATCGCTGACTTTGGCGATTTACCTGGGCAAAAACGGTGGCATGGGCGTTTCCGCTGCCAAGCGCGAGATCAGCCGTGCCACTGGTGTGGTCATTGGAGAGTCCGACATCAACGGGTTCCCACGTCACCTCGGCTTGCGGTATACCCCTCAGCAATTGACTGACGCTGTCGCCTACCTCAACGAAGGCTATGGAGAGAACGGATCGATTGTCCCTGGGGCGATCACAGCCGCGAACGAAGCGCTGCGTCAGAAGAACGAAGCAGCCGGACGTACCAACCGCTACTAACTCAAATTTTGACTGACCGCATTCCTGAAGCAGCCGCTTTGGGAATGGGTTTTTCAGCCGTTTTGCGCGGATTACGGACACGCGCGACAGTTTGGCTTGGAGACTTAGAAACATTTACGGAGAACGGCATAAATCGTTCTTGAGAGACTGGTATAGCAGTCTTCTCGTAAATATTGACACATGAAACCCGCAGAAACTGGCACAGAAGAGCTTCACCAGGGCGATTGGGTTTGGGTGGGCGAACCCATAGAAAGAGACATTGAACCCAGACAAATTGTCGAGCCGCCGCTAGACCAACTGCATGAAGACGAGTGGGCATGGCTCTTAGTCTATAAATACCACGAGTGGCTAGAACTCAACGCCAACTTCAAACCGCCACTGATGCGCCAGGAACCCCGCACCCCTTTTGAAGTGAGGGACGCTGCCATGTGGAAAAGCAACTTTGCCTTCGTCAAAACCATGTATGACCAGGGTCTACCGCTTAGTGCTTGGAAAAGTGCGATACCACACCCAGCAGCCAAGTATGTCTACCTGGACAAACGGTGTTCGGAAGCCCAAAGGGTTTTCCTACAAGAGGTTGCGTCTGGTCAAATTTACCCTTTTCCTTTTGACGACGAAGAGTAGCCGTTGCCTGAAGACTTTACTCCCGCACCCGCACCCCACCCTCGCTCCCTCTACAGCTGCACCACAGCAGGTTAAGCCCTGCTCTCGCTCCTTCACTCAACTTCTTACAAGGCCTCTCCATGCTGTCATTTCTTGAGTTAGATCCAAAGACTGACGAGACCCTCAATCTACCGCCTAAAGTGGTTAAGCATACCTACTTAGAGGTCAAACTAGGACTGGCAGAGCGATTGGAAGACCCAAACCTGAAACTCTACACTGCCAAGCTGTACGATGGGGTGACAGAAGCCGACCTTATTCGACTTAGAGAAGAACAAGGGCTACACTTGCTGTTCAGCAATGCCCGCACAGCCTACTTTGGCGACGCAGAGACGTGCCAGCTGGTAGACGAAGAAATCCTACAGAACTTTTCTGACGCCGTCGCTTACGGGTCTCTGCCCGTGTCTGACGCAAACGCCAGTACACTCAGAGCCAACCGACGGGTACTCATCATTGACGACGAAGCTGACCCCAAAGACACCACAGCGGTTTGGGGTGACGTACCGTTGCTCAAACAGGACGGGACACAAGTTGATCCGCTAACCTTACTCCGTGCTGCGTCTGCACTGGGAGACTCCTTTGGGCTTATTGCACCGGCTTTGCAGCGGGAACTGACGGCACAGGAGACGCTAGAACCGCTACAAGGTCGATTGGCAGTAGCACAAACACTCAGTTTTAGCGGCACAAGCCTGGATGCAGAGGGCATTAAGGCGCAACTCATACCGCTCCTGCATGAGCAACTGTGGGATGTTGCAGCATTCCAGCAGCAACTACTACCAAATACTGAGTACGAAGACCAACTCACACTGGAAACAAAAGTACGACCTGACGGCAGCGCGATCGTCCAGTGGCGCTACACCACGCGGGAGAACCCTGACGCACTTCTGAAGGGCAAGGCGTTAGTAGGAGCAGCCACTGACGGCACTTACCAGGTAACGCTCTTAGGTGGCACAACAGCTCAGCAAGCTGTTGCTAATCAGGAGTTCAACAGCCTGGTACAGTCCCAAAACACGCCCTTCCAGTTCCGGGCAGGTGTCCCAGAGTGGCAGGGTGTGATCAAGGGGACGTGTCGCGCCAGTAACCTGTGCCAAGAGTTAGAAGTAGACGCGATCATACCCAAGTCAGCCATTAAAGGGGACGGCAAAACTACACCAGTGGGACTCCATACCGTTGAGCACCTCTTCTGGAGTCGGAAGGCGGAAGCTCAGGTACGGCAACAGAAGCTCGGTGCCCAGGTGCTGGTCAACTTACCAGAGGGTACGCGGCT
Organism: Phormidium sp. FACHB-592; assembly: GCF_014695795.1. Taxonomy (NCBI): domain Bacteria; kingdom Bacillati; phylum Cyanobacteriota; class Cyanophyceae; order Oscillatoriales; family Oscillatoriaceae; genus Phormidium; species Phormidium sp. FACHB-592. The sequence continues at coordinate 39,673 of NZ_JACJOZ010000060.1, forward strand.
TGACATTGAGCCTAAAGTCGAAGCAGCCTGCGTTGCTCTAGAAGCCGCAGTCAGTGATCCACGGTTAATTGCCGACCTGTATTGTGCCAAATACGAACGACGAAAGGAGCTCTTAGAAGCTCAATCCTTTGAAGAGACTGAAGCGCCCGAACGGGAGGACTGGGTCTACCGCGTCCTGAAAGCCGACGCACGACCCACAACAGTGGTTGAAAGTCTTCAATCAGTAGAGTTGCAAACGGTTCTACCGGAAGCCACCTGGGCACAGCTCCAAGCAATCGCTGCTCAAGGGCTGACAGTCACCGAGTTTGTCGAACAAGCTAACGGCGTACTAGAAGCAGAGCCAGCAGCAGAGTCAGTCAAGCGCTTTACCGTAGACGAAATTGTGAGTCCAGTAGAGGGTGACACGACTTATCCCACTACCTTCGGTACGGTGCAGAGGGGCGGTTATGGGCAGCTGCTAGAGCATGAAAAAGTCGCTGACGCACTCAACCGTTTTCTCCAAAACGAGTGGCGAGAACTAGCGTTGGGCGGCATTAACGTACCGTCTGCCCTAGCACAGCCCCACAGTCTGCTACAGGAAGACGAAGTTTGCTTTACCGGTATGCCGCATGGAGCGAAAGTAGCGATCTACCGCTCTCCAGTGTCTAATGTCAGCGCGTTCACTGTGTTGACTAACAACCTGGACGCCATTCGCGAACAAGACTGGGAAGCGTTTTGCCAAAACGGGGTCACGTACCTGAACCCTGCTACAGCCAAAGCCCAACTCATTGACTTTGACGGGGACACCGTTGCTCTTATACCAGAGTTGGAGCTACAGAAGGTCAAAGCGCAGCCGTTCGAGCGCCTTAAACCCAATGAGGTGTATGTCCCTGGGCTGGCTCATGGTCAGGCTGTTACCCTTTACCACCGTGGGAACCAGGTGTCTGAGTTCGTCAACAACACCACACTTGCTGAACTGCCAGAGCCAAATACCGAACGAGACAGACTTAACCAGGTCTACGTCCACCCGGACGCTGGTATTGACCCAGAGCAACCCCTACAGTTAGGTTACTACGACGGTCTCCACGGTTTTAAGGCACTCCACACTGAAATTACACAACTCAACCTGCCAGAGCATCGACCTGTCCAGACGGAGAAGGAAAAGAAAATTCCGCGTAATGCTTATGATCCCAGTGTGGCGAAGTTGGCACCGGAAGACCAAGCCATGGCTGCACGGTTTACGACCAAAGAAAGTGCAGCGTTGGACGCCGCTGACAACCCTACTGGACTCATAGCCAATGTCGGTATGCGACTGGAAGCGCTACGGACAGAGCTAAAAACACTGCCTGACGACCAAAAAGCGGCGTACTTGAGTGAAGCCAAAACAGGGATCAGCAAGTTGTACAAACGCGTAAGTGATCCTCAAAGCCAAAACCCGCTTGTTGCCCCACAGCCCACTAAAGATGGGTACGATTTTGTGGCAGAACTGCAAGACCTTGCTCAGGGTGCCACCGCTCCTACTGCTGCTAACCCAGTAGAGCGGCTGGAACAAGTCAACGCTCAGCTAGCAAAGGTCGAACGCTTCTTGTTTCAAGTAGAAGGGCTGAATGCAATTAACCTGCAACGTGGTGTTGACACACCCAAGTCAGCCCGTACGGTGAGCCAGGACTGGCTAGAGTTCTCCCGTGCTGCTGTTTACAAAGACGTGGCGTGGGTAAACCATCGCAAAGACAAAGACGTTTACTTGACGCAAAGACAGAAGTTTGGTGAAAACACGATCGCTACACCAAAGCCCTTAGCCAACAACACTCAGGATGCCATCGGGCGTCTGGTTGCCCTGACTAACAAGGCCTTTAGTGCTGACCCGTTAGACTACCAGGAAGCGAAAGCCTATGATGCGTTTCTCGTCACATCGCCTCAAGCTTCAAAAGACCTGGAAGCGATACAGACACAAATTCAAACATATAAAAGTGCTAATGCCAGAGCGACGGTACTGGAGCAAAAGGCGCAGACTGAAGAAGGACCAACACTCCAACTTCAGACTAGAGACGGTGCCATTGATGTCACTAACCTGACACGCTTTGACCCCGAAGGCACGTCGCCGCTTTGGGATGCAGTACGAACAGGCGAACCGCTAGAAATCAACGTTGTCGATAACGACAGGACGAAAATTACTCAGGGCAAAGCCTGGCAAACTCAGGACACTAAGCAAGGCAACCGCGGTAGCCATGACTATGCGGTCATGGTGTCTGTGAATGGAAAAAGCCTGGGTGCTGTTGGCACACTCTGCAACATCAGTGCTGAAAAACTAGCAGAAGCAGCACTGAAACGTGCTAACCCTAGTGTGCTTTACCAGCTCCAGAAAGACCATGCGAAAGCACCAGAAGAGCTGCCAAAGGCTGTTTTTGCTCGGTTGAAGCACGAAACAGGCAGCTTGACTGAGCGACAACCGGAAACAGTACAGGGTCAATTCACTCATGCCGGGGACAAAACTGAAGCCAAGGCACTGAGACAGGCAGCAAACGCTGCTCGTCAGGAGTGGGCAGCGACCGTACCACCAGAAGACCGGGAGTATTGGGCACGTCTAGCATGGTCGAACCAGGGGCAAGGCTTTGCTCTAGCTGCCTTCCCAGACGTTGTGAGCCGACAAGCTGAAACGTTCCAGTTCACGCAAGCAACCGTGATTGGGTTGCAATACGAAGACTGGGAAGGCGTTGACTGGACACAGGAACCGACGCTACGCATTGCCATTGGCGCCGAGTCTGTTAACCCGGACGTGTCAGGGAAAGCACAAGACCCCCATTACGGCAAAATGATCCTGCAAGCCGAAACAGACGACGAGTGGAAGCTGGTCGGCACCCTGAGCTCCTCTATGGGCAAAGGCAATCAGAAAGACTTTCAGTACCCTGTAGGACTGTTGGCAAAAGGTACCCTGGAGACGCAAACAGATACCCTGATTGCTACGACAGAGAGCGGTCTTAGCCTCACGGTCAAGCCTGTGGACGGATCATCCTTGAAGCCCACTGAAGGAGCAGAGCGGCACGACATCAGGTTAATCAGTGAGGGGTACGGCAGTAAGGCTATAGGCTACATTGCCAGTTGGGAAGGTGAAAAGCTAGGAAAGCTCGATAAAGAATCGTACACCCTTGTAACCGAACAAGAAAAACAGTATGGCAAAATTTTCAATCAAAAGCGCCGCAGCTCAGTCAGCGTCGTCCCTGGTGTGACAAAAACAGCCACTCTGGTACTTAAACCTGAGACCGTGCAAGTGCCTGAAGTCTGGTCAAAGCATAACGTCGACAGTTGGCTCCGCACCCTGAGGCAAACAGGCGCCGAAGTCGGGCAAGTCACCAGCGAACCCGATGTCAACAAAGACGTATTGACAAAGGTTGCCGCAGCCGTAGAAACCACGCAAAGCCAACCGCACGTTGATCAGGTTTCCTTCAGTCCCACAAAGGCTGCCGCTACCACAGAGACTCAGACAGCAAAGCCCGCCAAAGTGCTACCGACTCCTAGTAGACTTCGAGGATCAGAGCCAACCACAACGGTCGTCGCCGCCGCCCCAGCAGCACCGACCGTTCAACGGGTTCTCAATCCACTGGAGGCACAGTACAAGGAAGCTCAGGTACGCATTGGAGAAGTGTTTGACGCGGCTGGTTGTACACCCACACCGGAGCAAGTTGACCAGGCGATCGCTACGTCCATTTATCGGGAAACACCTGATTTAGCCGAAGCGACAAAGCGCTTACAAGTCCTCACCAAGTCGCCTGTCACCCAACGACTGTTCCAGGAACAAGGGTTTGAGGCTGCCACTGCTTATGTCACGGAGGTGACGGTCAACGCCTACCAGCGAGTGCAAGCGACCAAAACTAAAGCCGTAGAACGCAACGGTAACGGACGATACTGAAGAAAACTTGGAGGACGGAGGCCAACTCTTCCTCCCTCTGCAAACCCCTAACGCCACCCCAAGGGCGAGGAACACTCCAGTTCTTCGCCCTAATTTTTTGTGCCAAAACATGCGCGAGCAAACAAAAGTAAGCAAAGCCGCCATAGCAAGCGAAAACAGCCTCTCTGGGGCGATTTTGGCTCCTGTCAGTGTAAAGTCAGCAAAGCTGCTAAAAGCGTCGCCTACAGAGTATATAGCCTTGCCTTAGCTAATGTGGTACTAGAAAGCGGCTAGCATACCGCCATTCACAACAAAAAACCTGCAAAACTCTGCAAATTGGGTCAAACGGTTTACTACGAACCGTTGTAGTGAACTATAGAGCCAACAAGCTGTACTTTTGGACGGGGAAACGCCGCATATTATCGAGGTGCAGTTCGGGTTAGACGGTGAGCAGTTAGTGTACGAAGACTCAGCCGTCTATGATGCCTCGGCTGAGTAGCGTTTAAAGGGACAGAAGAACATGAACACCAACCACTGGCACTAACAGGCTACGGCAGCACACAGTACGCACGAGTGAATGTGCTGTTATAACGTCTAGATGTTGAGCAGTGTCCTAACCGCCTTGCTCATGCTGCTGCGCTGGAAGCTTGCAGGAAGCGCTCGCGCTCGGGTCAGACTGTCGAACTTCTGCCAGCACCGATCCAAATTGGGGCAGCCTGCGTCAGGGCGAAAGGAGGGTGACGCTGAACTGAATCGTAGTCGCTTGCCAGTTTTAAGTAGATAAAGCAGTTGGATACGTTCTTTGACAGAAGTAATCTTTTGGCTTCTAAGCCGTTGCTTCAGGTCGGCTTCCGTTTCGATGCTAACTATTTTGTAACGCCTGCCATGGCTGCTTGCTTGAATTCCATAGCTGCCTTATATCATCTATAGCCTCACCTAGAGAGATGATATAAGCTTTCTAAGATTGGAAGCGTTAGTGCCAGGAAGCTTCTAGACAGCCTTACTGGGTTAAAGCTTTCATTATTTAGTGGAGTCTATGGTTAGGGTCAAAGTATGTCGTTCTACTCGCTTTACTGCCTTGAGGGGCGCATGGAACTTTATGCCGTAGAGCGAGAGGCGCTGGCTGTTAATCAAGGAGGGCGTTTGATCTCAACCCAGAAAGGCTATCAGTGTGCTTATGAGTTTGCCGTGGCCTTAGCCCAAGCCAAGCAGCTGCCCCTGGTTGATCATGCTCAAGCACATGGCACCAGCACGACACGCTAGGTCAGTCTGGGTAGCATTGGTCTACAACCACCAGCGTCAGTTTCAACGTTGTGCCTGCTGGACGTTCTTCGCCTGTAGGCACAACTGGCAGCATCCGGATGCTGTCCAGGTGGCGCTTTCGCAGCAGGAGCTTGAGTCAAGTGAGCCGTTGCGCGGTGGCTGGCTATGCTTGCACCAAGCGGTCAAAGGGGGTGAATGAAGCCTAGAACTGCTTCTGGGCTTCACGTTGGTTTTGCTCCCAAAGCGACGGGAACGTTAACATGCGCTTGCAGAGGCTGTTGTAGACGGCGGGTCTGCACTCGCAGATTATGAAGAGTGGTGTCAGCATAAACACGAGCTTCACAAGTGGGCTTGAGCACACGACATTGAAACTTGACAGTTGAAACTCAATCCAAACTGATACTCTGCGTGGGAATGTCTGGACAGCGGTTCTACGGCACCTGTTGTGTAAGCATAGCGCTCTAGTAGGATGCCATCTGCTTCCCATGCATGGACTGAAATTCGTGCTGCTTTGGTTGCCAGAAAAGCGATTTAAAGTGGCGTCCCCCAGAGAATCGATCGGTTAACGTTCCGACTGACAACTTAGCAAGCTAACGGTAAGCGTCACCGGCGGTAGATTGCGTTGAAGTAAAGCAGAACTGTAAGTCCGTCTGGTGCCCGCAAGGGTTAGCGCGCTCGCGCGCTAGGCATTGTCTACCCTCTATCGCTTCGACAGCTTCCGTATGAAACCTTAGTTGGACATTGCGCCCTATCAACATGAGGCTAGCTTCCTTAACTTCCTCTAGAAAATAAGGGTACGCCCTTGCTCTTGAGCTTGTCCTTTGGTGTAACTCACTCTATGCACTACTTGTCCATCACGGTTTAGCAAACGAATCTCACCGCCTTTATTTGATAATTGAATTGAGTTTTTAGGCAAGGTGATAGAGGTTGTAGCAGCAGGAGCCATGACGTTGGATTGGTCTGATAAGACATATCGGTTGTTCATCGCATCTAACAGAAACCAGCCCTCAAGTGAAACGTTAGCTGACCCAGTGTTAATCAAAGTCACCGTCTCTTTCCCTTCATCGTCTCCTAAAGGATTGACCAGCGCTGCAATAATCCTTACCGGGCTATCTACAGTAATTGCAACGGGCAACTGTTCCACATCTGGGCGTGTTGTCCCTCCTGAGGAAGCATTTGTACTGTCTCCTACTGGTCCCAAATAGACGGGGAAAAATGTCCGAATGTTTTGATTGTTGGCACTTCGGAACATTTTTAGGTCGTATCTAGCACCATTGATGACAGCTTCTTTTGGTGCCCGTGCGCCCATATGAGCCCGGACTGCCCCGATCGCCATGAGTCCTTCAACGCTGCAGCCAACAAAAAAACCGCCTATTGGTTTAGTTAGAGGACGAGTGGCTCCACGCTCATAATCTGGGGCCTCCCATTGAAAGGAAATAGTGACCGATTCAGGGAATTTCTCCTGACCATTGCCATATTTACCCCGCAGGTAAATAATCCCGTCATCTTTGAAGCCTGGTAAACGGTGACGGTCTATAGTGGAGGCAAGACCATCATCTAGATAGTATTTATACCAAAAGTGATAGCCTTGTACCTTTGCGCCCTCTTGCTCACCGACAAAGACATGTTCAAACCCTGACAATTCAGGATCGCCACCTTGGGAGAAACGCCGGAACCAAAGTTCTAGCAACGTCGAATACCAACGTTCGCTTGTAACGACGGTGTTTGTGGATTCTTCCACATATCGTCGAGCGACTTGCATCGGTGCCGAGTCAACAATTGCAGACAAAAGGTTGTGCACCTCCTCACGCTCTTGAGGTGTCTCAACTTCAGGGTCCGCTTCGTCAAGGGCATAGTTGTCAAATAATGCCCGCACAAGGTCATAAGTCCGCATTTTTGACGCGGGAATTTGGACCTCTGGCAGTACCTTAAAGTCTCGTTCACCCGTCGCTACCGCTGCCACCTTGACGTAGCCTTGTCCTGAATCACCATCTTGACTATCAAGGATGGGTTTAACACCACTACCAGTTTGGTCGGCATCCCAAATTTGCTGATAAATGTCCATGTTTGACTTCCTTTGTAAGAATTTCAAAATTACGAAACGTTGCACTAGACGCTGATTGACTTGTTGCTTTCACTACACACTCAACATTTGTGCATCTGCCATTTCTACAAACACCTCTACTCGTTTACGCTTAAGGCTTCCTGTAGAATACTTATCTAGCCACTGATCAGTCTCTTCAAGAAAAAGGCTAGGAGCGTTTTTGGGGCGATCGCTTTGATTAAGTCGAGATTGGACAGAGCGGAAATAGTAATGAGAAAATAGCCGATTGAATTCAGTCAAATAAATATCCGCAACCCGCTGATTGCCTCGGATCACTACCATATTTTCGTCGTTGTCATTGGTAGAAGCTGCCGAAAAATTTGCTGAACCCGTAACCACAATTGGATCATCACTCAGTGGATCTTTTAACAGGAATTTTGAATGGATGAAGCTGACATGCTGATTGAGACCCAGTATCTTGGCGCTAGTTTCTTTAGCCCATTGGTGGATTGGCTCTTTTAAGTATGAGCCAAAAGCCATGTATGTATTATTTTGAGCAGATAAGCGAATAAATGCGTCTGGGTTATCTTTATCAGGTTTGTCTTCTCGTTCAAGTAAGAAAAACGTCAGGGCATTACGGTGCGTATTATCAAGCAATCGCTCCTTAAATAACTTATTGATACCAAACGCTAAAGTAATGCAAGCCAAGCCCTCAGCTTTATCCAGTAAGTTCGCATACATTTCTAAAATCTTCAAACCGGATCGTGGACTGAAAATTGGTGTGACTCCTGTTGGGAAATCTCGCCACTCAGAAGGAGAAGCATCAATTGCTGCTACAGCTTGCCGTAACTGGTTATTCTTGCGGCGAGTTTCGGCTGGAGTATCGCCTCTTTGAGCACCTGGATCATTAGCCAGTAGCTCCCAGTAGGCTTTGAATTTGGCAGCAACATCAGCCTTACGAATCCAGTGTCCAACATTTGTTTGACCGTGAATGCCACCGATAGACAGATTGGTGGAACCCGTCCAAACAGCACTAGGGTCTTGACTTGACCCTTTCAATAGAACCATGAATTTATTGTGCTGAATTTCGTTCTTGCGAGCTTCCCGTAACAGCACTTGGGTGCCAAGCTTCAGACCAGCCTGTTTAATTTGCTGAAGATTCTCCTCTCTAGGAAACGCCTTCTTAGTAGAGGTTTGATTTTCCTTAGCATCAACAATGAGTTTTAAGGTAACCTTTCGCTCTACAGCGGCACGCCTCAAAGCCTCAATAACAGGTTCATATCGAAACTCGTAAAAACAGCCTAGTAAGGTATCGCCTGTTTCTGCCTGGTCAATAAAACGTAGCATGGCATCATCAAGATCGCGACTGAGCCAATCTAGAGCCTCTTTTGCTTTCTGTGCCTCACCTGCTTTTTTGAGTTGTTCTGGACTTTGATTACCAAAGCGGCGCTGATAGGCTTGACTGCTGGCTACACCTCGATTGAAGAAGATATCGTGTTCGAGCTTAGAGAATGTAGATTCTGTCTCAATGGTGATTGGAATAGGCTCAGCAGAACGATCCAGCTTTTTGGGCTTTCCCTTAATTGGATGGAAGTAATAGGTATAGGTTCGTTCAGGCTTTGCTGTGAAGTCATCATAAACAAAGCTTTGTACTGGATGATCTCTGGTTGAAATAGAAAGATCGGGAGTCGGTACAGCAACAACAGATCTGAAAACTTTAAACCCATAGAGGAAATATTGTTCATCTTCTTGGGGGTCATGACGTTCAACTGCAAAGCCTAGCAACCCCTGGGTCTTAGCTTTGGTAAAGTCGATCGCAAACGAAACCGAATTCGTGCCTGTAACAGCAAAGATTTGATAACCACTAACCTGAATCGACTTAAACCGCATTGAAACATCCTCTAAAGATGTAATGGGATAGGGGCAGATGATTACTAAAACAGGGGCTACATCTGCGGTATCCTAACCGCTATTTTGACAGCGCCTAAGTGTCGCTACCCTGTTAAAAATAAAGAAGGCGTTTAGTAAGTTGAAGGTTCTAGTGAACAACATCGAGAACGTTCAGCATCACAGTAAGCTTAACCACTGAGCTTATTAAAAGTTTCGCAAATGCTCCTGGCTTTTGGCAGTACCCGTGAGGGTACCTCTACATAACGCCTTAAAGTTTGTGAGCTAACCTTCCCCTTCCGTAGCGGTATACAACATTGATGACATAGCACCAATGTTGTATACCACTGCGGCAAGGGGCTTATGAGCTCAAGCTTTAGTCTTTCGCGCTTCGACAAGGCTTTGACAAGCGTGTTGCATTGTCTGTCTCAGCCAAAGGTTTTCCGGGTTCTGGTCGTTGAGTGTACTCCACACCATTGTTATGGACCAAGACGCTAAGTTAAGCGGAAGATCAAAAGCCTGGAGGGCGTAGTGTTGAGTCACCTGTGCTGCCAGGCAGGAGGGAATGGCTACTAACAGATCAGAAGACGCAATGGCCGAAGGTAAAGCAAACCAGTAGGGAACCGTGAGGGCGATGCGTCGGTTTAACTTCTGCTTTGCCAGGGCTTGGTCGATGATCCCGGTATCGTCTCGCCGTGAAGTAAATAACGCATGGGGAAACCCGACAAAATTCTCTAGGCTCATGACCCCATCCTCCAGCGCCGGATGGCCACGACGGGCAAGGCCAACAAATTGCTCTGACAGCAATGTTTGTTGAAGAATGTAGGGCGGTAAATTAGCGAACGTACCCACGGCGACATCTAATGTGTCCTTTTCGATGGCCTCTACCAGCGATTCCTTTTCCACCGGCAGCAACCGCAGCTTAACCTGTGGCGCCTGCTGGCTTAGAAGGCCTAACAAGGCTGGCAGAACCATGCTGGCAAAATAATCTGATGTGGCGACAGTGAATGTTTGCTGTGAAGAGGCTGGATTAAAGGTTTGCAAGTCAGCTAACGTCGCTCGGATCGTGTCTAAAGCCGACAGCACCTGGGGAGCGATCGCCACTGCTCTGGCGGTCGGCTTCATTTCTCGCCCTACCCGCACAAACAAGGCATCATCAAAGAGCGAGCGCAAGCGCCTCAGTGCTGCACTCATTGCCGGTTGTCCAATGTGGATCCGCTGCGCCGCAAGCGTCACGCTTTGGTAGCGATACAGGGACTCGAAGGCAACGAGGAGATTGAGATCAACGGCACCCAAGTCAATTGCTTTCATTGATAGGAAGCATCTCTAGAATCAATTTGATTTATCCTGATTCTGCCACTATCTTGAGTTCTAAACCAGTTGTTCTAGAGGCAGGAGTGAGACTTTTCATCACTACCTGTAGAAAACAACCTGATTAAGCGTCCACCTAAGGCTTTTAAGGTCGAAACAATGCCATTACCTGCAATCTATGCTGACATGCCTGTTGCTTTGCTGCCTGCCCAGTCCATGGCGACGTTTCCGGTCAATACTTTTCTGGAAAATTTGGCGATTCTCCCCTCCGGTGACATCTATCTCACCAACCATGAAGTGGGAGCGGTCGTCCAGCTCGATCCAGACGGTAACCTGACAACGTACGCTCAGCTGAGCGGCAAGGTCAGCGGCATTGCCTGGATTGAGCCCAATCAGTTCCTCGTCAATGGCTGGAATGCCGAAGGTGTCCCCTTTGTTGCTGTACTAGCGGACGGGGCGGTGCCATACCTCCAAACTTTGCCAGAAGCACAGTTCCTCAATGGCATCACACCCTTGTCTTCTCGCTCTTACCTCATGGCCGATGCCTATCGGGGTGCCATTTGGTCGTTTGATGTCACGACCAAAGCCGTCGAGCTTTGGTTGGAGCATCCCCTCCTCGCTCGTAGTGACGAGACCAGCACGTTTCCAGCCGTCAACGGCCTAAAGCGCTTTGGCAATCGTCTCTATGCGTCTAACACACAACGGCTGTTGCTCTTACAGATGCCGTTGGATGAGCGCCTCAAACCACAGGAGCCGGAGATTCTCATCGAGGGGACGAACCTTGATGACTTTGCTTTTGATGTGCACGGCAATCTCTATGGAGCCACCCATGTGTACAACAGTGTGATTCGCATTGACCGTGACCGCCGCACAACGATCATTGCCCAGGCGGAACAGGGGGTAACCGGTTGCACGGCGGTCGCGTTTCACGGCACTGACTTGTATGTTGTCAACAACGGCGGGATGTTCTTACCCCCTGCCACTGGCGTGGAACCGGCACAAGTGGTCCGTCTAGCCGTTGGTGTGAGTGGTGCACCCTTATTAAGTCAGGGCTAAAGTCATGCACACCGATCCTGCGGTGACAGTAGATGTCGTACAGCAGGTCACAAGGGGTAAGGAGCAAGCCTTTGAAGCGCTATTGACGCAGATGATCAGCACAGCCAGCACCTTTGAAGGTTATTTAGGTGCCTCTGTGTTTCGCCCAAGTGGTCAAGACGAGCACGAAGACCGAATCGTCTTCAAATTTGACCATTTAGAACATTTGAAGCGGTGGGAACATTCATCTGTTCGTCAGCGGTTCCTGAGTCAAGCTCGCCACCTCACAGTGGATGCTGGCACCTTCTCAATCATGACTGGGTTAGAAACCTGGTTCACTCTGCCTGCCAGCCGTTCGACCCAAACTCGTTCCTCCTACAGCCGCCCAGCTTAGGGACACCTCACGTTGTTACCGCGATCGGGAATAAGCCAGCGTGGGAATTAGTCGTTGCTGCGCCCAGTCCCCTTGCTTGATTGGTTGCCACAGTCAGAAAGCAAGAAAGGGCAAACCCACTGGTGTGAATGAGCAAAAAATATGGCGCAAGCGGTCAACGCGACTCTAAATAAGCGTTCTAGCTTCTAACAGCTTGGGATGGCTTAGTTATAGCAACGGACAAAAGGTGGTCGTCAAGGCTAGAAGGCTCATGAGATAAAGCTTTCAGCGGTTGCTCCGTTTTGGTGGCAGTTGGGTTGAACTGCCCGATCTTGAGCCATAAATGGGGCGGTCTCAACCACAGAGAACGATTTTGCGCCATTACAGGCTTCTTAGCAGTGCTCGGTCAAACCTCGTAAATGGGACAGTTCATGTTAACTGCTCACTAACGACCAGAATTTTTCCGCTGCTATAACTAAGCCAGAATCCACTCTTCCATCAAGAATCCTTCCTAAGAGAGCACGTAGAAACAAGCGTTTCAAGCGCTCGTGGCGCTAAATTACACGTATCCTGATGACACCCCAAGAAGCAATGGTTCTACTGGCACTGATTCACCATCTGCCGTGACAGGCAACCGACTGATACAACGAGTTCTGTACCGTTGGGTCAGGTGTATTCGCAACCAAAAGCACGTCTCCAGTGGCTGTCCTCTGCCAGTCTGTCGCTTCAATGATGGAAGGGGGAGTGGTTGCTTGGGGGACAACTCTGAGGCGTGGGGCTTCCGCCCTGTTGTCTAGGGGTAGCTTCCTGGCTCCGCTCTCGTGCCGCTGCTGAGCCACCGTGAGAATAGTGCGATCGCTCCACTCGGCATCATCGTCGAGTGCTTGTGCAGGTGTGGGCGGTAAGCCTCCGCGACCCGTGATGACAAAAGAATCGCCGCGATCGACAGGACAACCCTGAGCGATTCACTGAGATGAGTCAACCACGCCTGAGGGCAACTGGACCAAACCAGAAGTGGGATCAAACCGCTCGATATTCAGTTGCACGGTGCCATTCAAGGCCGAATTGGCTCCAGTAGCGGTAATATCGCTTAAACGTGTCTCTTCACGGCGAGGCTGGATGCCAAAGAGTCCAGCCGCCGTAATCGAGATATTGCCACCACGAGCGTTGACTGAGTTAGCGCTGATGTCGCTATTTTCGGTAGGAACGGCGACGATCGACCCGGCATCAATCCGCATGTTGCCACCATTGCCCGTACCACGTGCCGAAGCGGTAATGGGGCTATCGTTGCGGAGCAGGATAATATCTCGCACGTTGAGGGCAATGTTGCCACCTTCACCAGAGGCGGTAGCGGCAGTCATTGAGCCACCCCGAGCGAGAGAAATTGAGTTAGCATTCACCTGCAATGTGCCAGCGCTTCCGGTGCCATCATTGCTGACAGTGACAGTTGCCCCATCCGTGATGCTTAAACGGGGAGTGTTAAGGGTCACGCTGCCCGAATTTCCACTGGGTCTGTCAGGTAGTCCATAATAATCCCGTATAGGTTTAGGTGTAATTGGGGCAGACGAACCCACATAACTTGGAAGAGCAGGCACTGGGGGGCGACCACTAATTTCTACAGACTCTCTGGCATTGATAACAATACTGCCCGCATTACCAGTTGCTGGAATAGCAGTCGAGATAGCCGCTCCATCTTGAAGCACTAATCTTGATGTGTTGACTGTGATCTGACCAGCATCTCCAGGACCGAGAGCACTAGCAGTTAAACCACTTGCACCGAAATTACGGCTCGTTCCAATTGCTTGTATCAAGTCAAAAGCATTGACTATGATGTTGCCGCCACGACCCCTTCCAAAAGTTATCGATGCTATACCCCCTCCATTGAGTACCGTTAAGTTCTGAGTTGATACAGTGACTTCTCCCGCCTCTCCAGAGCTAATAGTACTAGTACTGATGTTACTGATTACTTGAGGATTAATGGGCGAAGCCCCATCAATTTGTACTGAATGAGAGGCTTGGGCAGTTACATTACCCGATCTCGCTGAGCTGTAGGAGCGAGCAATTATTGCTGATCCACCCCGGGCCGCCAGTTGTCGAGTTAAAACTGCGACATCTGCGCCACTCCCAACTCCCACAGTTTCGCTGCGTAAGCCAGCGGAAAATCTACCATTTGGGCTAGTTCCGCTCAGTTCTAAAGACTGGATAGCATTTACTCTGATGCTTCCTCCCGCCTGAGTTCCCTGATTTTGAATCAGCACCAGTGAGTCATCCGTCAGTGATACCTGATTCCCCTGTACCTGAATGAGTCCACCACCACTGGCATCTGCTAATGCCTGCTGTGAGAGGCGAATATTACCAAAGCGCTGGTTGCCTGCATAATCAAACGCGAAACCAGAACCTGTAGAGCTGAGGTTTACTTGTCCATCACGCACGCTTCCCAATTCAATACGTCCTTGCTCTGCCCTTAGCGTACCGCCATGAAGGTCTATATCGCCGCCAATTAAGGCAAGGGTTTGACCGACTGGCACCCGTAACCCTGCGGTACTATTACCTTTGACAAGAGGCGAAAAAATAGGCACTGGAACAGATAAATCGTAGCCATTCCCCTGCACCGCAATGCGTCCCGGATTGGCTCCCATCTGCAACCCAACCGGCACACTCACCGTTAATAGTGGTGTCGTTTGAGGCTTCGTCGCGCTGTACTGAAAACTATCCGCAAAGTTGATGCTGTCAGCCGTCGTGGCAACAAAGGAACCACCGATATTCAGTCGGGCATTGGGACCAAACAGAAGGCCATTCGGGTTCAGCAAAAACAGATTGGCCGTGCCATTGGCGTGAATCACCCCATCAATGTTGGAGATTGATCCACCCGTAATGCGAGTGAAAATCGTCTGCACATCAGCCGTATTGTTGAAGTAAGCAGACCCATCCGTCGGCACTGAGAACTGGCTGAAGCTGTGGAATAGGTTGCCGCCCCGCCTTGCGCCCCCATCAATTTGCACATTGGGATTGCCTGTAATTTGCGAACGCTCTCCCACAGGCAGCGTAGTATCAGGAATCACTTGAGCGGCAAGTGGTGCGATCCCAAGCCAGATACTCAAAAAACCACCGGTCAAAATCCAGACGTAAAGCTGCAATCGGTTCATGATGTTACCGGCGGCGCTCGTGGCGCTCCACCTAAGAGGATGACGTGGGCATTGCAGTCAAACTAAAATAAGGAGTCGCTGCAGACCGGGGAAGATCCGGCAGTTAAGCACTGTGCTCACAGCACGGTCCCACTTCCCGTGCCAAATTGCTGCACACCGTCCCTGGGTAGCTGGGACCGAAGCGACTGCTGGAGACCAGCGTCCTGAACTTGACTGGCAGTAGTGTACTGCCATCCCTGGCGGGCCCGTAACCCTGAAACCAAAATCAATGTGCAGCCTGCAAGCACCTTCGAGCTTGATTCACGCTCTGGGTCGCTCGGTGCCATCATAGTCAGCAACAGCGCCACGGCTCACTTGGCTCCATCGCAGTCTGAGGCTTGCACCGTTGCTTATCCCGCAACTAACCAACGACAGCATCGGCATTCTCGCTTGTGCAGCGGAGCTAACAGGAACGAGAGAATCGGGGTTGCAGACTATAACTGAACGGTGCTTGGTTAAACTCAGCGGGGCAGTCGCCTAACCCCGCTGGTCTGCAAAACCGGACGTGAAGTAGGGTAGGCGACCAACGAGTTACCATTGCTGGCACTTTTCCAATCGCCCCCCTCCAAACGACGCATGACCGTTTCCGTATCACGTCGCTCTCCAGTAATCTCAACGTGAAA
>NZ_JACJOZ010000061.1:0-6107 GCF_014695795.1 Phormidium sp. FACHB-592
CTAGCGGTTTTGATCCGATTCCAGCGGCGGTACGGCATACTTTCTTGAAGGAAGGTTTGAGCGGAATGGGCTCAGGGAAACGTGTTTTGCTGTTGGCGGTTAAACTGAATGGCTTCGGTAAGGGGTAACCCCTGCAATCAGTCGCCAGCGCGTTGGCCTTGGGCGCGCCAAGCGACTGCACTGGCTGCAATTTTGCGCTGTTGCTGCAGCCGGTCTCGGTTCGGCTCGATCCACTGCCGCAGCAGTCGCCAATGGCGAAGCAAGGCTGCGTGGGCGACATCAACCATTGCCAGGCTCGCCGACGCATCACCCTGGCTCACGACTTCGCTGGTCACTAAAAGCCGCTTTTGAGGGTTGGCTAAGCGATCGATCACTGGCTGCACGCGCACTGCTGGATGCTTCGGTGCTGACACTCAAGCAGCCTGAAAGACTCGCCGCCGGGTAGCCTCTGTGCCTTCACCTCACCGGGTTAATGGCAGGCAAAGATGTTGCACCGTCTCCTGCTCTGCGGCAGGGCAACGGTCAGCTGCGGCTGGCAGGCGTCGCCTGGAGCCGCAAGCTAGTGCCAAAGGGCAGCGTACTGGTCCAGCGCTCAGCAGCGCGATCAACTGGCGGTGTCTCAGGTAGAAAGCACCCGCTGGCTCTGACTAGGTTGGCTCTGCCTCTGTTTGTTCTAGGGTGCCCATCGCTCAGCGTGGCTAACGCTCAACTAGCGCTTTCTCTGCTAAACTAGCCGCCAACTGGCACAAGTGCTCAAACCCTTATGCCGTCGACTTTTCTCCTTTCCCCCTCCTTGCACCGTTGCAGAACCCGCAACTAACCAGACTCCACACGATGAGGCACAAAACCTCTAATTGCTCTGTAGCAGTAGTCAGCCTGCTCAGGTTTGCTAGTGCTGCAGGGTCAAGGGACCTTTTGGACACGCAGCGTTGCCATACCCTTTGCGGGGGGTGAGGCAACGCACCAACGTCATGAACTTTGCACATCTCACAAAAACCGTGCCTTCAAGCTGGTCCTAACAAGACGCTAAGCCAAAAGCATGGTTTCTTTTAGCGTTCCTGTAGCCAGCGTGCACGTTGTTCCGCCATGAGCGTCTCGAGGATCGGTGGGATCGCCGTTTTTTTCTGCTGGTTCACATAGGGGTCTTTTGCTGACTCCTTCAATTCCCAAATGGCCGTTTGCAACCCTTGGTTCGACAACTGCTGGGCCTGGCTACGGTGCCTGAAGGGGTTGGGTGCGACGTTTAGTAAGCTGTAGACTGCCGCAGTCCGCACCCGCTCATCGGGGTCATTCATGGCAGCCAGGATGGCTTGCGTCGCCGCTGGCTCGGCGGCCCGATAATGACCCAAGCCACTCACCGCGACGCTACGCAGCCCAGCATCGGGCTCCTGCTGCACAAGCTTCACGAGTACAGGCACGCTTTCGGCGGCATTGACACTGGCGGGACCTAAACTCATGACCGCATGGCTACGCGCCCAAGCACTGGCATCGCTGGTGGCCATGACCAGTAAGTCTGGCAGCAGTCGGTTTAACTCGTGCCGCGTCGGTACTGACAGCGCGAACAGATATTCGAGCGACGAGGCCGCGGTAGCACGGACGCAAGCGCTACGATCCTGCAAACCCTGCTGAAACAAAGGGAGGACTTGCGGCCGGAAGGGCTTTTGCCGTGCGGTCACCGTTGCGAGCCCACTAAAACTAGCGGCACGGACGCCTGGATCTCGATCCTGCCGAGCTTGCGTGATGAGGGGGAGCAGCTGCGGACTGAGTGTGGCTTGCGCTGCCATGGCCATAGCCAGTCCGTCCACGCTCGTGGCGCGGACCCGCGGATCGTCATCTTGCACCATGGTTAAGAGCGGACTCAAAAGGGTCTGGGGCTCGACTCTTGTGAGCAGCACATCAAGGGCTTTATAGCGTGTTGTACTGTCCCAACTCTGGAGCCCCCTTTGGAGCCGAGCGGTCGCAAGGCCTTCATCTGTCCTGAGCCGATGCAGTTCTTTCTCACCGACCCCATCCGTCACATCGGTGCAGTCGCCGCGATCACCTTGCCGCTGCAACGGCACCGAGGCACAACTACTACTGCCAAGCAGGAGCGCGAGTAACGTCACACAACACCCCAGGTTAAAAGTAGCAATAAAGGCGGGTCGACCTTTCAGCGTCATCAGGATTCACCATCAGCTTGGTCAGGGGAGCGAGGCAGCAGCAGGCTGGCTACAAAGCACGGGCTCGAACGGCACCAGTGGCAGCGAGCGGCTGTGTTGGTGCGGCGTGCGGCTACCCCTACAATTTACAAACTTTGAGCACCAGCGTCAGAGTCAAGGCGGTGGCAGCGCTTGCTTCTTACTTAAGCTTCATCTGGCTTCATCATCGCTTTACAGCACACAGCACGTTTTAGAGTGGGCGGCTGTGCGCTCAGGGGGCGTCTAGACCCCAACCACGATCGACTCTTGGGTTCACTCCCTTCAGGCGGCACTGGCTGGTGCCCTTGTTGCCACCCGCAACTAACCAACGGCAGCAGCGGCATTCTAGCTTGTGCATCGGAGCTAACAGGAACGAGAGCATCGGTGTTGCAGACTATAACCGCACGGTGATGTATGCCAGTTTTAGTCTAGTCAGTGATGAGATCGGCAGAAACTTTCTCTCTATGACCTTAAAGCCGATGGAGGTGGGCAATCAAGACACGGGAGGATAATCCGTGGGATGCCGTTGCGCAACTTGAGTTTCGCTGCTGTGGTCCTGAGTGCTTAAAGTGCTAGAGTCCTACCCAAGATAATGGCAGGCACCACAATACGTCTGCAAGGGACTTTGGTTGGCGACAGCGGCGGGCAGCGTGAGCCAAACATGAAAGCTGTAAAGGAGGGTTAAAAGACTGGCATGATAGAGACGGCGCATGAGCGGCACTCCCAGAGCAGCAGGAATACGCTTCTTATAGCGCTGCTGGAGTGACAAAACAGCCGTAAGTTTGCTCAGTTAAAGGCAAGTGCTCACCGTCTAGCCTGGGGTTGTCTCGGCATGTACTGAGCTTTTGCTTAACGCTAATTTTTGTTGTCGGGTGTTCGCCATAATAAGGGCATGATACGATTTCGTCCATGAAAAACATATGCATTGCAGTTGCAGCCCGGAAAGGAGGTGTAGGCAAGACAACCATTGCCTGCGGACTTGCTTCTGTACTTGCCAGTCAGGGCAAAAAAGTTTTGGTGGTTGACCTTGACCCTCAGTCTAATGCTGCTTACGTCTTAGGAACAAATCCGACAGCTCCTGGTACTGCTGAACTTTTAGCAGGTGGTTCACCAAAGCATCTAGAAGCAGCTCCGAACCTCTATGTTTTGCCCGGTGGTCCAGATTTAGCAGGGCATTCGATTCAGTCACTTGATCCTGAGGACCTGGCGGACATCATTGGTTCTATGGATTACGACGCCTTTATTTTTGATTGTCCACCCGGTGTTGAATATTTGGAGCGCTTAGGGCTGGTGGCAGCTAATGTTGCCATCATTTGTACTGATGCTCATCCTTTGGCTGTAATGGGTGCTGGTCGCGTCCTTAACGAGTTGAAACTACGGCAACAGAAGGGCCGTAGAGGTGCAAGTCGATGGGCACTAGCTCTGAGTCGAATTGATCTACGTCGTTCAATGGATCAAGCACTCGACCAGCAGCTAGCGACAGCGTATCCATCTATCAAACGGCTAATTGTGCATCAAGACTCTGCTTTGGCATGGTCTGGGGCAGAACGGGTTCCCCTGATGCAATATGATTCAAATTGCAAAGGTGCAAAAGATTTACAGGTGATCGCGGGCTGGGTGTTCAATGGCTAGACGACGAAGTAATAGTGCAAATTTGTTTGCTGAAGCAGCTGCTACAGCAGACGCAATTCATGCACAAGACCAAGCGGTTTCTGCCAAATCTGAGCAAGAGCGATCACAGAAGACAAAGCTTCCACTGAGCCAGATTCGGGCAAGAGAAACCGATACGCGCCCTCTTGATCCTCAGCATGTTTCTGCTTTAGCAGAATCTATCGCAGCCTTGGGGCTTATTGAACCTCTTGTCATTGATGCTAAGGGTGTTCTACTGGCAGGTGGTCATCGACTAGCAGCACTGCAGGCGCTTCAAGAAACAAATCCAGAGACTTATAATCAGCAGTTTCCTGAAGGGCAGATTCAGGTTCATATGCTGGCGTTTGATGCCGAACAAGAACCTGAGCGAGCACTTCAGGTTGAGTTGGCAGAGAATGAAAAGCGGGTGAACTATACCCGCGACCAAATTGAACGACTTGCTGAACGGCTGAAAGCGCTGAATTATCGAAACATCCGAGGTCGGCCCAAGGAGGGTGAAAAAGCACTAGGTCCAGCCCTGGCAGTGGCGATCGGAGTTTCTACCCGTTACGTGCGGAAGGTCTTAAGTGAACAAAACCAGGAACCGAAGGTCGAGAAAAATAGGAACTCAGTTCCTATTTTTCAGAAGCTCAAGCTGCTGAAGAAAATTGAAGCTTCACTAGAAGAATTAGCCGCCTTACCAGAGCCTGAAGAAACAACAAGAATAGAGAAATCTTTGTACAAAGCCCTTCCTGGCTTTCTTAAAACCGTACAGAGCAATATCAACGAGGTGAAACAAGCGGTCAAAACTCCAAGCACTCCTTGAAGGCATAGCTCCTTAAATGCTTGATTAGAGTTAAATGCTTTATTAGAGACGGTGTCAGATGTCCGAATTAACAGGGGAATACGGTAGCCTCCTAGGTGAAATCAAACAGCGCATTCGCTCAGCCCAGTATGATGCCCTTAAAGCTGTCAACAAAGAACTTATTGCACTCTACTGGGATATTGGCCGATTGATTGTTAGCCGATTACAGGAAGCCAGATGGGGTAAATCAGTGGTGAGAAATCTGGCAAGAGACCTGCAAGCTGAATTTCCTGGTATGGGTGGCTTTTCCGCCGCCAACCTTTGGCGCATGAGGCAGTTTTATGAAACCTATGTCAGCAATGAAAAACTCGCACCATTGGTGCGAGAAATTGGTTGGTCTCATAACCTGGTCATTGTGGAAAAGTGCAAGGATGACTTAGAGCGGGAGTTTTACATCCGTATGACGCGTAAATACGGTTGGACGAAGAATGTTTTGCTCCACCATATTGAGAATCAGTCATATGAGAAGACCTTACTCAATCAAACTAATTTTACAGAAACAGTACCAGAGGCTGCTCGAAAGCAAGCAAGTCTGGCTGTTAAAGATGAATACACCTTCAACTTTCTGGGGCTAGGTGAAGAATACAGTGAGCGGCAGTTAGAGCAAGCAATTCTAGGCAAAGTGGACGCCTTTCTACGCGAGATGGGAGGCATGTTTACTTTTGCTGGCAGTCAATATCGGCTGGAGATTGGTGACCAAGAATTCTATATTGATTTACTCCTTTACCATCGACGCTTGAAGTGTTTAGTAGCAGTAGACCTAAAGGTAGGACGGTTCATACCAGAGTATGTAGGAAAAATGCAGTTTTATTTGGCAGCCTTAGATGATTTGGTACGACTAGAGGATGAAAATCCTTCTATCGGCATCATTCTTTGTAAGTTTAAAGACAAGACGATCGTGGAGTATGCGCTTAAAGACTCTGATCGCCCAATCGGAGTAGCAACCTATCGTATTGTGTCTACGCTGCCTCAGGAACTAAAAGGACAATTGCCAAACCCAGAGCAAGTAGCGAAGCTACTGGAGGGGTTGGAATAGGTTGTAACGACAGTGGTGTTATCGGTTGAGATGAGATAGAGGTGTCTCAAAAACGATGATTGTTTTACAGCAGCAAGTCTTCGGTGCAGATGATCACTCCCTTACCTCAGACCTGACGATGATTCAGTCTGGTGCTGCGCTAACAAGTCAGAGCAAAAAGGCAGTACGTCTTGTTCTCTTAAGTCTTTACGTCGTTACAGAGGGGGAGAAGTATGTTGGCCGAAAAAACTTGGGAGCAGTGGATCACCCACTATGAGCAGAGCCACCAACACCCGGTGAATCGTCTCTGCCACATGCTCGGCATACCGCTGATTGCAGCCTCCATGCCCTTGCTGGGGTTCGAGTTGCTTGTTTCTGGCCGGTGGTGGTTAGCCGTGCTGCTGTTTACGGTGGGTTGGGG
>NZ_JACJOZ010000062.1:0-79657 GCF_014695795.1 Phormidium sp. FACHB-592
CCTGAAAATCATGAAGGCATGGTTTATGTGGTCATGATTCGGTTGATGCTGAGGCGGTTAACAAACAACCGACGAACGAGGAACTTGAAACCTGCTTAACCAGCATTTACAAACACTTTCTGACCTACTGCATTAACCGTCTGTTTAGATTGATCTGCCTCAAACTCAGCTTTGACTACTTCAAGGATTTCATGTGCCTTTGCTTTCATCTGCTCCAACTCGCAGCCGCACACTTGAAGTAATTCAACATCACTTTTAGCTATGTCCAGCCAACGCTTGAGCCAATCTACCCGGATTTGCAAGCTTTCTCTCAGGGCGAACCAACTATCGTAGATTGATCTAGTTGTTAGCCAAGCTGAGCGGGCAAGGCGCTCAGGTAAGTCTTCGTAGGGCGCATTCGCTCTATGGTCGTTCCAAAGCTGCTTTAGTTCCTTGTTAGCAAGCTTACCACTCCGTTTCCAGACCTCAAAATCACTGTGTGCCGCAACTTCGACTCGCAGCGTTTCAATCAGATCTGAAACAATTACTGCTGACTCCCAGGTTTCCTGTTTTACTGTTTCGCTGGCATGAGCAAAAACTTCACCCTTCGTCTTCCTACTGGCACTTCTTTCGCTTGGAATCACCCGCGCTCGAACTGTAAAAATAGCCATAAATAAGTTTCTGAATCAATGTGAACTTCAGCAGAATCTCACCATATAGGCACAATTGAAAATATCATCACATAGGCACGGAGTCTCTTTGAGAAGTGCTGCAAGGTTATTCTATTTCTTATAAAGCCTTCCTTGAACCATTGGCGATATTACGTTTTAACTTACAGACTGGTGACTATTTTTGGTTCAGCTTAATTAGGTTTACAAACTGATTCTCTGTTATTGCCTATTCACCGTAATTGAGCCAAAATCATTTGAGATTAGCTACCGCTTTTAATACCAACGAAAGAGTTCATCCAGCACCCACTGATGTATACAAGTCATGGGCAAGCTGTTCCAACGCTGACTTTGCCTGCTCAACCACAGCGTCAGGAAAGCCCTCTAGAAAAGTGATGATGCTGCTATCCGCCTCAACGACGAACGTGATCCCCTCGCTTTCCACTTCCCAGGGATAGCCCCGGCTGGCTTGGACCCGGTAGGACTGCTGGACGCGCTCCAAATCTAAACGGCAGTCTGCCAGGGGGTGGACAATCAACCCCTCTAGATGACCCCGTGACCCCAACTCAGTAATCTGGAAAGGGACGGGGGCAGCAGACACCACCTTGGGCGCACGCATCACTTCACCCTGCCGTGCTTCTTGGAGCCGCAACCCCAACGTGGTCATTTCTTTGGCAACCCAGCGGAGCGAGCGGGCGATGCGTGCCCAATAAGGGGACAGGTCGCCCTGATTAACTGTTGCTGCCCGTGCCTCCAGCAGTTGCATAGTGGTTTGGATCGCGGTCTGGAGCAGCTTGCCTTGGAGCTGGTTGGCTGCACCAGCCTGCGCCAGTTCGCGCATCACCTGCTTCACCAGTTCAGTGAGTGCTAGTTGCAGCACCAGATTACTTTCATTGCTAGTCTCTACGTTTTCGAGCAGCATACGCACCACTTGTTGCAGGATAAACTCACGATCGGAGATAGCTTGTACCATCAGCTTTAGACCTGTACTTCGGAAATCGCGCAATGCCACTGGTCACTGCTCAAGATCGTGGTCCCGACCAGTAGCCCCAGCACTTTAGTGGATGTATGGTCGAGGGCATTGGCTGCGATTACAAAGGGGATGAAGCGTGGCAGTTCACTATCGATCACATGCTTGATGTCATCGACTGTCTGCGCCGCTGTCGCTTTTGCCTCACCCAAGTAGATTGCCTGGTCTATGGGGTGAGCACAGACAGCATCCGGATAATCGCCGATCGGTCTTGCTAAGAGCCGACCGTGGTAGAGGTACTGCATCACCAAACCCAAGCAGGCTTCACCGAGTGCCGCCGTGGCACTACGATTGGGGCAAATGGGTTTATGCTCTGTGCGGGCATAAAAGAGGGGTTGGTGTCCTGGGAGCAGGAACAGCCCGTAGCGCTGGTAGGCAAGCCACTGCGCCATCTCTTCCAAAGGGTAAAAGGCAGCCTGTTCCGAATAACGCCGCACCAGGGCACGTATGGTATTAGGATGTACGGACCAGGAGGGGAGGGGCGCATAGGGAGCGGCTAGTTGCCCCAGACGTGTCAGCAGTTCGGGTTTCATGGCAGAACGGCTATAAGCAGCCTGGGCGATCGCACCTGTGATGCGGTCAATGGTGAGACAACGTTTTTCGAGGGAAATTTCAATCACAAAGCCACTGGGTTGAGTGCAAGGTTCCCTCACCATAAAACAGCCCTGCTGTACAAGGGAAATGGTTGCTATCACGGTGAGGGGACTTGACCATTGGGTGGGGGTGAGCAGATGTGAGCGACCAGTGCCAGCGGCACGCGCTCGTAGTGCTCCCAGATAAAATGCATCTCTGCCAGCTTGCGGCGGTGCCTGACTTCAGCCACACGACGGTGCTTGCTGTGGGAGAACCAGCGGTCTACCGAGGCTTCACTCACGCCACAAATTTGAGCAATTTGCGTATGTGTGACGCCCCAGCGAGCATAAAACGCGTGCGGGGTCATGCTGAACTGACAGCCACAGTAAAAGTGCAGCAGAGCAAGTTCGCGTCTGCCTAAGGTTTGCGGGGTCATACGGGTTGCTCCTGGGACAAAGGGTCAGCCGAGTCAAGCGTGAAACGTTGCAGGTCGTCTTCCCAGACCAGGTCTGAGTCAGTCCAAGCACGACTGGCTGACTGGGGATCAAGCCAAAGGGTGTAACGCCACCCCCAGCCCGAAAGGTGTGCCGCTGGTACGAACTGGAGTCCGACGATGATGCCGTAATCTTCGGCAGAAAGGGGGACAAAGCGGGCGCGATCGCCAATCGAAAATTTCGGTTGACCAATCCCATGCGGAAATTTTGGGGGGAGAGTCGAGAACATCCTTCAGCAGTAAGTTCAATCAGTACAAAGTAATTATACTCTTATAGTCTACATAAAGTCACTTATTTCATGTAGACTTGTTAGCTGCATTTCCCCACGATTGTCCCGTGGGAGACAAAAGCCAGTCAGATGTTAAACAGCGGTTTGGAAAGGCTATCAGGCGGCGACGCCGAGAGTTAGACCTTTCCCAAGAGGAGCTTGCCGAGCGTGCCGAGCTTCACAGAACTTACGTCTCAGATATTGAGAGGGGCGATCGCAACCCCTCTCTGGAAAACATTGAGAAGTTAGCAAAAGCCCTCACTATCAAGGTTTCTGACCTTTTTGTCCGCTACGGTGTTGAGGACGCGTCCAATGATCAGGCAGATTTGGGATGACGTAGAAACAGCAGCGAACTATTTAGCATTTACCAACGTAAGGCAGCGATCGCAGTGAGGCTTAAACGCTTGCGGTTGAAAGGATTTGACTAAAGCAGAAACTTACACTTAAATTAAAGCTATAACGGTAGAAAATACAGGTATGCGCTGAGTGTTTAGCTGACATCGCTCAATGTCGCAATTCGACCCATTGCAGCCCCAGCGTCAAACACTTCAAGAACAGCACAGCCTGTTAAGTCAGAAGTGGTTGGAACTGAGGCGAAATGCAGCGTTTGAGGCGAATGCGGCTGTGCGGTTTTAACTTAAGAAGCAGATGAACATTAGTTTAGGAACATAGGGCGCACTGCCCACTATTGTTGAATGGATCGGACAGCTTCTGAATGCTGAAGGTATCAGCTTAAAAAGAATGTAGCGGTTCGCAAACTTGATATTAAGGCTTGCGTAGGAAATGCTGAGTTGGACAGAGACAAGGTGTAATTGTAGAAGTTAATTCTGTTAAGCTTCCTCAATGCAAGGACTTGATCCATTACAGGCAAAAAGAGAGGCTTTACAAGAACAGTACAGCCTGCTCAGCGAGAAGCGGTTGGAGTTGGGGCGAAGCTCCGCCATTGCGGCTGACCCCAGTATGCAATTTCAACTGAAAAAGCAGATTGAGCAAGTTGACGCAGAACTGGAGTCATTAGAGCAACGGCTGGTTCAAATGGACAGGCTGTCGCAGGATGGACGACTCTACCAGGCGCTTCTGAAACTGGGATACCGCAAGCAAGTTCAGATTTTTCGCAAGTTTGTCCAAAGCCACCCAATCGCTGCTTTTCTCATTCATGGTGCTTCTGACTATGGGCAACGGTGGTTGCTCAATCGCCTGGTGGTGCAGCACACGCGAGACAGTATTACAGGCAAGGTAGTCAAGCTGAATCTGAGTCGTGTTGCGCGACGAAGTGACGTTGCAGCTCTGTGGCGAGAACTGGCTGGACGTGTTGGTTTAGGTCGGCAGGGAACGATCGCCGAAATTGTCGATCGCGTCTATCAGTGGTGGCAGACGCAAAATGTCTTGCTGGTCCTCTATGAAATTGATGTTCTGCCAGAAACCTTTCTAAGCGAGTTGCTGCGAGATTTTTGGATGCCGCTGGCAGTTCGAGCCTGGTCAGGAGGTGAGCCAGAAAGCGCTTACAAGCTTTTGATGTTTCTGGTGGACTATGACGGCTGTGTCGGCAACTGGAAGGTTCCCTTTACTGAGCAACTTGATGCTGCATGGCAACCTGTGATTCCTGTGAAGCTGCCGCTAATTGGTGAGTTTACGGAGGACGAATTGCTGAACTGGTTGGAATTTTCAGCCGATGATCTGCCTACAAATCTGTTGGACGAACCCGACGAAACGGTGCAAGATATTTTGGAGAACAGCGATCGCGGCATTCCAGAACCCACGTTGGACGAGATTTGTCGGCAGGCAGGTTCTAATTGGTATGACAACGAGGAAAAATGGTTGAAACTGTAAGCGCATCCCTGGAATACGTTGGAACGGTTCAGCCCAAAGCCACTGATGGGTTGCCCTATCTGCCAAGTCGGGAATTGATAGAGGCGGTGAATCTGGCGATTTATTTAGAGCGTCCGCTGCTGCTCAAGGGTGAACCTGGTTGCGGCAAGACTCAACTGGCGTCTGCGGTTGCCGATGAGTTGGGTTTGCCCTTGGAAAGCTGGTACGTGAAATCGACCAGTCGGGCACGAGACGGATTGTATACCTATGATGCGGTGGGGCGTTTACGGGATGCTCAACTGGCAGGGTCGGGTCGCCTCAACGAGGAACAGATCAGGAGGGCAGATGATCCCACCACCTACGTTCGCTGGGGACCGTTGGGTCGTGCGTTTTTGAATGAGCAGCGAACCGTGGTGTTGATCGATGAAATTGACAAAGCAGATATTGATTTCCCCAATGACTTGCTGCTGGAACTGGATAAGCAACAATTTCTGGTGGAAGAAACGGGAGAAGCAATTAGTGCAAAGGTGCCTCCCATTGTGTTTATTACTAGCAATGACGAAAAAGATTTGCCCGATGCCTTTCTGCGCCGTTGTTTGTTTCATTTCGTTGAATTTCCGAATCACGATCGCCTGATTCAAATCATCCGTTCGCGCTTTCCCTCAACCCCGGAAGCATTAGTCAATCAAGCCGTGGCTCGCTTTCTCCAACTGCGGGAAGACATGAAGCGAGATAAAGGTGAGTCGGGCAAGAAAGTGAGTACCAGTGAGTTGATTGACTGGTTTCGGGTGTTGCGTCGCTATCCGCACGAAGAGGCGTTGGGGCATCTGGGTGGGCAACTCCCTTTCGCGGGTGTGTTGTTGAAGAGTTGGGAAGACCACATCCGCTATTTGAGGTTGGGCAAACGTGGATGATCTGCCATTGCTAGAGCTATTTACCCGTCTGCGTGAAGCTGGCTTACCCCTGGGTATTGCAGACTACGAGGCGGCTGTAAAGTCATTGCAGAAAGGTTATGGCTTACCCGATCGCGCAGCTCTTGCTCGTCTTTGCCAAACACTATGGGTGCGATCGTTCAATGAGCAACAGCTATTTGATTATTACTTCAACCAATCGATTGAACGTGAGCTTGCACAGCCAGAATCCTTGGCGACCAAGACTGATCAACCCGACCAAGGAGGAAGGCAATCGCAAACCTTCGTTAAAGACATTCTTAGCAGAGAAAAGATTAAAGATAGCTTAGTTTTGCTTGTTGGTGGTGGAGCATTCACTACGGTGCTGCTAGTTGTCACAACATGGACTCCACCTAAATCAAAGGTTACAACACCCATAGTTCTCTCACCCTCTACGTCTCCTGTTCCATCCACTTCCAACGTGCCTGTTCAACCAACTCAAACGGCTCAGCCAATTCAACCGTGGTCTCCATCGAATCAAATTTTTGGGCCTCCTCCAGCAGGGCTACTTTTGATTCTGTTAGTTAGTGCAGGCTTGATTGGTCTGGGTACTGTTTGGTTACTGCGGGGCTATCAAATTGTCGAGCGCTTTCAGCGTCATTCCCCCCCTTCAACGTCTTCGTCTAAGCCTAATTCCACTCCTCCTTCTAAACTTTTACACACAATCAAAGACGAAGTACAAGTGGCTCAGGCTATGCGGCAAGTGACTAGCCAAAAGCAAGGGAAATCAGGCGATTGCTTTTTGCTAACAACCGATTACCTTCCGGTTACTCAGCGGCAAATGAAGCAAAGCTGGCGACATCTGCGTCGGATGGTGAGAGAAGGGATGGCAACCGAATTAGATGTGGAGGCAACCGTGCATCGCATTGCTCACGATGGGATGTTGCTGAACCCGGTTCTGGTCGCTCGACGCACCAATCGTACTGAATTGGTATTGTTGATTGATCAGGATGGCTCAATGGTGCCCTTTCATTCGCTGTCGGCTCGTTTGGTAGAAACGGCACTCCGGGGAGGACGATTGGGCAAGGCTGGGGCGTACTATTTCCATAACTGCCCCGTTGACTATCTTTACAACGACCCGACGCATCAGGAGGCTAAACCCATTGAGGAAGTGCTGAGAGAGTTTCAACGCGATCGCACGGCTGTCCTAATTTTTAGTGATGCAGGCGCGGCGCGGGGTGGCTTAAACCTTGAGCGAGCCGACTTGACCGCTACTTTCTTGCAACAGCTTAAACAGCAGGTACGGTATGTCGCATGGCTAAACCCGATGCCCAAAGCGCGATGGAACACCAGCACCGCTAGAGAAATTGCCCTTCAAGTACCCATGTTTGAAGCTACGCGTCAGGGATTAGATGAGGCGATCGATGCCTTACGTGGTCGCCATCATTTATTAGCCGCACTGCTGGGAGGTCAAAAATGACCAGCACACGATCGTCCTCCACGAATGCCAAGACGCGATCGACAACCCGACGTATTGAAGCCTTTCGTCAACGCTTTGGTGAGGGGCACTTCTGGCTAGCTTGTCATGCTGCTCTACCTCTCGCACTCACTCCCGACCTACTGTATTCGCTCTGGGCAAACTTTCAGCGAGATACTCACGGCGAGGCGATCGAGATTCCCTGGATTGCAGTCGCTGACTTAATGCTGTCTAACCTGTGCAAAGAAGTCGGCAATGAACTCTACGAGATGGATAAAGCGGTCCGAGATGACCTGCTGAGTCAATTACAGAACGATTCCCGCTTTGGCTTGGAACGCATTCGAGAACTGGCTGATTTTGTGATGGCGTATGTCGAACAGCAGTTAGACAATCCAGATCTGGATGTGCAGGATCTGGCGCAGGGGCAGCAGTGGAGAGCTTTGACGTACAAGAATCCATCCGAAGCTGCGCATAGCATCGCCATTGTATTAGCTCAACTAGCGTTAGACGACAAAGCCGAATGGATACGGATGGCTGCGTTGGTGAATAGTTTGGAAGAACCGCTCTCTGCATTTCAATCCTTACTCAACTACAGCGGGGCTATGGCAGACTTGGCGCGGGGTAACTTAGCCGCCGCTACTGCCCAAATGACTCAAGCAGTAGATGTCAACTATGAGGTGCGGATTGAGGGCATCAATCTAACGATTCCCGATGTGCTGAATGGGACTTTGCCGAAGAGTCAGGAGTCAGAAGGACTACCTACATTGTCTCGGAACAGACTACGCTTGCCCATTGCGATCGCAGGCGGCACGATTGCCTCAGTACTTATCTTCATTGGAATACAGTACAGGTTGCGATCGCCTGACTCTCGGCAAACGCCTGACGTAGCAAGTTCTGCAACACCCTCATCTCAAGGCAGTCCTTCTGCATCACCCACACTTGGACCATCGATGGCTCGGAAGCGGCTAAAGACTCGGGAGCAACCCGCTACTAATGCTCCATCCGTGCCTGGAGTATCCCCCTCTATCCCATCTAATACACCATCAAGCTCATCTCCTAATTTAAAGCAATCACTTCCAGTAAACGTTGAGTTGTCTGTTCCCTATTTGTCTCAACGAGATAACGTCTATGTGAATTTCAGAGCTAGTCAATCTACCTCTTTAGCAATGGCTTTGTCATATTACGGAGTAAAGCCCAAAACGCCTGGAGTCCAACTAGAGGACGAATTATATCAGAAATATCAAGAATTTGGTGATATTAGCGACTGGGAGGCTACGGAAGCAGTGGCTAAAACCTACGGTTTTGAAGCAGTTATGGGTCTAAATAGAACACTGGAGCAAGTTAAACAACAATTAGCAAGTGGTCGTCCTGTACTGGCTGCCATGTCGACCACCCGTTCAGGCTCAGTGGTTTGTTTGATAGGCTACACAGAGTCAGGGCTTATTGCAAATGATCCCTGGGGGAATCCTTTAACAGGGTATACAAACACAGATGGTAGTCGTGTTTTACTCACTAATGAGTTTCTAAATAAAGTCTTCTTTATAGAAAGTTCAAGCAGTGGGTGGGCAATGTTCATTACGCGAATGAATTCTACAGATTCACAATCTAGTTCATTACGCGAATGAATTCTACAGATTCACAATCTCCATCTAAATCAGGTAAGTCTGATCCATTGCTTAAGCGTAGACTTGGAGGTGGAACAAGATAAATTCAATTTTCAACTGTATTGCGTCAATTTCCTGATAGCGAATTAAGAATCTGGAAGAGTTATTTGGTCCATAGGAGCCTACCTGAACTACCTAAGTTTCTCCGAAAAATAGCCCATTATTTTCTATTACCTCCTAAAAACCATGAAAGATTTTTTCATAAGTTATGCCGGGAATGATCGCACCTGAGCAGAGTGGGTTGACTAGGTTCTGGAAGAAGCAGGCTATTCAGTCGTCATTCAAGTATGGGATTTTTGAGTAGGTGGCAACTTTGTGCTGGATATGCAGCGAGCCGTCGTTGAGGCAACATAGATAATCGCAGCATTTTCCTCTCTTTAATCTTTCTTGCTTTTGACAAATGTAGAGTTTTTAGCGGTTATAAAGGGGAATAAACGCTCTAGATTGTTCCTTACAGACAGAATTGACATGACAGATACCTCAAACGTTAAGCTCACGATCGCCTTCAATGACCCTGACCTCGATGCGGAAGAACGAGAAGAGCAGGCGCAGCGGTTCATGGCTGAATTGCAGCAGATGGACGAAGTAGAGGTCGAGCGGGTTCTCGATCCGAATCCACCGGAAGGGAACAAAGCAGTGGGCGCAATTTTGGTAGGACTGCTGACGGCTCAGGTGAATAAAGAGAATGCCCAAAAGGTGATGAGATTTCTGGGCGATCGCTTGGGTGGAAAGCCGATCGAACTGGAAGTCGAAGCAAACGGCAAGAAGCTCAAGGTGAAAGCGCACAGTCGAGAAGAGTTGGAAGCGGCGATCGCAGCAGCCCAGAAATTTGCAGCAGCGTAGGGCACTGAAATGGCAAAGGTTGCATTGCTGATTGGCGTGAGTGAGTATGAGCCTGGGCTAAATCCCTTACCTGGAGCGGTGAAGGATGTCGATGCTATGCAACGAGTCTTAGCCGATCCAGAACTGGGAGGTTTTGCCGAGGCGAACATTACAGTGCTGAAAAATCCACAGCGGCAGGAGATGGAGGATGAGATCTATCGACTCTTCAGTGATCGAAAAAAGGATGACCTGCTGCTGCTTTACTTTTCTGGTCATGGCATTAAAGATGAGAATGGCAGGCTTTACCTGGCGACCCGTGTGACTCGCAAGGACACTAACGGCAGGTTGGTCAGACCATCAGCCGTAGCCACTGCGTCTCTGCATGAGAATATCAACGAAAGTCGATCACAGCGACAGGTGATCGTTCTGGATTGCTGCTTTAGTGGCGCGATCGCGCAAGGGATGACGGTTAAGGATGATGGCACCGTCAACTTGAAAGAGTATCTAGGCGGCAAGGGACGGGCGATTCTGACCTCTTCCACTTCCACTGAGTATTCGTTTGGCGCAGCAGCAGGGCATGATGACGCAGGGTTATCAATTTACACCCGTTATTTAGTCGAAGGGATTGAGACAGGAGCCGCTGACGTGGACGGAGATGGTTGGATTGCAGTAGAAGAACTGCATGAGTACGCCGCTAGCCGGGTCAAGGAAGCAGCACCTGCAATGACCCCTAAGTTTTACCCAGTGGAGGAGGGGTACAAAATTGTGCTGTCGCGATCACGGCAGGACGACCCGAAGCTCAAGTATCGCAAGGAAGTGCAAACGGCTGCTGAAGCAGGACAAGGTAAACTTTTGTTTTTTACTCAGAAGTTACTAGAAGGTAAACGTGCTGAGTGGAACATTTCGGTTGAGGAAGCCAAAGCGATTGAAGACGCAGTATTGGAGCCATATCGCCAGTATGAGCGCAAGCTATACGAGTACGAACAGGCTTTAACTGAAGCAGTGCAAATCGAGTACCCTTTTAGCGTTGCGAATGAAACTGCATTAAACAAATACCAACAGCAATTAGGGTTGCGAGATGCAGACATTGCAGCCATTGCAGCGCGAGTACTGGCACCCTTAAGAGTCAAGTCTGAACAGGACGCTGAATCGCAACGACAGACAGAACCTATGAAGCCAGCGCAGGAATTAAGCTTCCCAGGGAATGTCACTGAGCAACAAGTGCCAGTCCCTGTCCTGATTTCAGGAACACCTGAACCAGCAGTGCAACCGCCTCAAACCATCACAACTCAACCAGCCCCTCCGAAATTAACGCCTACTCAAAAACGCCGCTTAATGCAACGTCAGCAAGCCCTGGAGGACGAACGAAACATTCGTAGTGAGAAACTAGGGCATCTACGGAAAAGCTTCGCGATCGAGACAGGCGAAGCCGTCAAGTTCCAGTTGCAGAAGCAAATTCAGGATGAGGAAGCCAAACTAGCAACTCTGGATGACGAACTGGATGCGATCGATCAGTCGTTACAAACCTAATTTGTCTTCGGCAAAAATCTGTCGATCGCACTTCTTTCCAAGGAAGCCTCAGTTGTCGCCCTAGCATAATTGGCTTAAGTGTTATCGGCACTGCACCAACGCTCTCCACGAGTTTAATCTCCACAGTCGCTTTCACGCATCACAAGATGTACCCTATAGTCGGTGATTGTGGCGGTAGAAAGGCACTAACGCCCTCTTCCACAATTCGCCGACGCATAACTTTTTAAGTCAACACCGTAGAGAATCTTGAACTCTAACCAATAACCTCTCGTCGATCGGTGTGCACTGAGGCTGTTAGACCACTACGCTTCTCCGTGTTCAGACGGGATCAAGGAGAAGTGAGTGAATGAAGCCACTGAAGCCACCAAGCTTTTTGCAGTACATCCACTGCTTGCTAGACTGACCGCGAAAATCAAAATTATCTCCCTCTTTTGTGTCTCCACAAAATACAACTGTGCCTGGTTTTAGCTGAGCAATAATTTTACTGGTTGTCTTAGTACCCTCTCGCATAGAAACCTTTCCATCACGAGTCTGAACAGTTCTGTACTTAAGCTCGTTTGAAGGTATGGCAGTTGGGGTAGGCGGAGGCGGAGGAGCTATTGGTACTGGGGTAGGAGTTTGGTTTGGGCTAGGTGTTGGTGTGGGTAAAGAAGATACAGGAGTATTAGTTGAACCGAATTGCGACGATGGAGAAGTTACGGGCTTGGGAGAAGAAGGCAGAGAAGCTATGGGAGTTGGTGTAATAGAAGGACTAGGCGATTTTTGAACATCAGGTAGAGATTGTGGATGAGTCGAGTTGAAATAGAAAAGTCCTCCGGCAATAAGTATTGATGAAAGACAGGCTCCAACCAGTAGCACCTTGTTTGAAGAACGAACAGTCCTATGTTGTGGAGGAGTTGGTTGTTGTTCCCCCTGTCGGCTTTCGGGTTGCAGCTTTTGCACTTCCTCGTTTGGTTGTCGTGCTTTTTCTGTATCCTGTGGCTTTTGCGGCTCTAACTGTGGTTGCCTATCCTCAGCCGCTCGACGCTCAAGAATGGGTCGCTTGATTTGTGCCACATCCTCATCGATCAATCCCAAGTCAGCTTGAAACTTGTTCAAGCTCTCACTAACGGGTTGACTCAATGGATACTCAGACTGAATGGCTCTGGTAAATTCTTGTTCATACCGTTGTAGGCTGTGTCGATAAACTTCTGACTTGCTAACAATTTGTGAGATGACTTCTTGTTCAACTGGTGTCACATCCTCTTTTCGCAGTCCCAGAATCTCTCGTAAGTCTTTCAACTCACTGAGTGTTTCCTGGGTTAGAGGGTATTGACGTTCGGCTTCTGCAACAAATGCTGAACGATAATCCTCTATCCGTTTCAGACGTTCCCGAAACGGTTGTAAAACTTGCTCTTCAATCTCTTGTGCTTCTTCACGCGTTACTCCCAACCTCTCTCGCAGTGCATTAAGCAAGGCTCGTCCGGTTAGCGAGATTTCACCCCGCATCGAATAGCGCTCTGCTTCTTTGCGGTACTTCAAGTTCGGATCAGTAATTTGCGCTTTCGCAAAGACGACATCAAAGCCTTCATCCTTTAGCACAATGATTTTAGGATTCATCGTCGGTGCCGTTTCCTGCACCTTTTGGGTAGCATACTCATGCAATTCTTGCACCGAAACCTTGCCATCGTTATCCCGATCGGCTGCTCCGGTTTCAATTCCTTCCACTAAAAAGCGGGTATAAATCGAGAGGTCTGAGCCTTGCTGCTCAAACGAATACTGAGTCGAACTTGAAGAGGTCAGGACAACACGCCCTTCGGCACCGAGTTGCCCCTGAACATCCAGCGAACCATCGTCTTTGGCGTTGAGTGCGGGGTCAAAGGCTCCACTGAAGCAGCAGTCCAAAATCATGACTTGTCGCCGCGACCGGCTTTTGCCCATGATTTCCTGCACAAAGCGGGCAGAAACCGCTGTCGATTGAATTAGGTCTCCCTTCGGTGTTTTACGAGTGAGGCGTGTGGCAAAGTGCAGTCTGCCGCTATCGTCTTTGATGCCGTGCCCAGAGAAGAAGAGTAGGACGAGGTCATCTTTTGCCCGATCGCGGTACAGCGTCTCGATCGCTTCCTGCATCTGCATCGGGTCTGGGTCGATGAGCGGTATGACCTCAGAAAATTCCCCCATTTGCGCGTTCTGCAAAATTCGCTGCATGGCTGCCACATCTTTAGGCGCGCTGACCAGTGGTTTCAAAGCATCTGGATGCTCGTAATTTCCAACCCCAATCAGCAATGCGACCTTCGCCATGTTTGCGTTCCTAATCTTCTACAAATTTCCAGTTTCAAGCCAGTCTGATTGAAAGCAGGTATCAACTTAACCTAATTTACACTTACAATCTCTATCCTGAGATAGAGCTTAACGATAGGGCTAATTGGTCTCAAATACACGTTCTTTCAACCTTATCAAGTCAAAACCGTCATTCCTCTACAAAGAGGGAATCTTAAGGAAAGCTTGTCATAGCCTGGAGTAAAGCTTCGGGCAGGGAGTGTCGATTATGGGTGAGGCACGGTGATAGCTTTCTGGCGAGTGCCTTGGGAAATGAGGGTTAAGCGTCAGCCCTACCGATTAAGAACGCGACCAGTAGCTTGCTGTGTTTGGCTTCAGACGCTTGGAGAATTTTGTAAAGTTCTTTAGGATTTCTTTCTTTTAGCGGATGTGCGTTTTTTTACCTGCTATAAAGAGGGATAAACGCCACAGCTTATCTCCCCACAGACAGGATTGACATGACAGAGATCTCGAACGTTAAGCTGACGATCGCCTTCAATGACCCGGATTTGGACAACGAGGAACTAGAAGAGCAAGCCCAAAACCTGCTGGCGCAACTGAAAGACCTAGACGAGATTGAAACGGTCGATCGCGTGCTTGACCCGAATCCACCAGCAGGAAATAAAGCAGTGGGCGCAATTTTGGTAGGGCTGCTGACGGCTCAGGTGAATAAAGAGAATGCCCAAAAGGTGATGGGATTTCTGGGCGATCGCTTGGGTGGAAAGCCGATCGAACTGGAAGTTGAAGCAAATGGCAAGAAGCTCAAGGTGAAAGCGCACAGCCGAGAAGAGCTAGAAGCGGCGATTAAAGCCGCCCAAGATTTTGTAATGGTATAGGTGGAAAACTGTGGCAAAGATTGCGTTGCTGATTGGGGTCAGTGAGTATGAACCGGGGTTAAACCCATTACCTGCAGCAGTGAAAGATATTGCAGCGATGCAGCGGGTTTTGCTTGACCCAGAGATGGGTGGGTTCGATGAGGCGAAGCCGCTTGCTAATCCTGACCCACAGGCAATGCAATACGAGATTGAAACCTTGTTTTCGGGTTGCACCAAAGATGATCTGGTGTTGCTGTTCTTCTCTGGGCATGGGATTAAGGATGACAGCGGTAGACTATATTTTGCCAGCCGGATCACTCAGAAAAACGCTAAGGGAGACTTAATGCGATCAACCGCTGTACCAACGAGCTTTGTTCACGACATCATGAACAATAGTCGTTGCAAGCGGCAGGCAATTATCTTGGACTGTTGCTTTAGTGGAGCGTTTGATCCAGCATTGCGAGCTAAAGATGATGGCTCGGTGGATTTGCAAAGCCAACTGGGGGCTGAGGGGCGGGTTGTCTTAACCTCTTCCAGTTCGACTGAGTATTCCTTTGAGCAGCAAGGCTCAGAGCTCTCGATCTACACCCGCTATCTAGTAGAGGGAATTGAGACAGGAGCAGGCGATCGCAATGAGGATGGTTTTGTTTCAGTGCTGGAGTTGCATGAGTATGCTGCTAGCAAAGTACAGGAAACAGCACCCAAGATGACCCCCAAAATTATTGTGCTGAAAGATAAGGGGTTTGAAATTGTGCTTGCCAAGGCAAAGGTGACTGACCCCAAGCTGAAATATCGGAAAGCTGCTTTACGCTATGCCAATGCAGGCACAATTCCACCCAGAGGGCAGGCTATTCTGAAGATATTGAGACAGCAGTTAGGGTTGACGCTCGAAGAAGCAACTGAAATTGAAGTTGAGGTATTGCGTCCTTACCAGGAGCGGCTGGCGAATCTGCAACGGTATCGGGAAACGTTGATTGCAGAAGCAGATTATGAGTATCCGCTGAGTGAGTTTGCCCGTGAAGACTTGAATACGCTCCAGCAGATGCTTGGGTTGAGGGATGAGGATATTTTGCCCATTCAGCAGGCGGTTGAAGCGCAGTTTGCTCAGCAATCGGCTGCCTATCAGCAAAACCTGTTTCAGTATGAGCAGGTTTTGAACGATGCAATTCAACGAGAATTTCCCTTCAGTCAGCAAACCCATCAAGAGTTAGGCAATTTGCAGCAATCTTTAGGACTGAGGGATGAAGATATTGCTCGGGCTAGACAACCACTGGTGCAGCCAGCGGAAGTTAGATACCAGGAGAAACTGAGACAGGAAGCCAATCGCCAACGACAGGAACAGGCACGGGTAGAGTATGAAAATCGGTTACGGCGTTATGAGGAAGAGTTTACGAAGGCGATCGCTGCTCAATACCCGCTCGATTCTTTTGTTCGAGATGGATTAACCAAATTTCAGCAGTCTTTGGAATTGAGTGATAAAGATGTTGCTCGAATTGAAGCACCGCTTGTTGCACCTCAAGAAGCTACCTATCAAGAGCAACGCAGAAAAGAAGCAGAGCGTCAGCTTGAACTGAAAAGGCAGCAAAAATTAGAGCAGCAACGGCAACAACAACTCGAACAAGAGGGGGTTGAAAAGCTGCGACAGATGGAAGCGCAGGAGAGACAATGGCAGGAAGCCGAGGAATTGAAGCGACAGCAGATAGAGGCAGAAAGGCTAAGACAGGAAGAATTAGAACGGCAATGGGTGCTGGAGCAGCAACGACGAGAGAAACTGCCAAGACGGCAGGCGGCTCAAACAGCCAGCGCTAACGAACTTGCCTCTGAGAAAGGTATAGACTACACCCGACTGCGGGATTTGCTGAAAGCGGGGCAATGGCAAGAAGCGGATAAGGAAACAGGCAATGTTATGTTAAAGGCGACAGGACAGGAGGAGCGAGGCTACTTGCTTGCGGATGATATGGAACAGTTTCCTTGCACTGACCTCCGCACGATCGATCAACTCTGGGTAAAATACAGTGACGGCAAGTTTGGCTTCAGCGTGCAGAAGAAAATCTGGGAGGAAGTAGGACAGAACGTTGAGGAGTTTAATGTGGCGGTAGGTTGGCGTGTGAGCAAAATCCGCATTCGTGAGCGTGTTGTGCTGTGGATGAAACGAGAAGAGCAGGAAGAAACCTGGGAGTGGGTCGCGTCACTCACTTTTTCCCTTGGTGCTCCCAAGGGACACCTCCCGGGGGGGTGGAGGCAGCGAGGGGGTGGGTGGTCTGCTCTCGCGTTCAGACTTATAAAGTGCAACCTGTAAGGCTTTTACACTTTTCTAAAGATTTATTTCTGACTTGTTTTCTACTGCATCATCGGCTTTCTGTCCTTTCGTTACCTAGCACCAGTGCCAGTGATCAATCATTCTCATTCCGATCTCTAAGTCTGATTCCGGCATAGCGATGCGCTTGTCCCCTGAGACGATCGCTTCTAGCAGACGAACTTCATCCCTTTACAGCGTACCCATCCGGTCTTCAAAAGAGTCAAGGGAGGAAAGGTGTCTATTCACTCCTGTCTTGGCTTCACCCTAACCCCAAAAAATTTGGGTGTCCAGAAATTTTTTCTCTAGGCAAAAAGTTATTCAAGCGAGTTGGCTGAAAGGAAGCCTTGTTTGTTGCCTTATTCCAACTAATAAGGCTTTTGCTTCTTTGCCATTGTCTTGTATGGCATCCCGCATTTTTTGCACTGCAAAACTGTCAATTGGCTCGGAAGAGGAAAAGGCTCTCCACATTTAGGCTCTGGACATTTTGGGAGAAGGCGAAGCCGATGATGCTCGCACCCTTCTGTGGATTGATACTGCCAACTCATGCGATGGTAAGGAGCCTCAGTGTAGCAAGCTGCACAAATTCGGACTGGTCTAGGCTTAATAGGCTCATGCTCAGGTGGAAACAGCAGCAGTAGCCTTTCTATTCCCAGCCCCGTAAATGTGTCTAACTTCTGCAATTCTTGAGAAGTTGGAGGCGGATTGAAGTAGAAGTTTTCCCATCGCCATAGAATTTTACCCAACCTCAATCCTTTTCCCAGGCTATGAGAATCGGTACTAACTACCTCTTGACGGTACCAACGTCCAAGATAAGGACTGATGCTTTCATCATCCCATGGGAGAAGGTGTAGAAGTGACTGATGGCTTTCGTCTTTTTGCATCTATGACTTTATCCAAAACCCTACGCAAGAAAAAGTTGTCTATCTCAGACAACAATATTGAAGCCTATTCTTAGCATCCTAAAGTTTCAATATCGGTTGTTGGCAGACACCCAAAGCCTTAGAGATATTCTGGGGATTGATCTGTGCTTTAGGGTGATCAATTTTCCAAATCGCAACCTCTCGGAGGTTTTCATAGAGCACTCGAAGCTGTCCTTGAGAGCTAGCCTCCAACGTATTGATAATCCCCTTGTCCTTTAACAAATTCAGCGGCTTTGTCCAGCCCAACTTTTTCTCCCACTCAGCTATAACCGTAGCTATATTTTCTTTACTAAGTCTGACGTAAGGGTGCTGTTTTAAGAAAGTATTGTAAGTAGTGATATATTTTTTCTTCTTGTCAAGTCTCGGATCAATAACATCATTGAGGTAGGGAGAACCTGCTAGAACGATAGAGATTTTCAGTTTTTCGGTGATTCGTACAAGCTCATTAAAAGCGTTAAAAGATAGTAAGTCTGCGTTGTTAACAATCAAGAGTTTAACTCCACACGACTTGAGCGTTCCCCATGTGCGAGAGCGAAGCTGCCGCAGATAACCGCAATCGAGAGGATTAACCAGAAACTCTAGAATCAAAAGGAACAAGTCTGTCGGACTGCCATTTTGTTCAATTTCGATGTAAGCAAGGGGTGCAGGAGTCATCAACAAACCACCACGTCGTCTAATATGACTCTGTGTATAAAATATTAAAGACTTAGCTAAACCCAAGCGATCCATTGTAGTTACACAACCACAAATGCCAGTTTCCCGCCACTGGTTCAATGCAGTGAATAAGTTCTCATCTCTTTCTAGCTGAACGTATAGGTCAATTTGACAAATCCGCTCAACTTCTACTTGTTGTTCAAGCGATCGCTCCTTCTGTGCCCCCAGCTTTAGGGCTTTAGGAGTTGATGGGTTTGCGTCAGATTGTGCCGCTCCAGATTGAACTTTGGAGTGATGAGATTCTTCCTCAAGTGGCTGAACTGCCAAGTTCGACTGGCTCATCTTGGTCTACCATCCCTCTTCAACAAACTCATTCCAATCAGAAACAACGTAGAGTGCAGGTTGTATCTGGATTTTAGGAGTTTCTTGTGTGGATTGCAAATCCTCTGCCGGAAGTGGTTCGTACAAAGCCTCTGATGTGGGTGGTTCGGTTATGCCTCTAACATCTTTACTTTCTGGTTCAACCTCTGAGGGGGGAGCCTCTGGAGGAAATAACTGCACTACCTTGTCCGAATGTTCAGATTGTTTAGTAAGCCGGTTATTTTCCGTCTTGCGCCGCTGCCTAAGTGTTTTGGCTTGCTTAATTGAAGTATTGAATAAGTCGCGTTGTTGGGCGAGAATGGACGTTTGGTCGATCGCCTTGCCCTCTTCGCGCATTTTCCTCTTGCGGTCTTCCCATTCCTTCAAAGATAGACGCTCCTCCTCCAAATCTCTTGCCCTAATTGTGCCTAAGAACTTAGATGGCTGACCATTTTCTTCGAGTGTGTAAACAAGAACGTAAATGATATTGGTTGGGTTATACCGGATGATGACTTTCTTCCCTTCGTAATCCTTAAGAAAGTTTGCCGACTTGTTGTAACGCCAATGCCCCTCTACATCACGACTTAAACTTGCTGTATAGACTAGCTTTTCAAAATTGACGCATCCCCGTTCTTCAACGTTGCGTTTTAGAGTTTTCATCAAGCAAAGGTCAAGTTCTCGCTCACTAACAGGCATTCTAGGCTTGAGATCCGGCAAACCTGCCCACCATCGCATCAAGCGTGTTTGGTTCGCAACCCTTGGGTATAAGTGCTGATTGTGATGATCCACGAGATACTGCACTAGCCACCTAGCGTAGTCTTCGTAGACAACGCAGGCATACTTCTCAGGATGCTCTGGACGTTCTTTGAGACTGCCGCCCTTAAACCCCAACACCAGTGCTGAGAATTCGGTTTTTATTGCCAGAAATAATCGCTCTACGATACCACCTTGTTCCGTGTAGAGACG
This sequence comes from Phormidium sp. FACHB-592, assembly GCF_014695795.1. Lineage (NCBI taxonomy): Bacteria > Bacillati > Cyanobacteriota > Cyanophyceae > Oscillatoriales > Oscillatoriaceae > Phormidium > Phormidium sp. FACHB-592. Next base: position 19,517 of record NZ_JACJOZ010000062.1, read on the forward strand.
CAGACGCAGTTTGATGTTCAAATCTGATGCAATGTGCTTCAGGTGTGCCGATCTGAACTCCTTCGCTCGGTCAGTAACAATATATTCAGGTAAACCACAAACCTCCCACTCATGTCGGAGTTGATACTCCGGTTCGCAGTGCTTTTGCAAAATGGCGTGGCGAAGGGCTAAGGCGACTTCATGCGATCCGGCAGAACCAAAGCTAAGATGGTAGCCCATCACACAGCCTGACCAGGAATCGATCACCGCAGTGATCCACACAGATCCAGCAAGACCCCCGCTTTCATCTGTAAGTAGATTGTCTAGTCGCGTATGGTCGATTTGCCAAACCTGGTTGCTACGAATAACCTCAATATCTTCCTCAACCCACTTACCATCTTTTTTGCCAGTCGTAACCTTGATGATGATTCCAGGTCCCTGCCCTGGGTTGCGAACTTTTCGATTCTTCTTCTCAATAAGGGGATCTAGAATGTTGTAAACAAACATGTGTGAGGGGTACTCACCCTGTTTCAATCCCAAATCAAGTTCAGCATGCCCCTTCAATTGGTTATTGACAAGGCTGCGGGTCATGCCCAATTTTGCCTTAACGCCATCGTTATAGGTCTTGAGAATAAACTCTGTCCAATACTCAACTGATTGCTTCCACCGCTTGCAACCCTTAATCTGCCCTGCATCAGATCGTGTAGCTCTAGCGAGCGAAGCTAGACCATCCGGTCCCATTGCCTTCCTTACCCATCGGTCTATCGTTGAAGGGTGTTTTTCCAGCCTGTCTGCCCACAACTGGATTCTCTCTTGCTTGAGTTCATCAGAAGCTTGGATGATGTCTTCAACCGCCTCGACTTTCCGCATCACCTCTCTTCGCTTGTCCAGATCCTCAATAAGCTCAATCAGAATCTTATGCGCGGGTTGCTGATCTTCTTCTACAAGGGCAGTTACCCCGGTAGGAACAGCGGGTGGTTGAGCAGCAGATGCAGTTTCTAGACTTTCCATAAGCTAAACCTGATAGGCTTTAGCGGTTGACAGAAAAAAGGCACTTATCAGTTTAAGCTGTTTTCAGTTGTTTTCAGAAAAAAGCAAATAGCTGTTTAACTTCGACTGCAAAATAAAAACCCACTGAAAAAGCCTGAAGTGTGCTTTGTAGGCGTTCTTCAGGCTCTAATTTAGGCTTGATATTAAATGTTTAAGCTGGGCAAATTACTTTTTAATGGACAACAGCTGTACATTCGCACATTAAATGTCGCGCTTCGCAGATTAATGTCGTTTTAGGGCATTTTTGTTGCATTCGCACATTAATGTCGTTAAGTGAGAGCTTGCTAGCATTTCGCAGATTAATGTCGTTTCTGCTGCAATCGCCAGATTAAGCTTAGTTCGCTTAAGGGTGAGATCGCAGCGCTCCTTTCAGTCCTCCAAAGCTTTACTCAAAACTAGCCTCTCTCAGCCTGCCCATTTCTGGAAGTGCGATTGCAACCTGGTTCATTTTAGAGTCAGCAACCTTAGCGAAGTCTTTCAGCCCTTCCATTGCTGGAAAGACGATTGCGACTCATCGGGGATAACGCTGTTGACGAAAAGACGGACTTAACTTTCAGCCCTTCCATTGCTGGAAAGGCGATTGCGACTATAAAAAGAGGCTCTTCTAGGTACATGGCTTTTTCCTTTCAGCCCTTCCATTGCTGGAAAGGCGATTGCGACGTTTGCCTTATGGGGATAGCGGGTCTGTTCAGGCAGTTCGCTTTCAGCCCTTCCATTGCTGGAAAGGCGATTGCGACCTGGCGTGCTTGTAATAATAACCGTAAAACCGTCTTGATACTCTTTCAGCCCTTCCATTGCTGGAAAGGCGATTGCGACCCAACACTGATGTATCCGAGCTATGCAACGTTGATCCTTTCAGCCCTTCCATTGCTGGAAAGGCGATTGCGACCTCTTTCCAGCTGACGATTCAACGCGAGACAACGATCTCTTTCAGCCCTTCCATTGCTGGAAAGGCGATTGCGACTCCCAGCGCTAGAATCCTTTACCTGTAAGCTCTCCAAGCTCGCTTTTGGCAAACCTGTCTAAAAGTACACTTTCAACTTTTTTGAGAGCTCACGCTGGCAATCTTCAAACTAATGAAATTACTGCCAGAAGGAGATTGTAGGATTTTGGCGAACCCCCCAAGGATTTCGCCCTTGCTTCGGTTTGCCAAAAATAATGGAGGACTCCTCCTTGATCAGAGGCGATTCAGTAGCCGCCACTTCAGTCACACCACCGCCATCAATAAATTGAAATGGATGATGCTCCTGTCCCTCCATATGATGAAGGCTTCACTTACTTCTGCTGGGTGCGCACCTGCGCTACATTTGAAGAACGGACTCAACTAATGCAGCTTCCCATCTCCACACAAACTTCAAAGTGAAATCTGCACCAGGATGGCAGTCAGTAAGCGGACAGCTATTAGGGTCGGAAAGCACAGCCGTCTCACGACGACCAAACTGACCCTCATTTTTCACAGTTCAGCGGCTCGAAGAGCTTGAACTGCGGCGCTATTGTTCCGTATATTAACTTGTCTAGGTTCAAATGTACTAAAGCACATGCCTATTTTGTGGCAATCGTACGGGCATGATAGGCGGCGATCGCCATATCTTTTGCTTGTTCTTTGTGGGTGCCTTGGAGCGGCTGAAAGCCTGACTCAACTATGATGCCGAGCTGCTGCCCTTTGCCACGAATACTGTCAATGAGTCGGTTGTAGCTCCAGCGATGGATCGCCTGGCGGTACTCCTTGGCATACTTGTTTTGAATTTCAACTAAGCTCGATTTCTGTTCAGCCCTTGCTGTAATCTCACTGGCAAGTAATTCTCGCAGATGCGTCAGGTTTGGAATGACGATGCTGCCTGCTTGGTGGATTTGAGCGAGCTGGATAATTGCCTTTGCCAGCAACCGGTCAAGATACTGACCCAGCTCTGATTCTGATGGCTGGTACGCCACCCCCCGCTTCTGATTTTTGTGACGTTGTAGAGCATTTTGCTGCTGCTGTTGGCGCTGACAGTTAAGCAGGTGGTAACGATCGCCGAGTAAGGTACGAGGCGTGCGGTAAGACAGCACATCGCCTGTACTGGCATTGACAACGGCGGCTGTAACTGGGTTAGCCAGCCCAAGACTAAGTCCCACCAAAATTTCAGGGTTGCCCTGGTAAGGTTTCCGGCTAGGGCGATGGGGCAAATTTGTCAGGCGGCGAAGAGTAGAGGCATTGCGCTGATGGAACTTTTGCTGGTGTTCTGTCAACTCGTGGTCAGAGGTTTCAAGAGTCCGGTTCCTGATAGCTTTAGCTAGTTTCTCTTGCTGGACTTGCAAGGTTCCTTCTGCAGTCATCAAGCGAGTATCGAAGGAGCAATGCAGAGTGAGATGGTTAACATTCCAGGGATCACCGTTGCCCTCACCCTCTCTCCAAGTCAGCATGGCTGAACTGAGAGTGAGTAAGCCTGCTGGATAAGTATCTTCATTAGCTCGATAGGCTTGCCAATCGTCTAGAAAACGCTGAAAGAAGGGCAGTTGCCGTTGGTCACAATACAACCGGAACGGATATTCTTTGTTGTCCTTGAACCAATTTTTGATGTCAGAATCAGCTGCTTTTAGATATTTACTGATGCCATTGAAGCTAACGGCGAGTCTGCCTTTTGCTGTCTTTCCCCAAAGTACATCTGTAGAACTACCGTAGAGAATGGGATAGGGCAAGGAGGCTGGCCGGGTGAGTAGTTTAGCTTGCCACTCTCTCGCTTGGGTGACGCTTTCAGAAGCCTGCTGCGTCGCGATCGCCAGCGTCTTCAGAAACTCTTCCCCGGTTAGATCTCGCCCTTTGGGTAGGCGGGCACTCATTTGAGCCTCCAGTTGCTCGATCTCTTGCTGCTTGCGGTGAAGGCGGTGAGCAAATGCCTCTGGATCTTCCTCAGTTTCAGAAATTTTGCAGCCATTTTTGATGAGATAGGCGATCGCGCAACGGCTCAGGATCTCGTCTGTCGCTTCATAAGCCTCAAATAGACGCGTCATGAGACTTGCTGTATTGACAGACTTAGCCTGTTTTTGCGCTGGCTTACGCCTCTTGGCGTTAGGAGATGCTTGGATTTCAGGCTCTACATCAATTTGGTTCAGAATCGTTTGTGCCTGCTGCTGGATGGCTTTGAAAGTGGTACCGCTGAGTTCAAGTAGTTCCGCATCGCTCTTCACCACATACAACCACTTTTGTTTCCCATCTAAACGGCGGCGGCGGTTCTGTTGGAGTGCTAACCATGACTCATAGGTGTACGTCACCATGAGAATCGCTGAGGCATAGAAACGTGCAGGCTGACTTGGATAAGAGGCTTTGAGCGGTTCGCAAAGCTCTTTAACGGTTTTTTCTGGGACAGTCCCTCGACGTTGCCAGGTTTCAAAATCGGGATGCTGGCTGACTTGGTTTAGCAGGTCATTAACGAGGGGGTATTGCTCTCGGTCATAAGGTACCAGAGGTGGCGTCGAATTGGTTCAGAGGCGACAAGGCGGCAGTGAATCGTAATGATGCTCATGGTTGAAAACGATCCAGTAGATCAAGCGACCGAAAAGTTTTAAGCAATTCAACAACAGTTCAAGTGTACTGCTATTCTATAAGGCATCATACTCTAACCTTGTCACGATGACAAATTCATTGACATGACTCTTGCTCCTCGACCGCCGTCTCATACACACTGGTGTGCGTTAAAGCTTTATCTGCAACTGGCGCACAATGAATTGATGGAACTTGAGACGTTTCTGCGGCTTTGGGAGGTTTCACGGGATGAGCTAGCGTTCATCTGCGATTGTTCAGTGACAACGGTTAACCACTGGTTCTCGCAGGGAGAGCACCGTCGGTTTCCCAGTGAGAAGCATCAGCAGAAGCTGGCTCTGACCCACCATATTTGGACGACGATCGAGACAGAACCGGAATATTTGCGGGTGTTGCGGACGATGTATCACAAGAAGCCACGGAGAATAACTTATTGAGATTTGCCAAATGGCAAGGTTTTCTTGCCATGCTGTTGAGGCTTAATCGCTGCTGCCTAAAGTTGTCAGTTTCGCTTCTGTAGTGTAGTAGCTACATGGACGTTCCAGCGAGTAGATGAATGCTGAATTTAAGGCACAGTTGCGAGAAGCGATCGCCACCCTCAGCAGCACCATGCCTGCTCGTAAAGTGCTCAGCTTTCAGAATGTCGATTTTTCGATATTTCACCCCAGTGCTGTTTAGAGCGAGTGGAGCGGTAGAGGGAGCGGATTTCTCAATGACCATGCCTTTTCTTAAGGGAGCATAAGGAGACTGCTGATGTGCAGAGTATTTGTGAGCAGACTGTAATGACTTTCTGAAGAATGTGTTCTATCTGGCTGTAGCTGTGTCAACACTGTATGGGGAGGTAAGGTAGCAGACTTGGTTCCTTCATAGCGATGCCGCTCTGCTTCAGCTAAGGAGTGCCGAATGGATGATGCAGGCAGGCAGCGAGTCCAGCAATTTCTAAAAACATGGCAGGGCTCTCAGGGCAATGAACGAGCCAACTATCAGGGCTTCTTTCTTGACCTGTGTGATGCGTTGGGAGTCGATCGCCCACCGCCAAAGGGCAATATCCCCAGCGATCCCTATGCCTTTGACAAGGATATTCGGGGCAAAAGTGACGCGGGAAGTTGCCGCTACGTTGGCGAAGCTGGCGCGATGGGTGGAAGAGCAAGGCAATGAGCCGCAGGAGGTTGCCAACTTCTTGATGCGCTGCATTTTCACGATGTTTGCGGAAGATATGGATCTGGTGCGTGGTGAGGTTTTTACGAAGGCGTTGAAGGATCGGTAGCTTACCGACCCAAAACTGTTTCAGCCAGAAATTGAGAGCCTCTAGCAAACGATGAACACAGGCGGCAATTTTGGGTTTGAGCGCATTTTGCAGTTCAACGGGAGCTTTTTTGCGGATGCAACGGCGTTTGACCTGCCAAAAGCATAGCTAGAAACGCTGTATGAGGCGGCAGAGAAAGATTGGGCGGAGGGAGTCTGCCATTTTTGGAACGTTGCTGGAGCGGGCATTGGACAAGAAGTAGCAGAGCCGCATAGGGGCACATCAAACTTTAAGGGTGAGGAGTAGTTAAGGTCGTGTGAATTTTCATGACTCCGACATCGTTCAGAACAGGGTAGTATACATGTACTTCCTAGGAAATCAAACTTAAAGATGCAAAACATTGAAAACCATGCCAAAAGATACTACGTGCACTGGACAGCAGTACTCTGCCTCCACCCCGTACAAGCTCAAAGGGTTTCGTTATCTCATGGGCTATCACTCTCGCGTGTGTAAGTTGATTCTCAGTAAGACTAATCAGCCATATATTTACATTGATTTAAACTGTGGAGCAGGTTACCAACCTGACTACAGGAAATTTGGTGATGAAGCACTTGGTTCACCTATCATTGCTTTACAAGAGCTTAATAGACAAGGTATTGAGCCAATATGTCACTTTTGCGATGCCAATGAAGAATCTCTAGAAATTTTAAAGAGAACAGTAGAAAAATTAAAGCTGAAGTGTGAGGCTCGTTATTGGCTAGGTGACAATAAAGACTCACTACTCAACATATCCCAGGATCTCACTAGTTCTCAATTTCAGGGTTTGGTGTATTCAGACCCCAATGGCAAACAAGATTTTCCAATTAGAGAGATTAAGGAAGTTTTTCAACTTTCTCAAATGAGAAGAGTAGATCTGTTGATGAATGTTGCAACCACGTACGTAAAGCGTTGGGAGTCTAATCCGAAAGCAAACTGGGAAGTTTACTCTCTTGAAGAGATTATTACTGGGCATGGCAAGGAAAAGATTTTTGTACGGAAACCTGAGAATCCTTCCTTAAAGTGGACTTTTATTTACGCTACCAATTGGGCTAAACAGAAAGATTTAACTAAAATTCAACTTTATAGCGTCGATGGCGATATTGACAAAGGAATTTTAGACCATCTGTTTAATCCTAAATCCAATCCATTACCCGGCATTTATGAAGATGGATCAGTTTCAATTCAAGGCAACTTGAACTTCGATATACAGAATTCGGATGTATTGGATAGTGAAGAATAGGAGACTGAATCATGAAAAAAAATCTACAACCTTCTCTTTTTGAAGAGCAAGAGGACATGCAAGTTCTCTATCTAGAAGATGGACGTAAATTATATATTGTTCAGAGTGAGACTAAGTCTCAATTCAACAGTACAAATGAGATGGTTGACTGGGCTTGGTGGACTTGGAATCCTGTGACTGGTTGCTGGCATGGATGTTCATATTGCTACGCCCGGGACATTGCCAATCGATTTTATGAAACTAATTTTGAACCAACCTTCTATCCGAATAGACTTCATGCGCCTCAAAATATGAAGCCAATGTCTCATGAGCGGGTAAAAAACGAAGCCCAAAAGAGACGAATTAAGCTTGAAGATGCCCACATATTTGCCAAAAATGTGTTTACCTGCTCAATGGCAGATTTGTTTGGTAAATGGGTTCCCGAAGACTGGATTTTTCAGGTCTTTCAAGCAGTTAAATTTTCTCCCGAATGGAATTTTCTTTTTCTGACAAAGTTCCCACAAAGATTGCAGGAGATTAATGATAAACTAGGTGGCTTTCCAGATAATGTTTGGGTTGGCACCACTGTTGATACTCAGTCAAGAGTATCTCTCGCAGAAAAATCATTCAAAAACATTCAAGCTAAGGTTAAATGGTTATCTATTGAGCCAATGTTAGAGCCATTGAATTTTGAGAGCTTGGATATGTTTGATTTGATTGCCATTGGTGGTCAAAGTCGTACTAGTAAGGAACCTGAATTTCAGCCTGAATGGGTTTGGGTTGAGGCTTTAATGAGGCAAGCTAGAGAATCCAATACCTCCGTTTACTTTAAAGAAAATTTGAAAGCTCGTCCCAAAGAGCTGCCTTGGGAGCACTTCTAATGCTGTTAGGAGCCATCTCAAAGCTCACCGCAAACGCATTCAGACGCAGTATCCCGAAGTCACCATTACCGGGATGTATAACCCACTGGAAAAACTCCGCAAGGGCGAACCGTTTACGGATGCTGATCCCGCCTACAGCGACAAAGCACTCGTCTCCATCCTCAAGCAAATCCACGATGACCTTGATGCTGCCGTCCTCGATGCCTACGGTTGGCAAGACCTGCAAGATGCTAGTGGCAAGATGAAAGATGGCATCGACGAAATTATCCTGGAACGACTCGTTGCCCTCAACGCCGAACGTGCCAAAAAAGAACGCAACGGCATCATTCGCTGGCTCCGTCCCGACTACCAGGCACCTAACGAAGTGCAGACCTAACAGGTGATTGCCGGAGTTGTCGAAGCCGAAGAAGCTGTAGTCGCCCCTGTCGAACAAAAACCCTTTCCGAAACACCCTAAAGAACAACTTGCCATCATCCGCGAGCTTCTCCGCACCACTGGCGGCGAATGGACAGTGGCACAGATTGCCGCTCAGTTCAAAGGAGGTGGACGGTATAAAGGTGCGATCACCGAAAACCTGGAGCGTCTCGAATGGTTTGGCGTACTTCTCTGCCGTGAAGATGGGCACACTAAACGGTGGCAGTTTGCTGAACTTCAACAGAGTGCCTGAGACTCCCTCCATTCCCAAAAACAGGACATCTTCTCCAATGTTTGGCAGCAAAAAGGCTGAATTCGTCCATCTCTTCCAAGAATTTGCAGACGCTTTTCCATTTACGTCAGACGGGCAAAAGCACATCAGCCTTTACGACGAAAATCGTCAAACAGGTCGCCACAACTTTCAGGAGATTCAAGCTGCCGTAGCCCGTGGTGAAGATATCACCGACCTCGTATTGCTGAAGCTACTGCCCCATGCTGGTACAGTTAGCAACGAGGCGAGAGGAGCCTGGGTTCACCATGCTCCTTCAATTTCAGGGAATTTAAAGAAGTGGTACGAGAGTGACGGCAAAAGCTACGACTGGACAGCGATCGCCCAAGCGATTTTCAACTTTGTGCAACGCTGTGTCACCGACCCCACAGAGCTAAAAGATGCCTGTCTTGAATTCTCCAGTCTCACTTGCAGTAAAGGCTTTCAGGTGGGAATGCTAACCCCCATTCTCAATGCCCTCCGCCCAGACGAGTTTTTGCTGGTCAACAAAAAACCTTGGCGCGTCATTAACTACTTTGAGGACACGTCCTATAACGCGCTTCTGACTGGCTATCCGCAAATCAATACAGAGCTACAACGGATGATTCAGGCGGTTGCACCCGAAATGCGCCAAATTTGCCCTAATGTGGCCTTGCATAATAATGACCTGTTTGATATGTTCTGCCACTGGCTAGTGGCAGTGAAAAAATACACCTTCGATGTGCGCTACTGGAAGATTGCACCGGGTGAAACCGCATGGCAGTGGGAAGAATGCCGCGATCAGGGTTTCATTGCGATCGAGTGGGATGAACTCGGCGATATTTCCACTTTAGATCACAAAGAATTTGATGAGCGTCGCGATCAACTGATTGCCCAGCATCCAGAGTTGAAATGGAAAAAATCTGGAGTCAATCAAGTTTATGTTTTCGCTCAGATTAAGCCCGGTGATTACATCGTCGCCAACAAGGGCAAAACAAAAGTGCTTGGCATTGGCACTGTGACAGGTACTTATTACTTTGAGCCAAATGCTCCTCGACAAAAACATCGCTTACCCGTTCACTGGCATGACTTGACACCTAAAGACGTTGACCAAAAAGACTGGCAGAGAACGTTGGTTGCCCTGAACCCAGAAATTTTTGAAGCAATTGTTGGTGACACGATGCTTCCTCAAACAGTACCTTCACAAGTGAACTCTCAATGCCCCTTTACTGCAAAAACCTTTGAACTGTTGGCAGAACTCAACGCCAGCCCAAGAAAAACGACCTACCTTGCACGAAGAGATGATTTTAAGCAGCAGCTAGAAGAACCATTCCAGAAACTACTTCGACAGGTGGCAACGCAACTACCAGCAGCCATCACTGAGCAGATGGAAACGGAGCGTAAGCTCTTTGCTCGCATTCCTAAAAATGATTTTAACCACGGCGGAGCCTGGGACTTTTACTGGGGCGCTTTTTATCTTAAAGGGGGCAAGCGCATTGAGGATGCTCAATTGTTCCTTTGGATGAACCACGAGCGGTTAGAATTCGGCTTTTACATTGGAGCATATGGTGGTGCTCAGCGTCAGCAGTTCCTTACCAACTGCCAGACCCACTATGATGCCCTGCTGACTCTACTTGAACCCAGCCTGGCGGATGATGACATCTGGTATGGTATTCGCGGCAGTCAAACGAAACTCGATTGGAAGGATTGGCTCAAAAATCCGCAGGGGTTAGACATCCACGTCGATATGCGGTTGTCCCGGCAGGACGTGCTAAGTCGCTCTACAGAGCAGTTAATTGACCAGATTACACAGACTTACAAACGCTTTTTCCCACTTATCTTGCTGGCGATCACTGAAGAGCCTTTGCCGCTCTTGCTGGATTACCTTGAACCGCTAGACGATGATGATATTGAAGCAAAAGTTTTAAATACTCCTTACTCCCTGGCTGCTTGCGCTGCGAGCACCTACCTTGATGAAAGCCTTCTAGGCGACTGGGTAGAGGCGATCGAGCGCAAAGGTCAGGCGGTGCTCTATGGTCCTCCTGGTACAGGTAAAACATTCCTGGCAAGATGCTTCGCCAAGCATTTAATTAGTGAAGGTGATGGCTTTGTCGAACTTGTCCAGTTTCATCCTGCCTACACCTATGAAGACTTTATTGAAGGCATCCGTCCCCAAATGGGTAAAAGTGGACTGGAATATCCTCACGTTCCAGGACGCTTGCTGGAGTTTTGCGAAAAGGCTGAGCAACGCCACGATCGCTGCGTGCTGATTATTGATGAAATCAACCGTGCCAATTTAGCTCAAGTGTTTGGTGAGCTAATGTACTTACTTGAGTATCGCGACGAGGAGATCAATCTCGCCAGTGGTAGAAAGTTTCGTATTCCAACCAATGTTCGCATCATCAGCACAATGAATACGGCCGATCGCTCCATTGCCCTGGTTGATCATGCACTCCGTCGCCGTTTTGCCTTTCTCTACGTCCCGCCCAACTACGAAGGTCTGAGAAAATACCACCAATTGACTGGTTATGCCACGGAAAATCTCGTCAATTTATTGCAGCACATTAACGCTCAAATTGGTGATTCGCACTATCAGCTTGGCACCAGCTTCTTTCTGCGAGAAAACCTCGACGCAGAACTTAAAAGCATCTGGCAACTGGAAATTGAGCCGTATCTGGAAGAATTCTTCTTTGACCAGTCCGACAAAATGAAAAACTTGAGATGGGCACAGGTTGAGGGGCAATTACGCCCATGAATGCCACTCATCCTATAGTTTACGAACTGACTGAGTACGCCTCAAAGCTTTTCGCCGAAGACCTCATCCCCTTAGAACTGGGAACGCTTCTCTGGCAGTCGTATGGTGCAAACGGTGCCCTGCGAAAAGGGGTAGTGGACGTTGATTTTCCCACGCCCATCACAGTTGGACAGTGGCGGCTAACGTCCCAGGGATGGGTTGGCTACATTCCGCTGTCAGACGAATTAGGCTTTCGGCTCCAACCTAAAGTGGGGCTGGCAAACATCTTTGGCATGTTGGAATACGCCTACAAGCTCAAGAGTTTTCATTTTCTAAACGGTCTGAGCAACTTCGACAAACTAGAAGACTTTTACAATTATTTGGCGAACATCCTGGCACGTCGCATTCACGATCGCACCAGAAAAGGTCTGTATCGTACTTACATTCCCAAGAGCGATCGGATGACCTTCGTGCGAGGACGCATGGACTCACGGCAATTGGTACAACGACCCTGGGAAGTCAAAATCAAGTGCCACTACAAAGAGCATACGCCTGACATTGAGGACAACCAAATTTTGCTTTGGACACTCCGCAAAATTGCCACTTGTGGAGCCTGTAGCCCAGAAGTCCTCTCTAACGTGCGGCAGGCTTACCATACACTTCAAGGCATCGTCTCGCTTGAACCCCAAACCGCTCAAGCTTGCATCAAACGCCTCTATCATCGCCTCAATGAGGACTACCAGCCGCTTCATGCCCTTTGTCACTTCTTTCTAGAGCAGAGCGGTCCCAGCCATACTGAGGGCGATCGCAAAATGCTTCCCTTCCTCGTCAGCATGGCTCGACTCTACGAACTGTTTATCGCAGAGTGGCTCAAAGCGCACCAGGCGACGAAATTGCTGCCTCATAACCTGGGTGTTAAAGCTCAACACCAGGTCCACATCAATCAGGAAGGGTCGCTTTCCTTTAACATCGATCTTGTGCTTTTTGACAACACGACAGGGCAAACCCGCTACGTACTGGATACCAAGTACAAAACCCCAAATGCTCCCGGAGCAGACGATGTAGCCCAAATCATCGCCTATGCAGCCACACAAGGTTGTTCCGAAGCGATTCTCATCTATCCGCAACCGCTACAAAATCCTCTGCATACTAGAGTGCAGCAGATTCGCGTCCGTACCCTAGCCTTTGCCGTCGATGGAGACTTGCACCGGGCAGGAGAGAAGTTTCTAGAGAGCTTGTTTGCTTGAGGGAACGCGATCGCTACACTCAGCAACACGGCTCCAGCTATAGGCTGCAAAATTGCGGTAGGAGGAGCAATGAAAGCCAATCAGGATGGTCATAATTTCGCTCAAACACAGACCCAGAGGACGCTTTCGCTGTTTCAGACCGTTACCCAAGAGTTGCTTTCCCACTGCGGCTGAAAGCATTGCCAAAAATCATCGACGTGCCAGAACAGGTCTTTTAGACTACGCACGGAGCATAAGGAAAGGATGAGAATTTAAGCACTTAAACCCTAACTGCTTTGCCCCTTCCTTATCCCGAACTCACGTTTGGTAGGAATGATCAGCAAGGGATAGGCAGAGCTTTGGCAAAGGCTCGTATTCTCCTCAGCTTTAGGAGTAGCTACATAATCGCCACTTTGCACATTGCTTTGAGATGCTCCTCAACACTACTGAATGAGAGCTTTGTCAGATCTTCTTCAAATGTAAGCTTTTCATGAACTTTATTAATTTTCAGTAGAAATACAGAGCATTATCCTGTTTTGCACAGTTAGAACTCTAAAAAGGTGGGAATGCTTGGCTACAGAATGAGATTTTCACAAACTAGGCAGTCACTAAAGTAACTGTAGTCGTCATTAAAGTAACTAATGAGCCGTTTAATCTACTTAGAGGTTCAGCCATACTTCCGTGCGAAGGAAGTAGCTGATCAAAATCAGCTTGCTGTGGTTACTCCTACAAAAACCGCAGCAAGAGCTTTAGGCAAACAGAAGCGATCGCTGCAAGATCTTGCCATGCATCTATTACCACGGGAGACAACGATCGCATCTCCCTTGGGAGCACAAAGAGCCTTGCGCCAGGCAATTCATCAAACTGTTCATCCTCACGATATTGAAGGGACAGCACGAGCGTGGATGCCAACAGTTCAAGCCTTGCTGCGATCGTCGCCTTCATTTAATATCACGTTAGAAAACTGCTCAGAACGGGCAACGCAGCTGTTGCAAGTGACGCAGCGTTATGTGGATATCCTGCGGCAGCAGAGCCAGCTTGATTCAGCAGCAGCCTTGTGGCGATCAGTTGAGCAACAACTTGAACAGCGCCCAGTGCTCATTTATGGTTACTTTCAACCGCGCTTGGACGAGTTGACGTTGATTGATGCGATCGCCGCTGATGGTAGCATCGTTGTCTTACCCATTGGGACTGGAGACCTTTTTCGTGAAAGTCGCATTGCAGTCGAATGGCTACAGCAGAAAGGCTGGACGATTCATGAGTTGGAAGCACTACCCCAGACGATTGGTGAACAGCTAGGGCAACAATTTTTTGCACCCGCTAACGCGATCGCAGGTCCTTCAGCCTATGCTTACAGCAACATTGAGGCGGAAGTCCGAGGCACCCTGGCGCAGGTCAAGCAATTGTTGCATGAGGGGGTTTCTGCCCGTGAGATTGCCATCATTGCCAGAGATGAAGTTGCCTATGGTCCTCAACTGTTGGAGATTGCCTGGGAATATGGCATCCCACTGCGAGCGCTCTATGCAACACCACTCAACACGACCCGCTTCGGTGCCTGGATAACCCTTGTGTTGGAGGTCATCGAACAGAAATTTCCTTTTGAGGCAACCGCAAAACTCCTTAGCCATCCGCTTTGCACAAACCCAGAGGCCGAATTTTGGAGCATGGTTCGGCGTCGCCATCCTGCTGATTTTGCGGCATGGCAGGAGGTTTGCCAAAGTGTTTTGAACCTTGATCTGTCAGTGCTCAAGTTTGGTCCTCGGGCACGTCGGGAAACCTGGGTTGAACGCATTCAAACGATGCTAAAGACGTTCGATTTGCGACGGCGTTGCTCCCGCTGGGCACGAGAGAGCTTAGCGTTCAATGCGTTGAATCGAGCGTTGGTTAATCTAGCGAAACCAGAGGAAGAAATACTAACCTGGAGCGCCTTTGCCCAAGAGATACGAGAGCTGCTGGCGATCGAGGGAGTGCCTGCCCAACCCGGTCGCGGCGGCGTAGAACTGCATAATCCAGGCTCTGTAGTTGGAGCACGCTATTCCTATTTGTTTGTCTTTGGAATGGCAGAAGGGAGTTTGCCTGCTCCAGTGCGTAACGATTGCGTCTTGGACTTTCACGAGCGCAAGGCACTGCGACACGTTGACATTCCACTTGAACTGGCTTCTGAAGCGGCTCGTCAAGAAGCGCTTCTCTTTCATTACCTGCTGCAAACCGTTACAGAAGCCATTGTCTTCTCTTATGCAAGCTTAAACGGTCGTCAGGAGCAATTACCCAGCCCGTATCTAGCTCAGCTAGGGCTGAAAGCGATCGCACCACCTGAAATGCCTGTTGCCAGTTTGGAGGCATTGCGAAAGCTTTCCTTACGCAGGGCAATCCATCCTGAGGATGTCGTCCTTCAAAACGCGATTCACGCTTGGGCTGTAGAACGTCACCGCGAAAGTAGCGCACCGCAGGATGAATATGACGGTGTTACTGGAATGCCCCTTGATTACCGCGATCGCGTTTTTAGCGTTTCTCAATTAACCAACTTGGGGCTTTGTCCTTTTAAGTGGTTTGCCAATAAAGTGCTGAAACTGGGTGAGCCCGAAGAAAGCGAGGATGATCTCAGTCCCAGTCGTCGAGGCAATCTGTATCACAAAGTGCTGGAATTGGTCTTTAAGGAAGTACAGAACGACCCACAACGTTCGTTGCACGATCCAGAACTGTTGAAAGCGCAATTCCAAATCGTTGAGCAAGCAATGAAGCTCACAGATTTGCCTGTTTGGGAAGCATGGCGAACCGAGCATCTACAGACGTTGCAGCGAGTCCTCAATCAACCTGACTTCTTGCCAGACGGAGCAGAGGCGATCGCGCTAGAAGCCAAATTTGAAGGGATCTGGCATGACCTGAAATTAATAGGACGGGTTGATCGCATCGATCGCACACCACAGGGATTGGTGCTCATTGATTACAAGACAGGTTCCTCAGCCCCGAAAGGCGTTAGCAACGCAGAGGGCAAAGCCTGTATTGATCTACAACTCCCCCTTTATCAACAGGTTGCCGCCCCTACTCTCTTTCCAGATGAGACGGTGGCTACATCGTATTACTACTCACTGACCAAAACGAAAAAGCTATCCCAGACATTACCCTCCGATCAAGCATTAGCAGACGTTGCTGATCGTTGTAAAGCTCACCTGGAGCACGGTCATTTTCCAGTGCAGCCAGATGTGGGCGGTGTTGCCTGTCAATACTGTGCCTTTGATATGGTTTGCCGTCAGGGAAGCCGCTTGAGTCGCAAATCACGTAAGGAGAATACCAATGGGGCTGACTGAACAGCAAGCCGCTGCCGCCTATGCAGTCCATAGTGTTGCAGTCACAGCAGGTGCAGGAACGGGTAAAACCCACATGTTGGCAGAGCGGTATCTGTACCATCTGGAGTCAGGTTACTCCCCGCTTACAATTGTCGCTCTAACGTTCACTGAAAAAGCAGCGACTGAGTTGCGATCGCGCATCCGACAAACCATTGGCGATCGTTTACCCAATCCTGATTTTGTTGCAGAGCTGGAAGCGGCTCAGATCAGTACCTTTCATGCGTTGGCAGCTCGCGTTTGTCGAGAACATCCCGATGCCGCAGGGGTGCCGCCAGACTTTGCTGTGCTAGATGATTTGGCTGGCACGGTTTGGCTGGCAGAAGCGTTTGCAGAGGCGCTCGATCAGATTCCACTGCACCTTTACAAGCAAGTGCCCTACTCTTCAATGCGAGCGATTATGCTGGCGCTCTTGGGTGATCCATTAACGGCAGCAAAGGCACTTACGAGAAGTCGGGAAGATTGGTTACCGACACTTCAAGCCGTGAAGCAAGCAGCGTTGGCAACGTTCATTCAGCATAAGCATTGGTTTAATGCCAAGGCTGTTTTGCAAAGTTACGCAGCTCCTGGGGACAAGCTCAATGATGTACGGGAATCTGCTCTAAACGCGATCGCTAGCATAGGGCAAGGACACGCTCTTGCCGAATCTTTGGAAGCGTTATGTGATTTGAAAGTTAATGTGGGAAGCCCAAAAGCATGGGGTGGCAAAGAAACTTTAGATACTGTCAAAGATGCCATCAAATGCCTACGTGAATTGGCTCAGGAGAATCAAAAGCAAGGTCTAATCATCCTAGAACCTAATACATGGGATGTTCAAGCAGAAGTAATCTTACCCGTTCTACGAGAGGCCTTTGAGCAGGTGAGATCGCAGCTCCAGCAGGCAAAGCAACGTCAACGAGTATTAGATTTTAATGACCTGGAAGTTCACGCTCTGCAAGCCTTAGAAAATCAAGCGGTACGGGACTACTACGCGCAACGCTGGCAAGCTTTCTTGATTGATGAATTTCAAGATACCAACCCCGTCCAAGGGAAGCTTCTGGAACTACTAACGGCAAATCAATTGCTCACCATCGTTGGGGATGCGAAGCAATCCATCTATGGCTTCCGTCGAGCCGATGTGAAGGTCTTTGAGTCTTGGCGCGATCGCATTCATAGTGCAGCCAATCCGCCCAGAGAACTTAGCCTCAGTTTTCGGACTCATCACACCTTAATGCAGGGCATCAACACCATTTTTAAGCCGGTGTTGAATGGGTTACATCAGCACCTGGATGCTCATCGTCAGGAGGAACCTCATACCGCTCCCCATCTGCGCTTGTTGACGATTCAAGATGCACAGGGTCTGCCGATCGATCAATGTCGGCAAATTGAAGCCCAACAAATCGCTGACCTGATCAAACAACTGCTGGACGATCAGGTGATGGTGTACGACAAACCGACAGGAACCTTACGCCCAATTGAATATCGTGATATCGCCATTTTGTCGCGCACCTGGGGACCCTTAGAGCTCTATGGTCAGGCTCTAGAAAGCCAGGGCATGCCGATCTTTCAAGCTGGAGGTGGCAGCCTTCTGGAAACCCGTGAAGCTAAGGATGGCTGGGCGCTGTTGCGCTTTTTGGCAGACCCTACTGATGATATTGCCTTAATGGCAGTGCTGCGGAGTCCCTTCTTTGCTGTGAGCGATCGTACGCTCTTTCAATTAGCTCAAACCCTGCCCGACCAAGGCTCCTGGTGGAAGCACCTGAAACACCAGACAAGCGCTGAAAGCCACACTGCTATTGAAGTGCTCGAGAAACTGTTGATCGAACGACGCAGCGAAGCTCCCACTCGTCTCCTGCAATTAGCCGATCGCGTCACTGGCTACACGGCAGTCATCGCCAATCTCCCGCATGCCCCCCGTCGAGAAGCTGATTGGAGCGGCTTTTTGGCTTTTGTCCGGGAGTTGGAACAGGGAAGCAATGATGTACTGAGCGTTGTGCAGCGACTGAAGGTGCTAGTGGCGAGTGCGGTGGAAGTGCCTCGTCCAGCCCTGAAAGCAGGCAATGCCGTTCAGTTGATGACAATTCACGCTTCTAAGGGCTTGGAATGGCCAGTGGTTGTAGTTGCTGATTTAACACGAAAATCGCCATCAGACTCCTCACAAGTTCGGTTTGATCCAGACCTCGGTTTAGCCTTCCAACTGGCAGATGAAGAGGGTGATAAACAGAAATCAGCCCTTTACACGTTGCTGGAATATCGTAAGCGCCAGGCTGACAAGGAGGAGAACAAGCGGGTGCTCTATGTTGCGCTGACTCGTGCGCGGGATCACCTCATTCTCACCGCCGCAGGTAGCAAAGGGGGCGGTTTGGATATCTTTCAACCTGGGCTAGAAGGGATACCCATTGAGGAAATTTCAATGGAGCACCTTGGCAACGCCTCCCAAAAGGGAAATCATCTTCACTCCACAGATATTGAAGAGCCACCATTACCCAGCATACCCACACGCATTCTGACTGGCGCTGCGGGATCAGGGCTTTGGGAATTGCCTGTTACCGCGCTTACCGAGTATGCTCAGTGCCCCCAACGGTTCCGCTATCGTTACCTTGACGGACATCTGGGCTACCGTGAAGCAAATGGTAATCATGGCACTGAGATTGGCACAGTCACTCATTGGGCGTTACAGCATCAGATTCAAGAGCTTCAACCACTGTCGGCAAACTTTTCACACCTGTCAATCGACGTTTTACAAGAGGCACTGACATTAGCACAGCGATTCCATCAACTGGAGCTTTATGCACCGTATCGTCATCCAGAAGGGTTGTCAGAACAGTCCATGACGCTGAATCTAGGTCAAATTACGTTCAACGGGATCATGGATTGGTTAACCCCGGAATCTGTGTTGGATTTCAAGACTGATCAGGACCCCAACCCCCATCACCATCGCTTGCAGTTGTGGGCCTATGCAAAAGCCACTGAGCGTACGACTGCTCATATCGCGTATCTCCGCCACAGCCAGGTGCATACCTTTACCGCTCAAGACTTAACTGAACTGCAAGACGAAGCTGAGGCTGTAGCAATCGCGATCACCAAAGGGCAATACCTACCCCAGCCGTCTCAGGCAAGTTGTAATAGTTGTGCGTATCTAGAAATCTGTGAACAAGCTGTGTGATCGGGATGAGGTCTGTTGAGAAGGCTGGCTTTAGAGCGGAAGTGATGCTTTTAATAAAGCTGTTGAATCACCGGAATCAAGAGTGCTAGCAACAACCCACAATTTCAAATAGCTGGGTGCTGTTCTGGGGATGACGCTGTACTGAAGCAGCGATTTCCTTCACCCCGTATGCTTCAATCAACTCTGTTAGATTTACATGGTAATGAACAAGGCAATAGTAAAGCTGTTAAGTAATAGTTGCGACGCAATCATATTTCCCAGTTACATCTTTGCTCCGGCTGATGCCTACGGTTCTGACTTCTCCGGTAAAACCTTTGGCGGCCTGAAGAGCGACGAAATCACAAAATTCGATGAGCACTGCAACTAACACATCATCCTTTAAACCTGGAATAGCCTATTCGGCTGAATTAATCCTTCTTCACTAAGACACAGGAATTACACATGAGTGTTCTCATACTTACGGGGTTGTTAGACAAGATTATTGATGAAGTCTCTGCTGAGCAGCGGAGGCAGCATGACCTCAAAATCAGGGAGTTGTCCATTATTGAAAGCTCCGGTTTACGCGATGCTTATGTTCAGCAATTACTACTGAATAAATTTCTTGCTCCAATTGAAGCAGCACAACATCAAATTCAAAACTCCGCAAAACACGCTCAATGGATGGCAGAAGCCCTTAATTATTACTTTCAGGATCATGGACTAGATCAAGAGCAGGCAAAAGAACTTTCTACACAGCTACGATTGCTTGCTGTCAAAATAACCTATGCTGAATCTCTATACGAAATTAAATTGGTTTACACTGTCGCAACTCTATTTGCAGATAAAATATCAGTCTTTAAACATCGAGATATGAATTACTCGTTAGAAAAGGCAATTCGCAAAGGAACTTTAGATCCCTTGAATACATGTATTGCTACAGAGAAGAACTTCCAGCGCCGGCTTGATATTTTGAAGCCTGTTAAAGTAGATGTAGAAGAACTGTAAGAATACCCAAACGATCAAACAGACTTTTAATTATGTCTTTGAGTATAACTTCAGACTACGAAAAACATGGTAGTTAAGAGAGATACTCTTGATGATTTTCGTACAATAGCAATATCAATTAAAGTCTTGTCTATTAACGTAAAGAATAAAATTGAGTTTAGATTAAATAACTTTGCTCTGAGTGAAGCAGGTAGCCTTGAAAAAGTCTTTGCCAATACAATATTCGCGACGCAACCTGATTCTGAGCGTTTGCTAGCTCTACGTTGATCGCTGGCAGTTTACCGGCTGGTCTTTGGGCAGAGCCGTCAGGAAGATCTGCTTGCTTACCTGCTCGATCGTCTGCCTGTAGCCGAAGCAGAACAAGTTATGCGCAACCTCCAAATCAACTTAGAGCCACTTGAGGCTAGGAAGTAATTTACTTGACATTACACAATTAAATTAGCTCCATGAGCCAGTGAAACTATTAGTCCTAGAAAAGCGACACTCAATTTGCGAAGCAAATTGCTTTGGAAAAACGACAGTTAATTAGCGAAGCTGACTTTGCGACGCATAATATGCGAATCTGCTTGGATGTCGCTTTTTTGGTACAAATAGCCTGAACAACCTGGTAAACAGTTGTTTAAGACTGTTTGTACTAAGCGAAAACGATTCATGAATTGCGACATTTAATGTGCGAACGTACATTTGCCTTCCCGCCTCTAAGGGCGATCAAGTGCAGCGCTTTATGCTGCTATTGGTCAGATGTAGTCAAAGAAGCGAATCCACCATGATTGGGTTTTGAAGCCTTCGTGTTGCCCCGTATATTGTTCGTCCAGTTCATCCGCGTTGACGTAGATGAACCCGTAATGCTCAGTTGTCTTAATAACTTGTTCTACCACGCTTGGTGGGAACTGCTCAGAAGAACGGTTCCAGACAGCGAATAAATTGCCAAACGCAGAAAACCGAATGGCTAAAACTGTCTCAATAAAATTCAGCTTCCCACCTGGCTTGTGCAGTGATAATTCTGTGAAGAACGAGGCGTCTTGCACATTTTCGTCGATCTCGAAGGGGCGACCAGTCAACTGCTCAATTTCTGGTTTCAGTCGCCTAACGCGAGACATCGCCTCATGCCAGTCAAAATCAACAGGTGATTCCCATTCTGCTGGGTCGTCTGCGGACTGAAGCTTTGCCAGTGTTTCCTGTTTCATGCTGTTTCGCTTGCAATCAAACGAGTGTCTAGATCAACTGCTGCAACATGCTAGTTGTACCGCAGGACTTGACAACAAGATTATTGAAGCTGTGTCAACTCTACTCGATGTCCGTCTGGGTTTGCCACAACTGCGCGTCGTCCCCAAGCTGAACTCCAGTTGGGCTGCTGAATCATAGCCATCTATTGTCACAGAACTGAAAAAGCTATTGAGCGATAGCAGTAGCGGCATGATTCACTAAACGTCCATCTTCCATGTAGATAATGCGATCGGCGAGATCTAGAATGCGGTTGTCGTGAGTCACCAGTAAGATGGTGCAGCCTTGCTCTCTAGCGAGTTTTTCCATAATTTCCACCACATCCCGCCCTGATTGCTTATCGAGTGCAGCAGTGGGTTCATCTGCCAAAATGATTTTGGGCTGACTGACCAAGGCACGGGCGATCGCCACTCGTTGTTTCTGCCCACCTGATAGATCACTAGGATAGTAGTCCATTCGATCTGCCAAACCGACTGCGCTTAAGACAGTCCGAATACGGGTATCAGCTTCGGCAGCAGTAATTTCTTGAAGTTCCAATGCCATCTCAACATTCTGATAGGCAGTCAGGAAGTTTAAGAGATTGTGCGCCTGAAAAATATAGCCAATCTTGCGACGAGCGAGGGTCATCTGTGCTTTAGTGGCATGATGTAACGCTTGTCCTAAGATGCTTAAATGGCCCTCCTGAACGGATCGTAAACTTCCCATCAGCGTCAGCAATGTGGTTTTACCTGAACCTGATGGTCCCGTCATAATGATGATTTCGCCACGATCGATGTGCAGATTCACATCAAACAAAATCTGTTTTTTCAGAGCGCCTTGACCATAGTAATGATTCAGATGGCTAATGGAAATAGCAGGTGCAGCGGTATGAAGGGCATTGCTTTCTAGCAATTTGGACATGCTCAACTCCTAGAAAATATCCGCAGGGTCAGCAGTTTGCAGCTTACGCACTGCCATTGCAGCAGAGACCGAACTCATGATGGCAGTGAGAAGCAACACAAACACGATTCGTCCCAAATCCATTGCCATGGGTAGCATCGTTGCCACATTCGTAATGCGATAGATGCCAAGCGCGATCGCAGTCCCCGGAACAAATCCCATAACCGCCAAAATTAGAGCTTCTTGGAACACAACCATGAGGAGATAGCGATCGCGAAAGCCCATCGCCTTGAGGGTGGCGTATTCAGGTAAGTGATCGGTCACATCACTGTAGAGAATTTGATAGACGATCACAGCGCCGACAATAAAGGCAATCACTACACCCAAATCAAAGGTGTAGCCTACCGGAGTGCTAGCATTCCAAAAGGCAACTTCTGCTTTTGCATAATCCTCTCTGGTCATGACTTTGACATCACTGGGCAGGCGCGATTGCATCTCTGCTAGAACCGCCTGGATATCTGCATCAGGTTGAAGTTTAATCACGCCTATATCAATGAGTCCACCCTGACGAAAGGTCGCCATGCGTAAGAAGTTGACATCACTGGTGACTAAATAGGCATTAATGCCAAACGTGGGGCTAAGTTTAAACAAACCCTGGATTTGCACCTGGCGTTCATTGATTTCGGTCGCAATTAGCTTTCCTGCCTGAAACTGTTGAGCGATCGCGCCAAATTCTTGACGAGAACCGAGATTGAACAGAGCTGTATCAGGCTGTCGCAGTTGCTTGCGGTTGGATTCTACCCCAGAAATGTTCAATACTTGATGTTCTGGATTGATACCAATGGCGTAGATATCCCAAATCTCTTTGTTGTCAGGATTACGCCACTGAATTGTATTCAGGAAAATGGGGCTGACCGATGCAACCCCAGTTACACCTGCTGCTTGATAAAGCCTGCGGTCTGTAAATCGATCGAGGGAAATCAGTGATCGCGATCGGCTACTCATCATGACCAGCTCACCGTTCAGGCTATGGTGGAATTCCACTGCACTGCTAAATAACGCACCTCGAAAGCCCATTTGCAAAAACATCAGCACATTGGCAAAGCTAATGCCAGCGATCGCTACCAGTAACCGTGCCCGTTCTTTGCGTAACTGCAACCAGGAGAGAAATAGCGGTTTTTTCTTTTGAGTCATTTCACTGCCATTGCCTCAATTGACATCAATGGATACTTGCACGCTCAAATTGGTTAGACCTGCAACCCGACGGCTAGAGGCTTCATCCAACCGCACTTTCACTTCCACCACTCGCGCATCAAACTGTGCTGCCGGATCAGTATTCAACACATCTTGTTTATTGATTTCCAGCCCCACTTCTACAACCTGACCGCGCAGCACATCTGGAAAGGCATTGTTCTTGCTGATCACGGTTGCCGTCTGCCCAGATCGAATGCGGCTGACATCCAGCTCATACACTTCTGCCACTGCCACCATTTGCCGAGTTTGACCCAGACTGATAATGCCTTGCTCACCCACAAGTTCTCCAGGACGAGTATGGATTTTGAGGATTTGTCCATCTTGGGGCGATCACACCGTTGCGAGATCCAGTTCTGCCTTTGCCCGTGCACCCCTTGCCTGTGCCGCAGACACCTGCGATCGCGCCACATTTACATCGACCGGACGCACTTCAGCAATCTGGTCGAGTGTCGCCTGTGCTTCAGATACCTGCTGTTGCCGCGATCGCTGAATGCGACTCAAATTAACTTGCGCTTCGTTCAATTGTTGTCGCACTGTATCGGCGGTTAATTGCTTCCCATCGCGCAAAGACGCAGAAACGGCTCCTTCGCTATACAGCACTTGATAGCGCCTCGCTTCCAGTGCCGCATTATGCAGTTCTGCTTGCAGACGGGCGATCGTCGCTGCCTGCGCCTCAGTTTCAGTTTGTAATTCCACCTGCTGGCGATCGACCACTCGCGCCTGTGCCCGAATTTGTCCTACTTTCGCACCCGCTTCCACCTGGCTCAACTGGGCTTGAGCGACCCTCGCCTGTTCCTGAGCTTCCTGAAACGCTGCTAAGCGCCGCGCATACGAATCGAGCACCGCAATCACATCACCCTGGCGAATCTGTTGACCATGAGTGACACGAATGGTTTCGACTCGTGCCCCCTCCGCCGATGTGGGCGCAAACACCTGAATGACCTCACCCTGTGGTTCTAAGCGCCCCAACGCCGATACCGTTTTCACTTGAGGTGGAGTTTCTGAGATCAACGGTGGAGTGGGACGCTTTGCGATCGCGCCATAGCCGATTCCACCCGCAATTAAAGTAGCGATTGTCCCTAAAACTAGAGGTAAGTGACGCATCTTGGTCAATGTAGCGCTCATGCTATTCAACCTCCGCCAGGTCTGCGATCGTTCCTCGCTGATGCTTCGTCATACTGCCCATCACCCCACCCATGATCTGCACCCGTGACCATCTTGGCAGTGGCACCAACGAGTATGTGAGCAGTTTTGACAAGACCCCAGGCAATAACACCGATCGACGACCTAAAGCATTAAGGATTGGTAAAGCGATGTCCTCGGGCTTTAGAGCCATTCCCATCTGCATACCTGCGCGAGTGGCAAAGCCCGAATGGGTAGGACCCGGAGCAGCAGCCAAGACATCAATTCCCATCGGTGCGAGTTCCACATACAACGCTTCAGCTAATGCCTGCACATACGCCTTGGTCGCTGCATAGTGGGCAGCAAACGGCATCCCCTGGAACCCCACGATCGAACTCATCAGCACCATGCCACCACGACCACGCATTGCGAAGCGCTGCCCAAAATGCCAGATCAACTCCAAAAGCGATCGACAATTGACGTTGAGCATTTCCATCTCTTGTTCCAGCAGAGAGTTGAGAAACAGCCCCGATGTACCAAAACCAGCCGCAGCCACCAGCAACCCAATATCCAAATCTTGAGTAGCAACCACTAGCGTTTCAACTCCTGCCGCCAGCGACAAGTCGAGGACAAACACCCGGACCTCAATGCCGTGTTGAGATGTCAAAGCAACCGCCATCTGCTCCAGTACAGTTTGGCTCCGAGCGATTAAAACAAGGTTTATCCCTGCCTCAGCCAGCCTCAGTACCATTTCTCGACCGATACCTGAGGACGCTCCTGTGACTAGCGCCCAAGGACCATACCGGGTAGACAACCGCTTTTGCCATCTACCCCCAAATTGCCGCTTAACCCGCCAGTTAGGATTAGCCATATATTACTCCAGTTTTTGTATTCAAAAGTTTGAATACAAAAACAAGGTATACTCAATCTATTGCATTCGTCAAGCAGATTTTTAGTTATGGCACTTAAGCACACGATCCTGGCATTTCTCTCTCGTCACCCTCTGAGCGGCTACGACGTTGCTAAAGAGTTTGCTGAAGGGTTTGGCAGTTGCTTTTGGAAAGCGAGTCAGCAGCAGGTTTATGCCGAACTAACTAAGCTAGAACAGCAGGGCAGCGTTAGCTATGAGGCGATTCCCCAAGCGGGACGGCTTGATAAAAAAATTTATTCCATCACAGAGCAGGGGCAGCAAGAACTGCTCAACTGGCTCACACAACCCTGTGAACCCAGTGCCATTCGTGAAGATTTAGGAGTAATGGGGTTGGCGGGTCATCTAGTTTCTCCTCAGGTCGTCATTCGCGAAATTGAACGACGACGGCAGCTACATTTAAAAATGGTGGAACACGTCAAAAAACTAGATGAGCATTTTGCCAAACATCTCAATTCACTAGAACTGAAAGACATCTACATGCATCTCATTATTCGTCGTGGTATTCGCTATCAGGAAGAGTGGGTAGCCTGGTGTGATGAAGCGCTGGCGGCGATCGCACAGGCTGTAAACCAATAGATGATGGAACAGGGCGATCGTCCTTCTTAGCCTCTCTTTTGCCACTCTTTGTTTCTCAGTCTTAACTGTCACACTGCTTATTAGCGCTCTCCCAAAGTAGTTATTACCGTTGCATCAGATTGCGTAAAGCTTGTCAGCTAAACCATCTGTCGCTGTTGCCATATCTAGAAGTGCTCAACGTCTTGTAAGCTTTGTGGAAAGCAGCTGCGCTCAACCAGAGCACGTACAGGCTCATTTTTGGGTGTAGTATAACCAATTGTTTCAAACCCTAACGTTGTTTATATTTCTTGTCGATTATATTTCTCATGGATTATCCCAATAGTTATTGGTGTGCTATTTGTTTGCAATACCTGCAACGTCAAAAGCCCCACCACAACACTTCACAGGAGATACCATGAGCAGCGGAAGCGGATGCCCATTTGCAGGCGGCGGTCAGAAATCTGAGCCTCGTCACAAGCCAGCGAACCGAGATTGGTGGCCAAATTATTTGCATCTGAACGTCCTTCACCAACATTCACCCCAATCCAATCCTATGGGTGAGGCGTTCAACTACGCTGAGGAGTTCAAGAGCCTCGATTTAGCTGCCCTAAGGGCAGATATCTATGAGCTGATGACCACTTCCCAGGACTGGTGGCCAGCTGATTATGGTCATTATGGACCGCTCTTCATTCGGATGGCGTGGCACAGCGCCGGTACGTATCGGATTGGCGATGGTCGTGGTGGCGCGGGCTCTGGTAGCCAGCGGTTTGAGCCGCTCAACAGTTGGCCCGACAACGCCAACCTCGACAAGGCACGGATGTTGCTTTGGCCAGTCAAGCAGAAATACGGCAAGAAAATCTCGTGGGCTGACCTCATGGTCTTTGCTGGCAACTGTGCCCTGGAGTCGATGGGTTTCAAGACGATCGGCTTTGCTGGTGGGCGCGTGGATGTCTGGGCACCAGAGGAAGACATCTACTGGGGGTCTGAGAAAGCTTGGCTCGGCAATGAGCGCTACGAAGGCGATCGAGTGCTCCTGAATCCCCTCGCT
Organism: Phormidium sp. FACHB-592; assembly: GCF_014695795.1. Taxonomy (NCBI): domain Bacteria; kingdom Bacillati; phylum Cyanobacteriota; class Cyanophyceae; order Oscillatoriales; family Oscillatoriaceae; genus Phormidium; species Phormidium sp. FACHB-592. The sequence goes on from NZ_JACJOZ010000062.1 coordinate 46,558, forward strand.
GCTGTTCAAATGGGACTGATCTATGTAAACCCAGAAGGACCAGACGGCGAGCCTGACCCGATCGGATCAGGGCGCGATATTCGCGAAACCTTTGGTCGGATGGCGATGAACGACGAGGAAACCGTCGCGCTCACTGCTGGTGGACACACTTTTGGGAAGTGTCATGGTGCGGGCGAAACGACGCACGTCGGTCCTGATCCTGGAGGTGCCACCGTCATCGATCAGGGTCTTGGCTGGAAGAACGCCTTCAACACGGGTGTCGGTGTCGATGCAATCACTAGCGGTATCGAAGGCGCATGGACTACCAATCCGACACAGTGGGATAACAACTACTTTGAAAACTTATTCAAATATGACTGGGAACTGACGAAAAGTCCCGCTGGCGCGTGGCAATGGAAGCCCAAGGGCGACGCTGGTGCAGGTACAGTGCCCGATGCACACGATCCATCAAGACGGCACGCCCCCATGATGACGACGGCAGACATGGCGATGAAGATGGATCCCATCTACAACCCGATCGCGAAGCGCTACCACGATAACCCGGATGAGTTTGCCGAGCAGTTTGCCAAGGCGTGGTTCAAGCTGACGCACCGCGACATGGGTCCTCGATCGCGCTACCTTGGCGCGGAGGTTCCTCAAGAAGAGTTCCTGTGGCAGGACCCCATCCCCGCTGTCAATCATGAATTGATTGATGAGCAGGACATCGCCGCTCTCAAAGCCAAGATTCTGGCTTCGAGTCTGTCTGTTTCCCAATTGGTTTCGACCGCCTGGGCATCGGCAGTGACCTTCCGCTGCTCTGACATGCGCGGTGGAGCCAACGGAGCGCGCATTCGCCTCGCGCCGCAAAAGGATTGGGAAGTCAACCAGCCAGACCAGTTGGCGACAGTGCTGCAAACCCTGGAGGGAATTCAACAGGAGTTCAACAACTCGCAATCTGGCGGAAAGCGGGTTTCGATCGCTGACTTGATCGTTCTGGGCGGTTGCGCTGCCATTGAGCAAGCGGCAAAAAATGCGGGTCACGATGTGACGGTTCCCTTCAAGCCGGGACGCACGGATGCGTTGCAAGAGAAAACGGATGTGGAATCCTTTGCTCCACTGGAGCCAACTGCCGACGGGTTCCGCAACTACACCAGCGGCAAACACAGCGAATCACTTGAAGAATTGCTGGTCGATCGGGCGCAATTGCTAAACCTGACAGCCCCTCAAATGACTGCTCTTGTGGGCGGCTTGCGCGTCCTGGGTGCAAACTTTGGAGGGTCTAAACACGGTGTCTTCACCCATCGTCCTGAGACGTTGACCAACGACTTCTTCGTGAATCTGCTCGACCTGGGCATAACGTGGAAGGCGACCTCTGAAGCGGAGTACATATTTGAGGGGAGCGATCGTAAAACCGGCGAACCCAAGTGGACGGCTACCCGTGTCGATCTTATCTTCGGCTCAAACTCTCAGCTCCGCGCCCTTGCAGAAGTCTATGGAGCCGTGGACTCGCAGCAGAAATTTGTGAATGACTTTGCGGCGGCATGGGACAAGGTGATGAACCTCGATCGCTATGACCTTCGCTCAGTCCAAGCGAAAAGCGCTGCGAGGAGTTTCTAAGCCTAATTTCGATCGATGATCGGGTGATCATCAGTCGAGGCTACACAAACCTGTGGCAATTCTGAAAGCGGTGCAAGCCAGCAACAACATGAGAGCGGCGTTTCAACTTGTCTTGAAACGCCGCTCTTGCTTTCCGTCAACCCTTTAGGAGTTGTAGGTCGGCTGCAAGTAGCGTCGAAGCATTAGCCAAGTATGTGCTTCAGTACCCAGCGTTTGCTTGTCGAGTGCTCCACCACCCCATGCTCGGACATCATTACCCCTAAAGCTCGATCGCTCAAGGAATAGCAACACCACATATGCAGCAGGATGATCTCAGGCAAAAGTGTTACTATTTGTAGCTTGCTTCCTGCAGGACACAAAGAAGAGATAGACACAGCAAATCAGGTGCAAGGATTTAGGCAATCCTACTTACTACTTACGAAAGCATTACCTGGCAATAGTTTCAAGCTGTGACCTATTTGATGTAATCAGAACTGTAACCACTTTAGCAGAGGAAAACGAATCTTCTAAATAAGTTTTGGAAGAAGACTATGCATCAGAAAGGTTTGGCACTCCACCGATCAATTGCAATTCTTTGAGATAAAAGTATTTATTCGGCAACAAATCTTAAGTTGTAGCTGCAATCTTACAAGAACCTTAGCTCAACGCTTGTTCAGTAAAGTTAGAGGAAAGATCCTGGTTGGTTTGGTGCTGCCTGTAAAGAATTTAGGGAACAATTGATATGGCGTATGACATACCAGACATTCTGAATTTTGGTCAATTTGATGACACCAGACGCAAAACCGGCAGACTTAGCCAGTGTTGCCGCGCTTGTTCATGAGCTACGGCAGCGGGTTGGGCTGTCGCAGGAGAAATTTGCTGCCAAGCTAGGTGTCACCTTCTCAACCGTGAGTCGGTGGGAGCGGCAGAAAGCGATGCCTTCACCGATGGCCTTTGACCGGATGAAGGAGCTTTTGGAGAGGATGGGCGATCGCGGTCAGGATCTCCTCGCCAAATATTTCCCAGAGGATGAGTTAAAGCTGGGAGTGGATGGAGAGGTGCCTAAACATGGCTCAGCTTGAGGATTTAACACGCGGTACTACGGTCAAAGGCATTTTGCCAAATCACCAGGTCACTGTTGTGGATGTGACTTGGCATGGTTCTAATGTCGTTGAGCTGGTTTATAAGGATGCCAGCGGCAATCTTGGTAATGAGCTGGTACTACGCGATCGCGAGTCCGAGTTGGAGATTGTGACCGCAGGGCGACCCTGGAGCTTTGATGGCGATGGCGCTTTGCTGCGTTTAGTCTCTGAGGCCCACCGTATCCGATTGGCACATTTGTTTGATCCGTTGCTGGCCGTTCACACATCTTTGGTAGAGCCTCTGCCGCACCAGATTACAGCCGTCTACGAAGAAATGATTCCCCGTCAGCCGTTACGGTTCCTGTTGGCTGATGACCCTGGAGCTGGCAAGACCATCATGGCAGGGTTACTAATGCGTGAATTGCTAATCCGAGGGGATTTGCATCGGTGCATGGTGGTCTGTCCTGGCAGCCTGGCGGCGCAGTGGCAAGATGAACTGTTTCAGAAGTTCCATTTGCCGTTTGAAATTCTGACCAACGATCGCATTGAGACGGCTCGAACCGGCAATGCATTCACTGAAATCCCCTTCCTAATTGTGCGGTTGGACAAGCTGAGCCGGAATGATGAACTGCAAGCAAAGCTGGCACAGACAGACTGGGATTTGGTGGTCTGTGATGAAGCCCACAAGATGTCGGCTTCCTTTTTTGGCGGTGAGGTAAAAGAGACCAAGCGGTACAAGCTGGGCAAGCTGCTCTCTAACGTTACCCGCCACTTTTTGCTGATGACGGCAACGCCTCATAACGGCAAGGAAGAGGATTTCCAACTCTTTATGGCGTTGCTGGATGGCGATCGCTTTGAGGGCAAATTCCGCGATGGGGTTCATACCGCAGACACCTCCGACCTGATGCGCCGATTGGTCAAAGAGGATCTCCTCAAGTTTGACGGCAAGCCTTTATTCCCCGAGCGCATCGCCCACACAGTAAGCTATCCGCTTTCTGATCTGGAAGCCATGCTCTACCGTCGCGTCACAGAGTACGTGCGGGAGGAGTTTAACCGAGCAGAAAAGCTGGAAAACGATGGGCGTAAGGGAACGGTTGGTTTTGCGTTAACGATTTTGCAGCGCCGCTTAGCCTCCTCCCCAGAGGCCATTTATCAGTCACTGAAACGTCGGCGAGAGCGTCTACAGAAGCGATTGCGGGAAGAGGAAACTCTGAAGCATGGCTTGGCAGCTCAAATTGAGTTTGGCCAGACCATCGATTCAGAAGACTGGGACGATGACTTTGAGGATATTTCTGAGGAGGAGCGGGAAGCGACTGAGCAGGAAGTCGTTGACCAAGCGACGGCTGCCCGCACGATCGCTGAACTCCAGGCAGAGATCAGCCAGCTAGAAGATTTGGAAAACCTGGCGCTGAAGGTGCGACGGAGCGGGAATGACAGGAAGTGGGAGGAGTTATCAAAGCTCTTACAGAATGAGAAAGAGTTGTTTGATGCTCATGGTCATCGGCGTAAGCTGGTGCTGTTTACGGAACACCGAGATACGCTCAACTACCTGTCAGACCGCATTCGGATGTTGCTGGGACGAGCAGAAGCGGTTGTCATGATTCACGGTGGGATGGGTCGTGAGGAGCGAAAGAAGGCAGAGCAAGCCTTTAAGCAAGATGTCGATGTACAAGTACTGCTTGCTACGGATGCTGCCGGAGAAGGGATTAACCTGCAACGGGCACACCTGATGGTGAACTATGACTTGCCCTGGAACCCTAATCGCTTAGAGCAGCGGTTTGGACGGATTCACCGGATTGGTCAGACGGAGGTCTGTCATCTCTGGAACCTGGTCTCTGCAGAAACTCGTGAGGGGGATGTCTACCTGACATTGCTCAAGAAACTGGAGCTAGAGCAGAAGGCGTTAGGGGGCAAAGTTTTTGATGTTCTGGGCAAGGCGATCGCGGGTACAGAACTTCGGGAGCTGCTGATTCAAGCAATCCGCTATGGCGATCGCCCCGATGTGCGCGCCAAGCTGGATCAAATGGTCTCTCGCCTTGATAAGGCTAAGCTGCTGGAACTGCTGGAGGAACGAGCACTGTCGCGGGATTCGATGGATGCATCCAGAGTGCAGCAAATCCGCGAAGACATGGAACGGGCGGAAGCCCGACGGCTCCAGCCTCATTTCATCGCTTCTTTTTTTCTGGAAGCGTTTCAGCAGCTCGGTGGCACTGTGCGACTGCGAGAGCCGAAGCGCTATGAGGTGACGCATGTTCCGGCCATGATTCGCAATCGAGACAGACAGATTGGTCTGAGAGAACCAATTTTGCGGAGCTACGAGCGGATTTGTTTTGAGAAGAGTCTGATTAGTGTGCCAGGGAAGCCACTGGCGACCTTTGTGTGTCCGGGGCACCCACTACTTGATGCAGTGATTGACCTGATGCAAGAGCGGCATCGAGACTTACTGAAGCAGGGGGCTGTGCTGGTGGACGAGAATGACCCCGGTGAGCAGGTGCGAGCGCTGGTTTATCTGGAACATTCGATTCAGGATGCCAGCACGGATGCCAGCGGCAAGCGTCGGATTGTGTCGCGCCGGATGCAGTACGTGGAAATTGACCCAGAGAGCAAGACTCAGAATGCCGGGTATGCGCCCTATCTCAACTATCGACCGTTGCAAGAGGACGAGAAAACGATCGTCGAGACAGTGCTGGAGGAAGGATGGCTACGGGCGGATCTGGAAGCTCAGGCTACGGGTTATGCGATCGCCCACATTGTTCCCGACCATCTTCAGGAGGTGCGGCAGCGTAAAGAGGAACTGATTGCCAAGACGATACGGGCAGTGAAGGAGCGGCTGACAAAGGAGATTAATTACTGGGACCAGCGGGCGGTGGAGTTAAAGCAGCAAGAAGCGGCAGGAAAGGTCAATGCCAAGATTAATTCTGGGAAGGCCAGGGCAAGAGCCGATGAGCTAGAGTCACGTCTGCACAAGCGGTTGACAGACTTAGAACAGGAGCGCCGCCTGTCACCGTTGCCACCTGTAGCAGTTGGGGGTGCTTTAGTGGTGCCGAGCGGTCTGCTGCAACGCTTGCAAGGGAAACGGCAGTCTGAGCCAACGTTGTTTGCCAGGGAGACGAAGCGAGTGGAGCTGCTGGCAATGCAGGCGGTCATGGCGGCAGAACGAAGGCTGCGGTATGAACCACGAGACGTGAGCCGGGAGAAGTGTGGGTACGATATTGAGTCTCGACTGCCGGGAACGAACGGGAACCCAAGTCGGATGCGGTTTATCGAGGTGAAGGGGCGGATTGAAGGGGCAGAGACGGTAACGGTCTCAAAGAATGAGATTTTGACGGCGCTCAATAAGCCGGAGGATTTTGTGCTGGCGTTAGTGCAGGTACCGGAGTCGAAGGAGTTCCCGGAGGGGGATGCGTTTAAAGTTTCGGCATCGAAGGGCACCTACAACGTTGGGGATGATGGCTGTGTGGTGCGCTATGTGCAGCAGCCTTTCCAGAAGGAGCCAGATTTTGGGGTGACGAGTGTGAACTACAACTGGCAAGAGCTATGGGAACGAGGGGAGGAGCCAGAATGAGTCAAGCAGAAAGAGCAGCTTCTGAAACACAAAACATCCCAGTTCCCATTTGGGCCAGCAACTCGATTAATGGTGATGTCACTCAAATTCTTCCAGCTTTAGAAGAAGGGATACCCATTACCTTGATTACATCGTTTGACCTCATAACTTGCGAGCTAGACGACCCAATGGAGGAAGTCTTGTCCCGGTCTGATTTACAAGGCTTTGACTATATTCCGGTTCGTGATGAATCTGAAAGCGTCGTTGGAGTTTTAGTGCACCAGGATGCTCTTAAACCTAATGAGCCTGTAAGAGCAGTAATGAGGCAACTTCACCCTTCAATGTTGATTTCAGCAGATGCCAGCTTGCTCTCTTTTGTAGCAGAGGTCGATCAAACACCTTTTTGCTTGGTTGTACGAGGGCGCGAGATTGCTGGCATTGTTACACTGAGCGATCTTCAAAAGCTACCAGTTCGTCCTGTTTTATTCATGCTGATCACATCAGTTGAATTGCTTTTAGCTGAGTGGTTGAGGCAGAACTATCCGAATGAGGAGGACTGGCTCTGCAAGGTCGAGCCAAACCGGCGACCTAGGATTGAGAAAAAATGGCAGGACTTGCAGAAGAGTAATATGGCGATCGATCGCATTAGCACGACTGATTTCCGCGACAAGCGGGATGCAGCTCTGAACCTAGGAGCTTTTTCTGGTTTAGAGAATGAGGCAAAGAGAAAACTGGAGGCTATCGGAAAGTTACGAAATTCGGTAGCACATGCAGGAGACTATGCCTTAACGCCTACAACAGCAAAGGACGTTGCTCAAACTGTTCGTTGGGCACGCGAGCTAATTCACATGCTCCAGTCCCAAATAATGTCTAACCAATCTCAAACTAACTAGCCCCCTCATGACCTACCGCAAAAAGCTGATTGAAGTTGCCCTACCGCTCGAAGCGATCAATATGGAATCGGCGCGGGAAAAGTCGATTCGACATGGTCATCCCAGTACGTTGCATCTCTGGTGGGCGCGGCGACCGTTAGCAGCTTGTCGAGCGGTATTGTTTGCATCATTGGTGGATGACCCATCGAGTTGGCCGGATAAGTTTCCGACTGAAGAAGCGCAGAATGCAGAGCGACAAAGGCTTTTCGACATTTTAGGGCGGATTACCATCGAAACTAATAAGAAAGGCATTACGAAGCAAGTCGTCCGGGGTTTAGTGTCCTGGGATGACATCAATGATCCTAATTCTGGAGTGTTGATTGCGGCGCAGAGAGAGATTGCCCGCAGCATTGCCTGGAACCGAGGAGATAAACCACCAACAGAGCCAGAAGCGGTGCGGCGGTATTTGGCTGGAAATGCACCTCCCGTTTATGATCCGTTTGCTGGAGGTGGTTCAATTCCTTTAGAGGCGCAGCGATTAGGACTAGAAGCTCATGCCAGTGATTTGAATCCGGTGGCAGTGCTGATCAATAAGGCGTTGATTGAGATTCCACCGAAATTTAAGGATATGTCTCCAGTGAATCCAGAGGCGCGGCAAAAGCTAAAGGTGAACCAGTGGAAGGGAGCGCAGGGTTTAGCAGAGGATGTGCGCTATTACGGCAAATGGATGCGGGATGAGGCAGAGAAACGGATTGGGCACTTGTACCCGAAGGTGAAGCTACCGCAGGAGTACGGTGAAGGAGAAGCAACAGTAATCGCTTGGTTATGGACAAGAACCGCAAAATGCCCAAACCCTGCATGTGGATGCCAAATGCCTTTGGTGCGATCGCTTAATCTCTCGACCCAAAAGGGAAAGGAAACTAGATTACATCCTACTGTCGTTCACAGTCAAAATCCTCCCTCTATCTTATTTGGCGTAGAAAAGGGGAAAGAAGAAATACTTACTAATAAATCCAATCGCCAAGGAGTTACCTGTATTTGTTGTGGAACACCTGCTTCCTTTGAATATTTAAGAGTAGAAGGAAAAGCAGGAAGAATGTCCACACAAATGATGGCAATTGTCGCAGATATAGGCAAAGGGCGAGTTTACTTACCTGCTGATAAAATACAGGAGGAAATCGCTCATACAGCTAAACCTAAATGGCAACCTGATGAGTTAGTTACTACTCCTAGCCATGATGTAGATCGATTACCTATGTATGGTATGCGCTCTTGGGGGGACGCATTCACTGCTCGGCAGCTAGTTGCGCTGACTACACTGAACGATTTAGTTGATGAAGTAGAAGCCAAAATACATCGTGAGACTATTATTGCTGGTGTTCATGATAGTGAGATACCTATTCATAAAGGTGCTTCTAATGCCAAAGTTTACGCTGATGCTGTAGCCACATATCTTGCACTAGCTGTTAGCAGGACAACAAACACTATCTGTTCACTTGCTATATGGTCTCAAAGTCGTGACCAAAGCGTAAATGTCTTTAGTCGTCAAGCTTTGGCAATGAATTGGGATTTTCCAGAAGTTAATCCCTTTGCTCGGGCAGCAGGCGATTTTGGACAAACAACTGAATCAATGTCCAAGACCATTGCTTCTGCACCTGCAAGCGTAGCAGCAACAGTATTGCAAAGAGATGCTGCTACAGAAGATATACCTTTATCTTGTGCACTAATTGCAACTGATCCGCCATATTTCGACAATGTCGGTTATGCCGACTTATCGGACTTCTTTTATGTTTGGCTAAGACGTTCTCTTAATACGCTCTACCCAAGTATATTCGGCACGCTTCTTACTCCAAAATTCCAAGAACTTGTAGCTTCTCATCATAGATTTGATGGGAATCGGAAGAAAGCTCAAGAGTTCTTTGAACAGGGCTTAACTCGAGCGTTTGAGAGAATGTACAAGGCTAGCCATCCAAATTATCCACTTTCTGTCTATTACGCATTCAAACAAACTGAAAGTGAAAACCAGACTATAACAAGTGACAACCTCCCTGCCGTAGCTTCTACAGGTTGGGAGACTATGTTAGAAGGTCTTCTTCAGTCAGGATTTTCAATCAATGGGACTTGGCCTATGAGAACTGAAAGACCCACTGGTGTGAAGGTAGCAACTAATGCTCTTGCATCGTCCATTGTCCTCGTCTGTCGCCCCCGTCCCGAAAACGCTCCTCAAGCTACCCGTCGCCAACTCCTCAACGAACTCCAGCGCGAACTGCCTGATGCAATTAAGAAACTCCAGCAGGGCAACATCGCGCCTGTAGACCTTGCCCAAGCCAGCATTGGTCCTGGCATGGCAATCTACTCTCGCTATGCAAAAGTCCTCGAAGCCGATGGTTCCCCCATGCGGGTTCGCACGGCTCTGCAACTGATTAATCAGACCCTCGACCAGTTTCTATCTGAGCAAGAAGGCGAGTTTGATGGCGACAGCCGGTGGGCAATTGCGTGGTTCGAGCAGCACCAGTTCAACGATGGGCTTTACGGCGATGCCGAAACCCTCTCCAAAGCTAAAAATACTGCCGTTCAGGGCATGGTCAATGCAGGCATCCTGATAGCAAAAGGTGGCAAAGTACGTTTGCTGCGTCGGGATGAACTGCCCGACAACTGGAACCCGGCAGACGATGACCGTGTGCCCGACTGGGAAGCTACCCAGCATTTGATTCGCACCCTCGACCAACAGGGCGAAACCGGAGCCGCGAACCTGTTGATGAAACTGGGCGATAAAGGCGAAGTCGCCAGAGATTTAGCCTACCGACTCTATAGCATTTGCGATCGCAAAAACTGGACACAGGAAGCGATGGCTTACAACAGCCTGGTTATCTCCTACCCGGAGATTTCCCGGTTAGCATCGGAGCACATGCAATCTGCCCCTACTCAAGGCAATCTGTTCTAGGAGTTGAGCAATGTTAACAAACCTAAGCTTTCAAAATTTCAAATCTTGGAAAGATACTGGAGATATTCGGTTTGCTCAAATTACTGGTCTGTTCGGAACAAACAGTTCTGGAAAAACTGCGATTTCGCAACTTTTATTGATGCTAAAGCAAACAGTTGAATCGAGCGACAGACAACGAATACTCCATTTGGGCGATGAGCACACTTATGTTGATCTTGGCACTTCTTACGACATTATTCATCAGCATCAAGTTCCTGGATATCTAAGTTATTCGCTCTCCTGGTCAACGCGTAGGCGTTTCGCGTTCCCAGAGCGCATGGGCAACCAAACTCGCTTTACTCGTTTCTCAGGACCCATCACATTTAACGCGGTAGTTGAGTTTGATTCTGACAACACTGACATTATTGAGTTTTCTTATTTTTTTGAGAATCCAGAAAGGAAAGCTCACATTGGAATGCGTCGTCAAGAAATAAAGGATTATATTTCGAAGTACGAACTTTTTTGGGAAGGACTTGAGTTAAGGCGATCTTATGGATTGCTGCCAGATCAACGAATTTTGGAAGCAGCACTGTCTCCTATGAAAAGCTACGGTTCTTCTCGTCCTGAATTTGCATCAAGTTTAATTCTGGAGTTTGAAACTCTTTTCCAAAATATTTATTACCTAGGACCACTACGAGAATACCCGAAACGAATTTATGCTTGGTCTGGTGAGAGACCACAGGATGTTGGAAGACGCGGAGAACTTGCTGTACCTGCACTTCTTTCTTCTCAGGCTCGCTCTCGCAAGCAAAATCAAGAAGAGAGAAGTGTCGAAGAGCATGTTGCATTCTGGCTGCGGGAACTAGGACTAATTCATGATTTTCGTTTACAGGCAATCGCTGAGAATCGCAGGGAATACGAAATTCGTGTCCGACGCACTCCTACTGGTGCGGAAGTTCCTATTACTGATGTTGGCTTCGGTGTATCACAAATCCTTCCCGTCCTTACCCTTTGCTACTACGTTCCAGAGAATTCCACTATCATCCTTGAGCAACCAGAAATTCACCTACATCCTTCTGTTCAAGCAGGTCTCGCAGATGTTTTCATCGATGCAATTAAAACTCGCAATATTCAAATCATTTTAGAGAGTCACAGCGAACATCTCCTACGACGATTACAACGACGCATTGCTGAAGAAAAGCAGGAAATAAAAAATACTGATGCAGCTATTTACTTTTGTGAAATGGCTGATTCCGGTACTTCAATAATTAAGCCTTTAGATCTGGATGAATTTGGGAATATTAATAATTGGCCTGAAGGCTTCTTCGGTGATGAGATGGGTGACTTGGTTGCCATGACAGAAGCTGCCATTCGACGGCAACAAAGAGGTAATTAGATGCACGTTATTGTTGATACTAATGTCTTGATTGTTGCTAACAGGGAGGCATCCCAAGCGACTTTTCAATGCGTTATAAACTGTGTTCAAAAACTACAGCAGATTCAGAGAGGGCAGATTCTTGTTATTGACGACAATTGGCAAATTCTGAATGAATACAAAAATAAAGTCTCACCGTCAGGGCAACCTGGTGTGGGGGATGCATTTCTCAGATGGGTACTTACAAACCTGAGAAATCCTGATCGATGTGAGCAAGTTACTATCACCCAGCTTTTCAAGAGTGAGTTTGCTGAATTTCCGGCTGATCCATCTCTAGAGAAGTTTGATTTGTCAGATCGAAAGTTTGTTGCAGTTGCGTTAGCCCATCCTGCCCATCCCCCGATCACAAACGCTGTTGATTCCGACTGGTACATCTTCCAATCAGCTTTAGAGGCAAATGGTCTTCAAATCGATTTTCTTTGCCCATAATTTTCCGAGCTGCTCAAGATTCAGATCAATCCTCCTACCTTAATTTAAAGCTCCTATGGCTATCAGCAATCACGAACGTGTCGGCAGAGCCTTAAAGCTCCTCCACGAAGGACTTTATCCCTACTTTGAACGGGAGATGGAGGCTGTTTACACAAGGCAATGGCCGCTGCGGGCTGCCGCCTACTTCGATAAAGATAGTAAGGTTGTGCAAAACAGCCTGAAGACAGACCTCTACGACTTCCTGAAATTCATGTGGAATGAATGGAATGATGTCTTCCGCAAAACGCTTGGTAAAGCAGAACGGAGCCTCCTGTCAGAGTGTCAAGATATTCGCAATACCTGGGCACACAGTTCCACCGTCTCAACGGATGATGCCTACCGTGCCCTGGATAGTGTGGCGCGGTTACTCTCCGCCGTTTCGGCACCAGAAGCCGATCAGGTGGATAAGCAGAAGCAAGAACTGATGCGGCTACGCTACGAAGACCAGGCGCGCCGCGAAACCCGACGTGCAACCGTTGCGCCTGTTGAAGGAACCCCCACCGGTGGACTCAAGCCCTGGCGTGAGATCGTTACGCCTCATCAGGACGTGGCTTCCGGTCGCTACCAGCAGGCAGAATTTGCCGCCGACCTCTGGCAGGTGTATCTCGACGAAGGCTCTGACGAATACCGCATTCCCACCGAATTCTTCCGCCGCACCTTTCTCACCGAAGGACTCAGGCAACTGCTCACTGGCGCACTCCAACGACTGAGCGGCAAGGGCGGTGATCCGGTGATTGAACTCCAGACCAACTTCGGGGGTGGCAAAACTCATGCGATGCTTGCCCTCTATCACCTGTTCTTTGGCATTCCAGCTAGAGATCTGCCTGGGTTGGAACCCGTCTTTGAAGCGGCAGGGATAGACGAGCTGCCTCAAGATGTGAACACGGTTGTCTTAGTGGGCAACAAGATTTCTCCCGGTCAAACCTATCCTAAAAAAGAAGGGGTGGTGGTGCATACCCTCTGGGGCGAAATCGCTTGGCAGCTCGGAGAATCCGCAGGCGGTGTTAAAGAAGCCCAAAAAGCCTATGAGTTTGTCCGGCAAGCAGACGAAACCGCCACGAATCCGGGTGATGCTCTCAAAGACCTCTTCAACTGCTACGCGCCGTGTCTCATCCTGGTTGATGAATGGGTGTCTTACGCTCGCCAACTGCATGAAGACAACGACTTACCCGCTGGCACCTTTGATACCCACTTCACCTTTGCCCAAACCCTCAGCGAGTCTGCCAAAAACGCCGACCGCACCCTTTTAGTTGCCAGCATTCCCGCTTCAGATATCGAGATCGGGGGCGATCGCGGCAAGGCTGCCCTTGATCGGCTTAAAAATGCGATCGGTCGAGTAGAATCCCCCTGGCGACCCGCTAGCGCCGAGGAAAGCTTTGAGATTGTCCGTCGTCGTCTGTTTCAACCCATCGATCCGGACTCTTACGTAGCTCGTGATGCCATTGTGCGCGCTTTCCATGAAATGTACCAGACACAGGCAGCCGAGTTTCCCTCAGAATGCCGGGAAGCCAGCTACCGCCGACGCTTAGAGGAAGCCTATCCCATTCACCCAGAACTGTTCGATCGCCTCTATTCGGACTGGTCAACGCTGGACAAATTCCAGCGCACCCGTGGTGTCCTGCGTCTGATGGCAAAGGTGATTCACACGCTTTGGGATAGCGGTGATCGCAGTCTACTGATTATGCCCGCTACCGTCGCCATGAATGACGCTCAGGTTCAGTCCGAGCTAACCCGTTATCTGGACGACAACTGGGTACCTGTGATTGAAAAAGACGTAGATGGCTCCAACTCCCTTCCCGTCTACCTTGATAGCCAGAACCCCAACCTAGGGCGTTATTCTGCCTGCCGTCGTGTGACTCGCACCATCTATCTCGGTTCAGCCCCTACCTTAAGAGCTGCTAACCGAGGGTTACAAGATCGCCGTGTCAAACTAGGCTGCGTTCAGCCCGGTGAAGCGGTTGCCACCTTTGGTGATGCCCTACGACGACTCACTGATCAGGCAACGTATTTATACATCGATGGCGATCGCTACTGGATTTCCACTCAACCCAATGTCACCCGTACGGCCCAGGATCGAGCGACCCAAATTCAGGAGGATACGGACAAAGTTTGGGAAGAAATCATCCGTCGGCTCAAGCTAGATAAGCAACGCGGTGAGTTTGCTGGAGTCCATATTGCGCCTGACTCTTCAGCCGATGTACTCGATGAGGAGTCGATGGGGGTAAGGCTGGTTGTCCTTGGTCCTCAGCACCCTCACATCCATAAATCTCCTGATAGCCCCGCTCAAAAATGGGTTGCAGAAATCCTCAACCAAAAAGGAGCCAGTCCCCGTTACTGCAAGAACATGCTGCTGTTCCTGGTTGCAGACAAAGCTAAGCTTGCCCTCCTGGAGCAAAATACCTGTCAATATCTGGCTTGGGAGTCGATCGTTAAAGATAAGGAAGCTCTCAACTTAGACGTCTTCCAAAGCAACCAGGCAACGACTAAACGTAACCAGAGCAATGACCTTGTTGATCACTTGCTCAGAGAGGCTTACCAATGGCTCTTGGTGCCCACCTACGATGCAGGAGCAACTGACCCCAAAGACCAAATCAGTTGGAGCGAAATTCGCCTTCAGGGACAAGACTCCCCCATCCTGCGAGCTAGCCGTAAAGCCGTTCATGAGGAGCATTTAATTACGACCTATGCAGCCAGTCGCCTGTGTTTAGAAGCTCTCAATCCCTACCTCTGGCGCGAGTCTGATCACATTGACCTCAAAAAACTGTGGACTTACCTCACGAACTACCTGTATCTTCCCCGTCTGAAAAGCAATCTGGTCTTGCTCCAGGCAATTGAAGAAGGTGTTTCAGCATTACTGTGGAACGAAAACTTCGCCTATGCCACAGGTTGGGATGAGACGAAACAACGTTACCTCGGACTCAAAGCCGGTCCACAAGAACCCATCAGTGTTGCCCTCAGTAGCCAAAGCTTCTTAGTTAAGCCAGAAATCGCACAGCGCCAGTTTAATGCTGACGAAGAAGCGCGGAAGCGGGTTGAGCAAGAGAAAAGCGACGAACCGGGTTCCACCGAACCTACTGGTAACACCAGTACTAAGGGTGCTAAACCCAGCGGCGGAACAGTTACTCTCCCTCCTTTTCCCCCTCAAAAGAAGGTCAAGCGATTCTATGGCTCAGTCAGCGTGAACCCTACCCGTCTAATCAAAGATGCAGGGCAAATTGCTGATGAAGTGCTCCAGCACCTCACGACCTTAAATGCAGATGTACAAGTCACCGTAGAAATCCAGGTCCAAGCTCCAGACGGAGTTCCAGACAACGTGATTCGTACAGTAACCGAGAATTGCCGAGTCCTTAAGTTCACAAGTCACGACTTTGAGGAGGAGTGAGTTTACTAATCTCTCTAAGGGAACAATTAAGGTAGCCGTTCAACCTATTCAACTGCTCAAAGGTAAACAATCGTGGTCGCTGAAATTACTACTAGCTTTGCAAATGACAGCATTCTAGATGACACCATTCCAACTGTAGCTATCGATGACATTGAGGATGATACTCCCCTTGAGATTGCTCCAGAACGACGACGAGTTAAGACTGACAAGCAGGACTTGCCTGTTGAAACATTAAACGGCTGGGCTACCAGAGGCAAACTAAACCTCCAGCCTGAATTCCAACGAAACTTTGTTTGGAATAAAATCAAGGCAAGCCGTCTCATAGAATCCTTGCTACTGGACATTCCAATTCCAGTGATTTATGTCGCTGAAGAGCCCAATAAAACTTTTTCTGTGGTTGACGGACAACAGCGTCTGAAAAGCATTTGCTCATTCATTAATGGCAGATTTCCAGACGGTCAAGACTTTAAATTGTCAGGATTGCAAGTCTTAACCGAATTGAATCGAAAGTTTTTTAAGGATTTAGACGAAGAATTGAAAGAAACAATTCTCAACTCAATCCTTCGTCTAATTGTCATTGAAAAGGATTCTGATCCAGACGTTAAATTTGAGGTATTTGAACGTCTGAATCTTGGTGCAGAAAAGCTGCTTGATCAAGAGCTAAGGAACTGTATTTATAGAGGTCCTTACAATAACTTACTCCGCGAGTTAACTGATAATCAGTACCTACTCAAAATCTTGAATTCTAGTAGCTCTCATCCTCGAATGGCTGATCGGCAGCTAATCCTACGCTTCTTTGCCATGTGGCGAGTAACTCACTTGAAGTACAAGGGACCAATCAAGCAGTTCCTTAATCTGGAGATGGATAAACATCGTAATCTCAGTGAAAAAGAACTTTCAAAAATGCGGGCAGTTTTTGAAAAGTCTATTGAAATGGCTCATTTTGTTTTCGGCAAAAATGCGTTTCGACGCTTTAACGCTGGAAAACTGGATAATCCTAATGGTTCATGGGAGAAAAATAAGCTGAACGTTGCTCTTTGGGATACTTTGTTGTATACATTCAGCTATTACGAAAAAGCCCAAATTGTTCCGATTGCTGATCGCATTAGAGAAGAGTTTTTGGACTTGCTAACCAATGACCCTCAATTTGTTGAATACATTACTAGCACAACTGATAAGCAAGAGAGAGTCCAATATCGTGCAGATATCTGGCGGCAAAGGCTTCAGGGTTTAATCGGAAGTAATGGACAAGAGCCACGTGCCTTTTCACGGAAACTGAAACAAGAACTATTCGATAAAGATGCAACCTGCCAGATTTGCCATCAGCACATTCATGATATAGATGACACTGAAGTTGATCACATTGAGAATTACTGGCGAGGTGGTAAAACAATCCCTGAAAATGCACGCCTCACACATCGCTACTGTAATCGTGCTCGTGGAGGACAGCACTAATAACATCATCATCGCTTCCCTATCTACTATATTACAAGTGTATGAAAGTAACAATTAGCTGCCGAGTAGACCCAGGGAAAAAGACGGTGTTGGACGAAGTTGCAAAGGGAATGAACTGCGATCTCTCTCACATTCTCAATGAAGCTATCGATCTTTATTTGGAATCGAAAAAATTAGGAGAAGCATCTTCTCAGGATGATCAATTTGATTTCTGCAATCGTCTGCTCCAAGAGTCTTTCCCTGTTCGCTCAAAGGAAGATGCTAGTTGGATAGTCACCGAAGAAGATTCATTAGCTGAGTTTCAAAGCCGAATACATTGTCTTTGTAATATAGTTATCGACAATAGGGGTGCCAAGCTTATTATTAACGATCTGAAGATAGGATATAGTCGCACTGGAGTATTTGACTGGTGGACTGCTGAGGATGTAACGGGACTCTATCTTCAATTTGGTGAGTTTTCTTGGGTGTATAGTTCCTTTAGCCCTGAATAGAAACATACGAACATTTCAGAGGCTTAAACAGTCATTCTTCAAAATACCTTCCTAATGAGGTTTTACAGTGCCCCATGCTCTCCAGACATCATCTACTTTGAGGTCTACCCTGCTAAGCTGTACTAAAGGATTGGCTAGTTAAATGGAGAATTGCAAAAACGATTGATCATGGTTGAAATTACCATTCAAATCTCTGATGAATTGGCACAACGGCTGGAACCGCTTCGCAGCCGTCTGCCGGAATTGCTGAGCCAACTCTTAAACTCAGCTAACCCTTCTTCGGCATCCTTGGCGATCACCACTGCTAACTTACAAGAAATTCCCGAGGCTTACCTCGAAGTCTTAGACTTCCTGATGACTCGCCCAACGCCCCAGGATATCGTCGCTTTCAAAGTATCACCCATTGCACAGGAGCGCCTACGATCGCTCTTGGACAGAAATCGAGAAGGAACCTTGACTAATTCTGAAGTCGCCGAGCTGGATGTTTATGAGCAACTTGAGCATTTGATGATTCTGATGAAGGCCCGCGCGATCGCTTCAGTAGGGTAATGACATCTGCCAAAATTCCTATCGACCTACGGCAATTGGTAAGCGATCGTGCTCAGGGGCGGTGCGAATATTGTCTGCTCCATCAAGATTTTTCCATTTATACCCATGAGGTAGACCACATCATTGCACAGAAGCATGACGGTCAAACGACGGCTACCAATCTAGCCTTGTCCTGCCTCTCCTGCAATCGTCATAAAGGGACAGACCTAGCCACCTTTGATCCTGCCACTGGCGAAATCACCCTACTCTTCCATCCCCGCAGCCAAATTTGGGCAGAACACTTCGTGCTGAGCAATAGCAAGATTGAGGGTGCTACGCCAGTCGGTCGAGCCACAGCGAAACTCCTAAGGTTCAACATCCCAACCCGGATTCTGGAACGTCAGCTTCTCATGGCGGAAAAACGGTATCCATGAACCAAGGGTGTAGGAGTAGAAAGATTTCGGTTTGCTCAAACACCCGCCAAATGATGTAGTTTGCCCTTATTCCAAACTCTTTAGAGCTGCGCCACTATTTGCTTTACCAGTAGTCCTCCGTCCGTTGAAGCTTACCTACCCTCTAGAAGTAGAACGTGGCTATATAGGGCCTCCACGCTACCAGTGAGGCGACTTCTAGCTTTAGGAAAGGGGCGAGCAATGGGAGTAGTCCTAAAGCGCTAGGGCGAATCTCTAGATCACTCCTTCCTCTGTGCTACCAAACTTACCCCCCCTTGCTGCCCGGCTGCCCGATCGCTAACGACACTAATCGTTAGCAGAATTGCTTTGTCGCAGCCATTGCTCAATCACCTCGCTACGGCTACATGCCCTTCTAATCGCCAAAGTCTTTAGCTCTTCCAACGCGATCGGGGTAAGCGTCAGGGTGATTCGCTGCTTCACTTCCTCATAAAAAATCGGCTGACCGCGATTACACTTCTTGCCTTTGTGAGTGGCTTTCCGCTGATAGTATGGTCGACTATCCCTCTTCGACATGACACCTGGGCTACTAGATATTCAGTTCGTCATCATAAGCTAAATTCTTCTTTTTTTAGGCTGGTTTCTATCAAATTTATTCCAAAAAATAGCAATCAAAATCTTGTAGCCACTTTACGTCATAAGGTTAGTTTATGAGACTAAACTAAGTGTTTTTCAGGTGTCCTATAACTATAGAACGCCCTTATAGAACGGGGCTACTTTTTCCTTAACTTCAGGGAAGCGAAGAATCACCTCAGACAGCTGTTTCGGGGCGTAGTGTTTGAGCCACTTAACATATTGAATACTAAATACATTTGGGTCGCAGTACCACAAAGTTCTATGCGAATAGTTCATTTGTTCTATAATCTTAAAAATAGAGCTTTTTAGCTATATAAGCTAAATCTATCCCTAGTTCACGCAACTAATCTAAACACGATGGCAGAGAATCAAGATTTTTATAGAACGGCAACACCTCAGAGCGCAGCAGAAGTGTTTAGCTCCTATAAAGAGTACCTTCTAGAAGTGAAGCAGTCTCATGATCTAGGAATGGTTCAAACAGCCTTAGTACGCTTTACCATTCCAGGATGGGGTGGTCCGTCTCCCAAGGGAGCAAGAGCATCTTCAACCGAAATTCAGGCTGGATTGGAATTTCTTCAACAAATCTCCTTAGAGCAGTTACAGAATGCTTTAGCCGTTCAAGAGCAAACCTTTAATCAACTGGCATTTCCCAAAACCAAACAGCGCCGCCCACGGTTTTATTTAAAGAAGCTAGTTGACTGGGCTGCTGAGAAAGGATGGACAGGACTTAAGACTGATGCAGGTGAACAGGTAGAGATTTATCGATTCAAGCGTCGACACCACCGCCGTCCTCATGCGACGGATACTCGAATGACCAGTCGCATTGTAAAAACTAAATATATTCTTGACAAGGTTGAAATCAGCCCTAAGCTGCAGTCAGATTTTGACGCCTTTACCGTCTTTCTACAGAAACATTTAAATCATCGAAAGATAACTGCTGATCGTGAAGTAATCATGCTCAGACAAATCTTCGGCTGGTTATATCGTTTAAAGAATACACCTCTGGACAAGTTAAGTTTTGAGTTTCTTATTCCCGTTGTCCAATTGAGGTTTAAACTACAAGACTTTAAAAAAGCTGGTGGCGATTATACAAGACTCCTTGCAGAAACAAAAATGTTGGCCCGTGAGGAAGCACAAGAAACGGCTAAAGATATGCTCTTTCTGATCAATGAATTTCTTGATTTTTATTCTGACCTGTATCAGTCACGGTCAAGAGTTATAGAGACCTTGGTTAAACTAGCAAAATTCCTCTATCGCAATGAAACAGATTCAACCATTGCAGAAAAGTTTAATGATATTCCAGCAGTGATAAATCTCCGAAAACTCAGCGCTCAAATAACAAAGCGGTCAAAAGAACAGCCCCAAGCTGTGCCCTTTGAGCAAAAAAGTATTCCTTGGGAGGAAGTGTTTGAGGTTCTAAAAAAATTACAAAAGGAAGCGGATTTAGAGTTTACCTATCATTTGACAGGACGCAATGGCAGGCCTCAGAAGGTCAAGCGTAAAGGAGGTGGTAGAGCAAAAAGCATCCAAAAATTTCTCATTATCGCGCTATTTACCGTGATGCCTCCTGAGCGTAGTCGTACTATACGAGAACTAGAATTAGGGAGAACGCTGGTTTGTGGCTTATCCAACGGTAGCAACTTTATACCTGTTGAGAAAGTGCAGGATAAAAAACAGTCAAAATGGTATATCCACCTCTCTCCTGAAGATTATAAAACTGGGAAAGCATATGGCGAATATTGGGGAGAAATACCTAATGTAAAGTTCTCTGAGGATAAAACGCTTTACTACTACATCAACTTATGGCTAAACGAGCATCGAGCTGTTCTAAATCCCCAGCATAATTTTGTTTTCACAGCACACAATGGCAAACCGATTCAGGCAGGCAAAATGTGGGATATCGTTAGGAACGTGTTTTTCAGATTCACTGGAGTCCCTGTAACTGCAAAAGAGCTCAGGCGGATGTACGTGACCTATCTGAAGGATAATGGAGCGTCAGAAGCTGAACTAGATGCAGCAGCGGTAGCAATGCATCACTCGCGACGCACCCAATCTGAAGATTACGATAAGCAGGAAAAGCAGAATAAGGTTGCTCCAATTTATAAATTCAACCAGAATGTCTTCAATAAAGTCTTTGGTAGTTCTTTGTAGAAAAGTGAAGCTCTACTTTTCCAATGAGGCTATGCATCTTGATCTTGGAGTGGCAGCAGCGTTGAACATGCGAACGGAAGAATGAGGAGTGCTGGCAACGGGCAGATCGTGCAGCCAATACTATTCAGCCCCTATTAGGCGAGAGGAACGGTTAGTAAATTAAGCTGAACCATGATTTCCGCCTGCGCCAACTCTAAAAACCAGACTCGTGTGAGTGAACCGGACGCTATGCGGTTTGAGATTTGTGGTCGAGGACACGAGTAAGGGAAACAGACCTTACTCTTCTCGTGGCCTGAATGCAGATGCTATCTTGAATCTAGTGCATGAACCTCATGGAAGAAAAAAGTTTCTGGTAGAGGTTGATGAATCAAATAGCAAGTGCTATTGAACAGGTTGCTCTGGATACCGGAGAGATGGTGCTTAAAGCAAGGCAATCGCTGGAAGAGACGCTAGAAAATGTCAAGCCTGTGGCTGCAATGGTGCTTAACAAACTGAAGTCAGGTTTAACAACCCCTGTGGATGAGGTTGAGATGAAATTTGCGTTGAAACTTAGTGCGGAAGCAGGAGTCATCTTTTCGTCCGTGGGGGAGAGGTCAACTCCAAGGCACACTTTGAGGGAAAGAAGGCGTAGCTAGTTAAACCTATGGTCTCTAGCAACTATCGCCAAGTGTTTAAGTCTGCGATCGCTCGTATCTATCACGCCAATGACATGGCTGCTGGAGCAGGCTTTCTAGTGGCGAACGGTCAACTGCTCACCTGTGCCCACGTGATATAGCGGCACGCGGTAGGTATTCTTTTAACAGTGCCCAACTCTTAGAGTAAATGCATAGCGGTACTTAACGCTCAATTGCGAAGGCAATGCATAAAGTCGTGAACTCGTTTCAGTCATGGTAGTTCAGCCGGGTTATCGGTCTAGAGCACAACCTATTCATCTTCTGATTCTCTAAGTTTAATCGCAGGTTGAATCGTAATCTCAAGCTTGCCTTGCTCCTGCGAAGGCTCGACCTTGACTACTTTCTCATCACTTATCGAAGTCCTATACTGTTGGTTAATCTGCGCTCCATAAACTCTTTCCAATCGATCGGCAACAACCCGCAGCAGTTGAGCCACATCTAGTGATGGCAGTATGCCAACTTGCTCTAACAAATCTCTGTCATTAGTCTCTAAGGTACTTCGATCAGGCCCACGGCCATAAAGATAAGCAACAAAGTCCTCAACCAGCATCCCCTGAAATTGAGCTAGCTTTTCTAAATTGTCTAAACTTGGTAGATTTGTGCCATTCTCCCAAGACTGTACAGTGGATTGCGAAACGCCCAGTAGGCGTGCAAATTTCCGCCGTGACATATTTCCCCTTGCTTTCAGAATTGCAGTAGAAAGCCGATCAATTATGGTTTGGTTCACATAGCACCGATTGATTGCATATCCATAAAAGAACACATCTGGATTCACGAATCAATCACTTGCTCACTTAATCACTAGTAGAGCGATTTCAAGGCTTTCACAATGCTCCTTAGGTTTCGCTGTCACTCTAACCAGCACTTTAAAGTCTAGACGGCACAAAAATCACTACTTCTTACCGTAACCAAGTAGATCAACAAAAAACCCTTTTGCGTAACGCAAAAAGTACATTTTATTAACCAAAAAAATGTACATATTCGATGAAGTGCGTTATTATTCTGTTACTTAAGTACATTTGATCTGTATCTCACAGACTTGCGTAAGACCAGACGTTTTTGTAATTGGCTTGCTGCACTGAATTTAGAGAGTGTCGATCTTTAAGGCTCTTTCAAAACTCAATTGCAGCGCTTTATTGTGGAAACGATGATCCCAATGGCTGAATATATCACTCTGCTCGGAACACGCAGCGCCCAACATTGCGGCACGAAAGGCGAGTTTGCATTAAAAATTCGAGGACTAAGACCGTGAAGAACCTATCTCCTCTTAAACGAGAAAGTTTGACCATTCGCATGACTGTAGATTTGAAGCAACAGCTTCAAATCAAAGCAGTTCAGGAAAGGTGTTACCTATCAGACGTGATTGAACAAGCTGCTGTTCTCTATTTGAATCAGCAAAACAAAGCGTCAATTTCAGGTTAAGCGTACTACCTTCTCAAAACGTATCCAGCGTCAAGTCTTCGGGCAAATTCCAGAGAACCTGCAAGTCTTCCTGTTATGAAAACAGAGAGCTTTGTATATTTTGTTGAGCTTTGCGAATGTGTCGGCTGTTCTAAGCCAATGTAGCGCACTTCGGATTTGAATTCGCCTAGCACAGAAAACCCCGCCTTACTTCAGTTAGCAGCGGGGCCAATTTAACTATGGAGCAATTATGACACATTTTGAAACCAACGGTACGCCTTTCAAAGCGCAAAGCAGCCAAAACAAAAAGACTTTACCTCACTACCGAATGACTTTCCAGCAGGCTTTAGAAGATTTTAGAGACGGACTAATAACTCCTAGAGGAATCCTTTATTATTCTGTCGCTACCACTCGTAAGAAAGGTTTTAAGAGAAGAATTCCTGATATTCAGGAATTTTGCGCTCTTGTAGGAATCAGCGTTGCAACCTACTACCGCGCCTTAGGCTATCTTAAGGGCAAAAATCGCCTTGATATGGACTCGGTCGGTGGAATGCAGCTGTGGATACCAACCGAGGAAAAGCTTGAGACTAACAGCACACAACACGATTTGCAGCATTGCGAGACTGTTTCACAGGACTGCGAAAATTTGTCGCAGCATTGCGAGACTGTTTCACAGGACTGCGAAAACTTGTCGCACTTAAGAGAATCGAAAACACTGAAACTTATTCCTAGCAGGCTTTCTGGTAATCCTCCAGATCCTTATTATCTTCTTTCCAACTCTTCTTCTCCTTTGTCTCAAGCGCAGAGAGAGAATCAAGATCTAAAGATTAAAAGCAATTGTTTATTTGCAGGCGGAGAAATCTCTTTGGCTTACAAAACTTGGCTTCTAAGCAAAGCGAGTAAATTGCCGGAGTACCCAATTCTAATTGAGCTATGGGTCGAGAAGCAAAGCCAGAAAGAGGCAAATCAAAGAGAGTTTCTTGAAGACTTAGACCCTAAGAAAAGAAGGAGTGCTGTGCTGGCTGCTCCAGACTTTTTTCAAATCGAAGGCGCTTGCTTAGCAGCAATGGTTGCTGGTGACAGGGAGTGGGTGAAAAGCAAGTTGCAAGGGCTTTGGAGTGACGACTTCGTTGATTTGCTGCAAGAACTACTTGAGCTCCATCAAAATTGGGGCTTTGTTGTAACCGTTAACGGTATTGAGGATATTCAGTGAAACCGAAGAAGCCCAAATTTAATCTTCCTAGTAATACCGAGCTGGTTACGATACAGCAAGCATCACTGCGCTTGGGCAAAGGGTTTAGCCGCCGAAGTATTCTACGTCGAATTGACGAGGGCGAATGGGAGGAGGGCACCCATTGGATTGACGATCGCAGAGTAGGCAGTGTCAAACGCATGATCAAGATCAATTTGACAGCGGTTATGGAGCTTCGGGGCATCCCTAGTGCATACCGCTAGCTAATAATGGCACACGCCCATCATTAGCTAGCTCTAAAAACGTTGTAAGCTCTCCAAGAAGTTTACCAATCAATCCAAACTCTGTAGGTTTATATTTCCGCTATGGGAATATCGAATCTAAGGAGAAGAGATGCTTAGCGCTTTACAGTGGCATTGGGATATGTTCAGTTGTCCTTCAAAGTGGTTGGCGGCAACGGGCGATCACTTCGATAGATAAGTCGATCAAACACCTTCCGATAGGTAGCCTCATCAATCCACGCCCTGTAGGTTTTCTTGTGAATTTCCGGTGCGTGACCCATCAGCTGAGCGCCTAAGTCAACACCTAGGTCAAATTCAAAGCACCGTCGTGCATAGCAATGCCGCAAGTCATACGGTCGAAACGGTAGCTTGTTCTTATAAAAGAACCCTGACACCTTCGCACCCAGCTTCGTATTCCCAGCCATTCCCAAGATTTGAAGCGGTGGCAACACCCGATCATGCAATACCCATGCATCCGCCCACTCAGGGTAAAGCGGATAGACAAACCGCGCTCCGGTCTTCGTTTCTTCCAATACCCGCAACATTGGAAAGTCGGTCATGTCAGTATGAAATACTTCATGCGGACGCAAACCATAGCAAGCGATCACCATTGCCACCCATCGCCAGCCAGGATTCTTGATCGATTGAACCACTTGGGCAATCAGAGTATCAGAAGGCAGCAGTCGAGGATTCACAGAACGCGCCGAGTAATTCCCGGTAAGCTCTGATAAATTCACCTCTAAACCCGCGAGTTTCGCTAGCTTTGCTAATGCCTGAACTGTGCGACGGCGTGGTTGACTATCGGCTGTTGTAGCGTTAATCGCATCTAGCAGAACCTGCTCTGTCAGTTGCTGATCGGAGGGAAGTTTCACAAACACCCGCTGATAATTCGATTGCCATGTCTCCTGAGACTTCAGCGATCGTGCCCGACGCTGCCAATAATTCTGCTCATAACGCTCTACCCAGTAGCCCACAGTGCCTAACGGCGACACGCGATCGCCCAGCCAATCAGTCCAATCAAACTGCTTTAAATTCAATTGAGCGCCCATTAGGCGCGCCTGCTTCTCGGCATGTTGCACCCCGGCAGGATTAGCATTCACACCCAGCGCTAATTTTTGCCGATAGGGCTGTATTTGCAGTGCACCTGGCTTAGGCGGAAATGTGCCACGTAGCCAGAGCATACCGCCACGACGTTCGATGCTGACGCGCACTTTAGAGGCTTTTAAGCGTCCGTTAGCTTGTGCGATGCGACCATCAATATCAACTGCGCTATTCTGGGGTGTAACCAAAATTGTGACCAAATCACTGGCTAATTTTGGCACAAACTGACTGAATTAGGCACAAGTTGACATAATCAGCGTGTACCTTGCAACCGTTATGTAGAGCCGAAACGAACGAAGGCGGCACTCGGATTTGAACCGAGGGTGAGGATTTAGGCAATCCCACCTCCCCTTAACCGCTTTTTGCGACACAACCTTGAAAAGTGCGCTTTAGAACGCTGGTTTCCACTTTTTTCAGCTATCCTGTTGCTGATCAACAGCAAAGTTTGGGCACTTTGTAGGTGTATTGCAACGGCAAAAACTATGAAACGTCGTCATTTCCTCTCAGCCAAAACTATGAAACGTCGTCATTTCCTCTGGGCTAGCTTATTAGTTGTTGCAGGTTGTACGACCGCCACAAGCACCTCAACCAAGCAAGCTTCTACGTCAAAAACGATCAAGCAACCGGAGAAACTGCGCTTTGCAGTATCAGATGTGAAAGGGCTTGAGGATTTGCAGAAAGACTATGGAGTCTTGCGGACTCTCTTAGAGGAAATTTTAGAGAAGAAAATAGAGTTTTTTCCTGTAGAAAGCTACATTGCTGCTGCTGCTGCACTTCAGCTTAATCAGGTTGATTTGGTGTTTACGGGTCCATCAGAATATGTTGTGATGCGTGCTAGAACGAATGCTATTCCAATCGTAGCGATCGAGCGTCAGAAATATTACTGTGTCATTGCAACAAAACTAGGCAGCGGGATTCAGTCGGTTGCAGAGTTAAAAGGTGGGAAGACGATCGCCATGTGGGACGTTGGTTCAACTAGCGGTCACTTAGGACCAACCAAACTATTGATTGATGCCGGTTTAGATCCCAAAACAGACCTCAAAATTCAGTTGTTGAAAAAGCAAGGATTACCTGCACTTCAGAAAGGCACCGTTGCTGCTTGGGGTGGCTCGGTCAGCCGCTATGACAAGTTTCTTCAGTCCAACGGGCTGTCTGAAAAGGACTTTCCGATTCTTGCTAAGGGTCCTACCTTACCTGCTGATCCATTTGTGGCAAGCAGTCAGCTTGACCCAGCTTTTGTGGAGCAAATTCAGCAGCGATTATTGCAAAATCAGAACCAGATATTGAAAGCGATCGCCCTTGCTGATGGCAACAAGTTTGAGGGTGCCAAGATGGTGCAGGTGAATGACACCAACTACAACATGATTCGTGATGTTTATAAAGCCATTGGACAGGGCAACTCTGTTTCTTAATCGAGCAACTTTTTATCATCTTGCTTACATACCAATTTCGCTGCCTGCAACAATTTATAAGGCTAGCTTTCCATGCTCTTTCAAGCAATTCAACATTTTGTAAAAAAAGCGGACAGCCCTTCTGCGCTTTTCTCCATCAAGCACACTCAACAAACGCCTTTACTCAAACAACTGAGCCAACATTGGAGCATTGCCCACAAAATCAGTGCTGGCTATGCTTTATCAATTGGTATAGCCGTCTTGGGAACAACCATTGGGTTAGTGACCGGAGATTACTATCAGGGAAAAGCCCAGCAACAGCAGGCACTTACAAACCAGCAGCAACACCTTTTGAGTGAGCTAGAGAACACAGTTAATCTGATTCGGATTCATCCGCAACGGCTGATGGGGGTATTGGGAGAATCAGTCTGGTTTGACTATGAAAAAACCAGGTTTCTGGGTTCAATGAGTCAGGTAAAAGCCCTGCTAGTCGAATTTGAGTCTTTCACCGACCAACATGCCACTGCCTTGGCAATTGATGCCCAGGCATCAAAGGACTTAGCAAAAGGTTATGCAGTTAATATTGAGGCATATCGGCAATTGACAGAAGTTCTGTGGCAGCAGTTGCAGCCTACAGATTTAACAGCAACAGAAATAGCCGCCGCACAACAACAGCTTTTAGCGTCATTAAGAAACCCATCCTCCAGCAAAACCAACATTGAACTAGACCGCTTAACAGAGAGCTTGACTCGACTTAAAGCTGCTGCTGAAGCGCAACATGAGCAAGCGATCGCTCAGATGGCACAAGCTGAAGCACTGCGGATGCAAATTGTCGTAGGGAGTATGCTGCTCTCTGTTGTCATGGCAGTAATGTTAGCGGTAATTACTTCGCGCGCGATCGTCCGCCCGCTTCAAGCCGTGACCAGATTTGCAAAAGCAGTAGTTCAAGAGTCCAACTTTAAGTTGCAAAGCCCAATTAGCACACAGGATGAAGTAGGGTCACTGGCAACTTCATTGAATCAATTAGTGCAGTGGGTTGGAGAATACACCAGTGCCTTAGAACAAGCTCGTCACACAATGGAAAAGCGGGTTGAGGAGCGTACGCAAGATTTAACTGAAGCACTGCAAGAACTTAGGCAAACTCAATCACAATTGATTCAAAGTGAGAAAATGTCTAGCTTGGGTCAGCTAGTAGCTGGTATTGCCCATGAAGTTAACAATCCCATTAATTTCATTCACGGAAATCTCAAACACGCTGATGAATACTCCCAGAATTTGTTAGGGTTGATTCAACTTTATCGGCAACAAGACCTACAGCCAACGGCGGCAGTGCAAACCTATGTTGAGGCGATCGACCTAGATTTTATTGAGGAAGATCTGCCTAAGCTCTTTGCCTCTATGCAAATGGGAACTGAACGCATTCGGCAAATTGTCTTGTCATTGCGCAATTTTTCTCGTCTGGACGAAGCCGAAATGAAACCTGTTGATATTCATGAAGGCATCGAAAATACACTGCTGATCCTTAATAATCGTCTGAAGCAAGGCATTCACCTGATAAAGGAGTATGGGCCTTTGCCATTAGTGGAATGCTATCCAGCCCAGCTTAATCAAGTATTCATGAATTTGATTGCAAATGCGATCGATGCACTAGAAGAACATCAGGTGACAGCTACAGCAGGCAGTCTAGACAATGCTCAAGCCTCAGTTTCCCATGCCCAGCCTTCAGCCCCTAGCATCACCATTCGCACAGGGCAAGTCGATCAGCATCACGTTTCCATTCAGATTAGTGATAACGGTCCCGGCATTTCACCGAATGTTCAAGCGAAGCTTTTTGATCCTTTTTTCACAACAAAATCGATCGGTAAAGGCACAGGGCTGGGACTCTCTATTTGCTATCAGATTATTGAAAAGCATCGAGGAGAAATTAAGGTGTTTTCAGAAATTGGACAGGGCACAACGTTTGCCATTCTGCTGCCGCTACAAGGGGGATGATATTTTTTTGATGGCTTAGCGATCGTCTGCCACACTGCCAGGAACCAGTCATAAAGGCCTTTTTTGTTTGTTATAGCAGTTGAAGAGAGCGTTAGGACAGACATAAACCTTGAAACTTCCTTTGAGCAAGGGCTTCGATTCATCCCTTATCCTTCGTCCTTCATCTTTTGCTATAGTGTCCAGCGATCGCGCATGGTAAAACACTCCATTTGAGTTTTGTCTCAGTAGGATCAGTAGTTCAGTTTGAACACAATTTTCAAATGTGTTTTTATGCATCTAAGTGAATGGCTCTTATTCGTCCTGAGGTTCATCTGCCTTAGCAACAGGCAGAGCGATCGGTGGATTGAGATCATCTTTGCGCTTGTACGTTGGAGTATCTGTAGCAGGAACCATAACCTTGAGTGCCTGCGCCACAACCTTAAGTGTGACTGGCAGCGTTCCCAGCGGATGCCCATCAATATGCACTGGTAACGCCGCCCTGGATGTTAACCGCACTTCAGCAACGCGGTAAGTTTCAATTTTAGGGCTGTAGTGATATTGTCCTCGGCTGATAGACCAGAAGTGACGTATCAGTTCCCACTTGCTAAAGTTGCGATAGATGCTAATAGTCAGCAGCCCATCATCAATGACGGCATCGGGAGCAACAGTGAAGCCAGTGCCATAGTAAGGTCCGTTGGCAATCACAACAAGCAGTGCTGAACACTGCAACTTGCGCTGAACCGGCTCTACTCGTCGTCGCAAAAAGCGCAGCCTTGAGGTAGGTCGCTCACGCGCTTCAGCAATGGAGCGGTCAAATTGCATTTGCAGCCACTGTGGTTTGTAGCCCACTGCCAACTGAGCCGCTTGCACCATCCGCCCCCACCGCCCGCCTTTAATTTCTTCGCCTAACGGGAAGAGGGCGGCATCCAGTCCTACACCTGCTGCTTCAAAAAAGTAATGCTCGTTGTTTGCCTGACCCACATCCATGTGCTTCACTTGACCCCGTGCCAGAACTTGGCACGCTTCAGCAACATCCGTCGGCAAGTTAAGACTACGAGCAATATTGTTGTACGTGCCGATCGGTACAATACCTAGCGGAATCGGGGCGTGGAGCAGTCCATTAGCCACTTCGCTTACAGTGCCATCTCCTCCCCCCACTACAACCATGTCATACCCTTCTTCCACTGCCCGTTGGGCAATCAAAGCAGGGGATTCATCTGGACTGGTAAACACAAGGTCAGCGCGAATTCCTTCTGCTTCCATAGCGGCGATGATGTCTGGCAGCTTCATCGGGTTAGGCTCATCATCACCCGACACCGGATTCATGATGAGGCGAACGCGCTGGGGGGGCTGTGAATTGTGCGAACCGTCTGGATGCGAGCCTGCATCGTCTGAAGTTGCCCCTTGGCGTTTTGGCTCAACCGTATTCTGGCTGTTTTGGCT
Organism: Phormidium sp. FACHB-592; assembly: GCF_014695795.1. NCBI lineage: Bacteria > Bacillati > Cyanobacteriota > Cyanophyceae > Oscillatoriales > Oscillatoriaceae > Phormidium > Phormidium sp. FACHB-592. The sequence goes on from NZ_JACJOZ010000062.1 coordinate 76,964, forward strand.
GTCCATAAGCTTGCTGCTTCGGGTGCGATGTTTAAAGGAGCTTAGTTACTTCATTCCTTCTTTGACGATAACTCAGACGGGAGTAACGTAGGCTCCTTCTCATTACTGCAACCCCACGTTAGAGCAGCATCTTTTCAATGTCTCGGTCGCTCAGGGAGACGGTGTAGTAGAGCCGGACGCAGTCACTGAACATTTTGATAGGGAAACGACTGCGAGCAAACATGAATAGGGTTAAACAGCATGATCCAGTACTTTATCTCTTTCCTCAGGTAAGTTGACAGCACCCAGCGAAGCAAGAGCATTGCACCCCGTGAGTCTTTTGCACCAGGGAACAATCGATCGCTGATTTTGTCTGTAAACAGAGAGTATTGATCAGACTTAACATCTTTATGGTTGCAGCCCGGTTCATGCAAGTGTTGGGTTTAATGGCGCTGAGCAGTTTACCAACTGTAATTGCCATCAGCGCTGTAGCAGAACAAGTGCCAGCCTTGTTTCGGCGATCGCAGCCAACGTCTCAAGTCCTTCCGACCACGGAAGCGGCTGAACCATCGATTCCAGCGCTAGAACACGCTGTTTACGAACAGATTAACCAGCATCGAGCCATACTAGGTCTTGCACCACTGCGACTAGATACACGCATCAGCATTGCTGCCCGATCGCACAGTCAAAACATGGCAGATCGACGCATTCCGTTTGGGCATAGTAACTTTCGGCAGCGCGTGCTGGCACTCGATCGCCTTGTCCCCAGCCGCAGAATTTCTGAAAATGTTGCCTATATGTTCACTCACCGCGAAACTGCCAAACGCGTTGTGCAAGGTTGGCTCAGAAGCCCCGCTCATCGTCCCAGTATTGAAGGGCGTGAGTATCGGTTGACAGGCGTTGGTGTGGCAAGAGGTGAACGTGGTGCCTTTTACGTCACGCAAATCTACATCCGCCCCGATTGAGCAAGGACTCGTCGAGATATAAATACAGCGCCTTCAAAAGTCATAAGTAAGGCAAACTTTAGTCATCCGACTCAAGCTCAATGCGAGTTAATAAAGAGTTTGATTCCCTTGCCGAATAGGGCGATCGTCCCCAGTCACGGACTGTATGGCAGATCCTTAAGCGCAGCAGCACTAATCAATGCTCCTTTCATTAGGGAACGCCTACCTGTTCACAATGTCAGAGTATCGCGCTATAGATGAGAAAGAGGGTGGTTGAAGCACGCGATCGATGAGCTATGTCTATAAATTTTAGTTTAAAGCGCGTTGGTTTAAGTGGTTTAGTATGGATGGCGATCGCCTTAACAAGTTGTCGTAATCAACCGATAGCATCACTGCACGAACCACAGGTATTACCCGTCACTATTACGTTAAGCGGGTGGCAAAGTAACCCCAATGAGAAAAAGCTTTTGGATCAAGTCATTCGAGCTTTTGAAGCACAAAATCCTACTATAAAAGTTAAGCATGAAGTCATCAACAGCGAGTATATGGATGTCATTAAAACTCGTTTAATTGGTGACGTCGCGCCCGATGTTTTTTATCTTGATGCGTTTGAAGCACCTTTATTGATGAAATCAAATGTGCTAGAACCATTAAACTCTTACATTACGCCAGCCTTCAATCTTGCTGATTTTGAACCATCTATGGTGAGAGCGTTTAGGCATAACGGTAAGCTGTATGGATTGCCCAAAGACTTCTCAACTTTGGCATTAATTTATAATAAAAAAGCGTTGGCTGCTGCTAATATCTCGCAGCCGCCTCAAATCTGGGATGAACTCTTAGCTACTTCTAAAAGGCTCACTGTTGATCGCGATCGTGATGGCAAGATTGACCAATACGGTTTTGGCATTATGCCTGAGCTAGCCCGACAAGCCTTCGTGATTAAAGCGTTTAATGGTCAGCTTATGGGTCAAAACGGCTATGCTACCTTTGCCGAATCTAACAGCTTGAAAGGGTTGCAGTTAGTGGTTGACCAGTATCATGACGATCGTACGTCTGCCCAACCAACTGATGTAGGCGCAACATCAGGCAGTGAGATGCTAGGGCAGGGGAAAGTTGCCATGACCATTGAAGGGGTTTGGGCATTGCCATACTTCAAAGAAACCTTTCCAGATATTGAGTTTGCCACAGCAGAAGTACCTACCATTAATGGTAAAGCAGGCACAATGGCTTTTACCGTTGCTTATGTTATGAATCGCAAAACTAAACATAAGGAAGCTGCATGGAAATTAATCGCTTACCTAACGGGTACTAAAGGCATGAATGCCTGGGCAAAGCAAGGATTAGCATTACCAGCTCGTCGATCGGTTCTAGCCAGCTTAGGCTACGACAAAAAACCTTTATATGCTCCCTTTGTCAAAGGTGCAGGTTACGCAACAATCTGGCAAGCAGGCGAAAATCTACCAACCATTCGCATGAATTTTAATAATCAATTTGTTAGTGCTTTGTTAGGGGAACAACCGCTACCGCAAGCAATGAAAAAAGCACAAGAAACTGCGAACCGAGAAATTTATTTAGCAAACTAACGAAGGCAGGTTTCAGATAGAGATAATGGCTCTCAATGAAACCGCGTTGCTTATCTTAAGAAACTGTTTGTAAATGTATGTGAAGTAGAAGACAACTACGGTCACAAAGGCGCGATACCAGAAGAGTGACATCTACATGGCTTGAGGATATGAGTCAGCCTTACTACGACAGTGACCTGACCGATGAG
>NZ_JACJOZ010000063.1:0-9153 GCF_014695795.1 Phormidium sp. FACHB-592
GGCTTGGTAATATAGTCCACAGCACCAAAGGCAAAGCCTTTCTCCTTACTAGCAGCATCGGAGAGCGCAGTCATAAAGATGATCGGAATGCTAGCGGTAGTGGGATCTGCCTTGAGCCGTTGGCAAGTTTCAAAGCCGTCAATGCCTGGCATCTGCACATCCAGTAAGACCAAATCGGGAGGGTGAGCTTGGATGCGCTTCAGAGCGCGGTCGCCGTTGATCGCAGTGGCGACTTCATATCCCACATCACCTAAGGTTTCACAAATTACTTCTAAGTTCGCAGGGGTGTCGTCCACCACCAGAATTAAGGCAGCACTAGACATGAGCTTTTTCCTCTATTAAGTACTGTTGCAGCAACGCTTCAATCTCTTCAGCTTTAAATTGCTTAGCAAGCTGAAGCACCTGTGCGGCAAAACCAGCGTAGCGAGGGTTCGAGTGAACTAGCTGCTCTATGTGTTCCCGCAACCGTTTTAAGTTACCTTTCTGTGCCAGGTCTAGTAGCGTTTTTAACTCGACTGCGGAGGGCAGCATCGTTCCTTCCGAATACTGCAATGCAGTCGTTGGCGATAACGGAGAGTCGCTTGCAGCGGTCATTTCATAAGTCCACTCCAGGTTTAAGTGAGTAGCTAAGAGCTTAAATAATTCACTGACTTCGACTGGCTTGGCTAAGAAATCATCTCCCCCGACGTCTAAACTCATCTGCTGGTCAGCTTGGGCGACTGAGGCAGAAGAAACAATGATCTTCTGGTGTTGCAAATCCTTGGCACCACGAACCTGCTTGAGCAGTTCAAAGCCGTTCATGACTGGCATCGCCAAGTCTGTAATCACCAAGTCTGGTTGAGACTGGCGGATTTTTTCCAAGCCTATTTGACCATTTTCAGCCTCAGTCAGTTGGAAGCCGAGTGGCTCTAACAAGTTGACGAGAACGGCTCGGTTTTCCCACCGATCGTCCACCACTAGAATGCTGCGTCGTTGTCCTTTATAACCAATCATTTGTTTGCCAGTGGTGAGGGAGTTTTGTTGTGCCCAATCGGTGGCGATCGTCAGTTCCACCTCAAACCAGAAAGCGCTGCCGACTCCAGGCTGGCTCTTGACCTGAATTTGCCCGTTCAGCAGCTGCACAATTCTTTGGCTAATCGCTAGTCCTAAACCTGTACCTTCGGCTTGGCGCTGCCGCTCGCCCACTTGTTCAAACGCCTGGAAGATTTTATCCACTTGGTCAGGCGCAATGCCTACGCCTGTATCTTCCACTTGAAATTTGATCCGACGCATGGACGGATTGGCGTGATGCTCCATCTCGGCATTTTCCATCACGGTTACCTTAAGCTGGACAGACCCGATGTCGGTGAACTTAATCGCATTGCCCAGCAAATTGAGCAAGACCTGACGTAGCCGTTTTTCATCAGCAAAAAGCCCTTCGGGCAACTGCGGGTCCGGATCGTAAAGGAAATCAATCCCTTTTTGGTCAGCACGAATGCGGCAGATTTCGGCAACCCCTTGAAGGAATGAAGGGAAGTGAATTGCCTTCGGTGCAAAGTCTAGCTTACGGGCTTCAATCTTGGACAAGTCCAAGACATCGTTGATCAGCGTCAGCAAATGGGAACTGCACTGGTGAATGATTTCTACCCCATGACGCTCTTTCATGGGCAGCACTTTGGAGCGGTTGAGGATTTGAGCGTAGCCCAGAATACCGTTAAGAGGCGTGCGGAGTTCATGACTCATGTTGGCGAGAAATTCGCTCTTGGCTTGATTCGCGCCATCAGCTACCAGTTTTGCTGCTTTCAGTTCTGCGGTGCGTGCCTCAACGCGGGTTTCCAGCTCCATAAAAGAGCCTTGGAGTTGACCCGCCATCTGGTTGAAGGAATCTGCCAGCGATTCTAATTCATGGATACCGCGCACCTGAACCGTTTGATCAAGGTGACCGGAGCTAATCGCCTGACTCGCTTTCTGTAGCTGCAAAATCGGTTTGGTAATCCAGCGCGAAGTCAAAAGACCCAGTGCGGTTGTCACTGCCAAAGCCCCTAAACACAACAAAATTGTGGTGCGAGTATTAGCATTGATTTGTGCCATGAAATCTGATTCGGGCACCACTACAACGCTGAGCCAATCGATGCCGTGTTCGTCTCGAATAGCGGAAACTTGAATAAGCTGCCGCTGATCTGCCAGCCTAAAATCAAGCTGCTGACTCTGTTGAATAGCGGTAAAGTTGCCAAATCGATCAAGGATGGCTTGCACTGTCCCACGAATGACAGCACTTTCAGCCTTGACGGCAGGAATTTGTTGCAACTTCTGCTTTTTCAAGTCAATAAGAAAAGGTTCTTTAATAGTTGAGCTGGCGATCAGATTGCCCGATCGATCAATAATAAACGTCTGTCCGGTTTGACCGACCTTTAACTCACTTAGAAACTGATGAATTTTGGCAATCCGAAAGGTGCTACTTTGCACTCCCAAGAATGTTCTATCACCGTCGTAAATTGGCTGAGATAGAGCAATTGAAGCCGTCTTAACTGTGTTACCAATGTAGGGTTTGGATGTCCAAGTTGTTTTTCCAGCTTCTTGTGCAGCTTCATACCAATGTCGATCACGGGGGTCAAACTCTGCCTGAGTTTTGAGCAGTGCGATCCGTTGACCTTGATCACTAAGTTTGTAGAATAGACGTTGCGGTAGGTTCGCTTTGTAACCAACGCGAGAAACGATGCCGTCGTTGAATGTATCCTCTACAGTGATGCTTGTGCCGTCAGCCATACCAATTTGCATATGTTCAACCGTGTTTTGGCTGACTAACCGCCAGAGGGTTCGTTCCAGCTTGGTGATATCTGTTAAATCAAGCTGACTTTCTTGAGCCGCAGCTACGATCACCTGTCCAGCAATATAAGGTTCTTTCAAATAGTTGAGCACTTGCAGATTCAAGCGATCGCTCATCTCGTGACGTAACTGACTGGCAACATCATTGACTGCCTTCTGTCCATTTCGTAAAGAAATGTATCCGGTCAGCCCAACTGCCACAAAGATTTGGAGCACAAACGGGACAATTAGGAGTGTTCGCAGGGAAAGTTTGCTCTTGGGTTTGGCTGGCGCTAGCGATTTGGCTGGAAGAGTCATGACGGTAGCTTCTAGTGTGAAAAAGAAAGGTCTTTTAAGCCGCTTATTCTGCCTAGTGTGCCCATCGCCTTTAAAGCGCTCAGTCGGTGCCCATAATTGTTTACACATTCAAGAAGGAAGTTTATGAAGCGGAGTTCGAGTCATAGGGGGGTGAGTAGGGGGAGAACACTGTTCTTGGCAATTAAGCGTCACATTGTCTGAAAATTTTTCCCAGCCTAGCTTCTAGACCATGACCTTACCGCTTTTACTCAAAATTGAGACACAGCAGCGACGCGAGCGTTGAGGAGCAGAGTAATTGATCGCTTCTGCTTCTCAGCTTGTAAGGTCGGTACCGTTGCGGGTTGTGCAACTAACCACGAAAGAGTGAGCTTTAGTAACAAGGCTCGAAGGGACTATCCTCTAAGACTATGGCTCACTTCGGCACGGTTTTGGTCGCTGGCCAGAACTGTGCCAGTGTCTAGTGCCCGTTTCGAGCTAAGCGGTCGTGAAGGGTCTGACGCTCCACTCACTCGGGACGTTAGGGAGCTGATACGCTTGCAGATAGCTAAAACCGCTCAGTTGCCAAACCTCGGCTAGCCCCGTCGCCGCATTGCGCCAGAGGAGGTCAGGCGTACTGTCACCGCCTAAATGGGGTGATTGAAGGTTGCTGCTATAAAATGCAATGAGGCTGAAACCCTTGTAGGAAGAGCAATCAAGGATAGTCGGTCTGTACTAAGAGATTTTGACGTAGTCCACATCTACCTCTATTAGTTAACGAATTTGCGTTGTTTCGGGCTTCAGATTCGCTCTCATTGCATGACTCAGTTTGAGCAAGTACCAGTCCAAAGTCTAGACACGCAAACGGAGCAGACCCGTGACCGCCAAACGCAACGCACAGTGAGTGTCTTAGACCGTGTCGCCGGGACTAATCCGCAGCGGGTGGGCGTACAACGGATCATGCGCGTGGAGCGGGTGGGCACCAGAGCGAACCGACCGTTTACCGAAACCATATTCTACATCAGTTCGTTGACGCTGGATGCAGCTGCGTTTGCGCAACGCATTCGCCAACATTGGCACATTGAAAATCGTCTGCCTTGAGTCAAAGATGTGGTTTTGAAAGAGGATGGTTCTTCCCTCTGTGATGGCAATGCCCCAGCGAATTTTGCCATTGTGCGAACGATAGCGCTCAATCGCTTTCGGCACCACGGCTTTGACTCCATTACCCAGGGCTTACGCCGTCTTGCCCATGATCTCCCGATGCTCTTTTCCTTTTTTCAATAGATCAGCCCTGCTTTCTCGGGTAGGGAAGAGTTACCCGCTGCGGCAAGCGAGCCACAAGAAAGAGGGGCTTGGGCGATTTCTACGCTAGATCCATAAGGCTAAGTCCATGGCGAATCAGCAAAGGATTTATAGATGATGAGTCTCACAGTTACGTAAGATGGTCTTAACTCAGTGGATAGGTATTTATTCTTATCATGATAGAACAGTTCCCCTGGCTGACCGTGATTGTGCTGCTGCCGTTGGTAGCCGCGTTGTTCATTCCTTTGCTCCCTGACAAAAGCGGCAAGACTGCCCGCTGGTATGCGTTGGGGGTTGGCATGGCTGATTTCGTACTGATGTTCTATACCTTTTGGCAGCATTACGACGCGAGCCAGGCGACATTCCAACTGGCGGAAAAGGTGATCTGGTTACCGCAGTTGGGCTTGAGTTGGGCGCTGTCGGTAGACGGTATTTCGGCTCCGCTGGTGCTGTTGGCAGGCTTTGTAACGACGCTGTCAATGTTTGCCGCATGGCAGGTGGATCGGCGATCGCGCCTGTTCTATGCACTGATGTTGATTCTGTATGCCGCCCAGGTGGGGGTGTTTGTAGCCCAAGACCTGATGCTCTTCTTCATCATGTGGGAAGTGGAACTGGTGCCGGTCTATCTGCTGGTATGCATTTGGGGCGGGCAAAATCGGGCCTATGCAGCGACGAAGTTCTTGATGTATACGGCCCTGGCTTCGATTTTCATTTTGGTGGCAGCCCTGGGGATGGGGCTCTATGGTGATACGTTCACCTTTGATATTGCTGAACTAAGGTTAAAGCAGTTTCCCTTAGGGCTGGAATTGTTTTTGTACGCTGGCTTGCTGGTGGCCTTTGGGGTCAAATTGGCAATTTTCCCCCTTCATACTTGGCTGGCGGACACTCACGGCGAAGCTTCTTCTCCAGTGTCGATGATTCTGGCAGGGGTGTTACTGAAAATGGGCGGGTATGGGCTGATCCGGTTGAACTTGGAACTGCTGCCGCATGCCCATGTGTATTTTGCGCCAGTATTGGCAATTTTAGGGGTGGTCAACATCGTCTATGGGGCGCTGAACTCCTTTACACAGACTAATATGAAGCGGCGGTTGGCCTATTCCTCAATTTCTCACATGGGGTTTGTGTTGCTGGGGATTGCTTCCTATAGTGATTTAGGTGTGAGTGGGGCGATGCTGCAAATGCTGTCTCACGGACTGATTGCGTCGGTGTTGTTTTTCTTAGCAGGCGTTACCTACGATCGCACCCGCACGATGATGATGAATCAGTTGGGTGGGTTGGGGCAGGCGATGCCCACGGTGTTTGCCCTGTTCACCATGGGGGCAATGGCGTCCTTAGCGTTGCCGGGGATGAGTGGGTTTGTCGGAGAACTGGCGGTTTTTGTCGGCTTGGCCACAACGGACATCTATGGTTTGACCTTTCGCTTTGTGACCATTTTCCTGGCGGCAGTAGGGTTGATTCTGACGCCGATCTATCTGCTGTCGATGGTACGGCAGGTGTTTCATGGAGCCAGCGCTGATCAAATGTGTGAACTGGTGCCTTCCTGTGACCTGAATGATCTAGATTTGAAGGCCCAGGGCAACCAAGAGGCGAACTGTTTTGGCACGGACTGTGTCTTGCCAGAGGAGGCAGAGTTTAAGGATGCCAATTACCGGGAGGTTTTTATTGCGGTTTGTTTTCTGGGGCTGATTATTGCGATCGGGTGTTATCCCAAGTTAGCGACCCAAATGTATGACGTGAAAACGATGGCGGTCAATGCCCAGGTGCGGGCGGCCTATCATGAGGCTTTTCCAGAGGCGTTACAGCGCTCGGCACAGGGGCGATGGAGTCCTGAGATCGCAGCAGGGCTGATCCATCAGTCGTAGAAAATGGAAGATAGAGAGGTTGTTACCTAGAACCGGTGGTCGCATGAGTCTCATTGAGCCTCTGCAAACGATTCGGGATTTCCGGACGCAACCGGAGTACCCGCTGTGGGTCATCTTGTTACTGGTTCTGATGGGCACGATGAGCGGTTGCACGGGGTATCGACCGCTAGCCGACTTTATGGCTCGACATCAAACGGCATGGTTGACGCTATTGCAGTGACCGCAGCAACGACTGCCCAGTCTCTCGACGTTGCGGCGCATCATGATGCGGGTGAATTTTGAATCGTTCACGGACGCTTTCTGAAGACCAGCGGAGTGGGTGACCGCTCCGCTGAGTTTAACTCCGCTGCTACAACTAAGCCTCATAGGGCAAAAAAGAACCCGATCACTCTGACCGGGTTGGTTCTGTCTCTGCACCGTAAGTTGATTACGCTGCTCGCTGGGCAACTACGCCTCCCTTTGGCACTTGCCTTAAGTCTGTGGACGGTCAGCACCTGGCAGACGCCGGTCACTGTAGACGTGAACCGTCAAGCTGCCGCTTACACTAGGACTTGCAGGGCATCGTCAGGTACAGCGCACTGCTAGGTAGTGTTCTGTTGCTATGCTTGCCTAAGCGTTTCACTCGTCGGCAAGCAAGTCCTCAACCTTACGTGCGTAAGCATCTAAGCCCTGCAGTACTGGGACACAACCAGTAATTGTTGCGCGGTTCAACAGCCACCGCCAGAAGAGCCACCACCATCACTACCAGAAAACCCACCACCGCCATCACTGCCGCTATAGCTGCTGCCGCCGCTACAGTCTCCACCATAGCTGCTAGCACCGCTATTACCGCTAGAAAATTCACTACTACTGCTGCTATCACTATAATTGCTATGACTCGCACCACCAAACATGAAAATAGGACTCGCTAAGCGATCAGAAGCGCCCCGACGTTTACGTTGCAAGCTCGCAGATTGAGCACCAGTGCCGCCGCATAGAGCGAAAACAAGAAACAAAATGCTGATGAAGATGATTAGTTCCATCGGTTTGAGTTCGTAGATGTTGCTGGCACTTGGCTGCTAGTACTGGCTCAAGGGTAACAGATAGCCAACTTGATGCAGTCGGTGTGCAACGGGATTGTTATACAGCTGGACGGTGAACAAAGTGGTAGCCGACATCATACTGGTTTTGCTGGCGTAAGTAGCTGGGTGTAATTAAACTGAAGATAATTTTGAGGGTGGAACCCCCTGCTTGGGAGCGAAGCTGCCAAATTCTCTCTTACAATTAATTACAACCACCTACTTATGACCTACAAATTAGAGAATTTAGGAACTGGATCAGCACTGAGGCAAAGGTTAGAGGAAGACTTATCTACAGCAGAAATTGAGGCACTCGAAAGCACGATTCAACCGTTTATCGAAATCGATGTTGCGCCAAGTCAGAGCAGTCAGGCTCCCACAGTTGGGCAAAGCCGATTGGGAGGCTTCCCTGATCTGCCAGTTGGATTTGAATATCCTCGATTAAAAGGCAAACCTGCGGTTTTGTTAGCACAGATTAATTTTGCAGAAGTCCCATCACTAGAAGAATTTCCAGAAACCGGATTGCTTCAGTTTTATCTTGCCGACCAGCCTCTTCAGGAGTTTGATTATCGATTTGATCTGCATCAACAAAATGATGCAGCAGCTTTATTTTTTCCTGCCCCCCTTGATGACTTCATTCCCCAAACTCACAACCGGACTCAATCCAATAATCCCTTCATCCCAACTCACCATAGGCTTCAGTTTGAGCGAAAACTTGCTCCTGCTACTCCATTCGATACAGAGTTTGCAGACCTGACGATCGCTCTTGAAGACTTTGAGTTTTTTGGGGAGAACTATGAAACTGCATTAGGAGAGTTGGCGGATTCTGACGACAAAAATCTGATCACAGCATTGAATTTATTAGGGGGAGGTGGACATAAACTCGGCGGTTATCCGGGCTTTCTACAAGGTGATCCCCGACAAGATATCTTTCCTACAACGGACTGGGATCCTGATGAACCTTTTGAACTTCTCTTGAGGCTGATCAGTACGAGAGACGTCAATGTTGCTGGGTTCCATCTTTACTTCCTGATCAAGCGATCGGACTTACTGCGGCGCGATTTTTCAAAAGTTGTTTTCTACTTCGATCGCTAGTTACAATTCTCGGTTGTGTCACTAAAAAGTATTTGCGACACAACCCTAGACGTTGGTTGCCTTAAAAGCTATGAGGCTTAGTTGTAGCAGCGGATGCTGTTAGCAAATATGCTACAGGCAGGACGACAAGAAGGTGACCAACGCTAAAATGTCTGATTTTTCGTTCCTACCGATCTTTGTCGTCTCCTTGTAGGATTGGTTGTCATACATTCGCCAACAGCAGCCATTGCTATATAAGGGCGACTGAGACTGTCGACGCTAACACACTTGTCATGAGCCAAACCTGACTGTCAGTCGGAGCAGCAAAAAATACTGCTGCATTAGCAGAGCCTTGCCTCTTTTGGTGTCAAAGCAAGCTGAAAGGCGTTGGGCGATCGCCTTGGTAAGTTGCATCCCGGAGCAACCGTGCCAGTGCGCCGGAGGTCTGGTTGGCTGCGGGTGGCAGCAACGTCATCACCCTCAGCCAGCGATGAAGTCAAGTGATCAGTGGCTCTGTTTCTGGCTTTGCTTGCATTGAGAGACCAAAGAGCATGAACCAAACTTAGAGGCGATTTCAGGCTTAGCGTTATTGTTGCTACCATGGCGACGGGAATACCGTGACCCTTTTACAAGGCAAGTGCGAGCGCAAAGATCACGGCACAAACCAAACTGAACGCTGCCATTAACCCCGCAGGCATGACTTTGTGGGTCTGACGAAAGCGAAGCGCAAACCGGATCGAAAGGGCGATCGCTAGAACCGTGGCTAGGGTCATACCGAT
>NZ_JACJOZ010000064.1:0-10020 GCF_014695795.1 Phormidium sp. FACHB-592
ATCGAACGCCAGGAGTTTGAACTGCACTACCAACCGATCGTCTCGCTTAAAAACAAACAGTTGGTTGGGTTTGAGGCACTGGTGCGCTGGCGGCATCCGCAACGAGGACTGGTTTCGCCAGGAGAGTTTATTCCAGCCGCAGAAGATACTGGTTTGATCGTGCCCCTTGGGTGGTGGGTTTTACAAGAAGCCTGTCGTCAAATGCAGGTTTGGCAGCAGCAGTTTGCGGTCAAACGTTCTCTTAGTATGAGTGTGAACTTGTCTGGTAAGCAATTGACGCAACCAGATGCGGTGGAGCGCGTCAAGCAAATCTTGCAGACAACCGGTCTTCATCCCAGCAGCTTAAAGCTGGAACTGACGGAAAGCTCCCTGATGGAGCATGCCGAATCGACAATCACCATGCTGCAACAGCTTAAAACGTTGGGCGTTCAGCTAGCGATCGATGATTTTGGGACGGGTTACTCCTCCCTCAGTTACCTCTATCGGTTTCCTGTAGACACCCTCAAAATTGATCGATCGTTTATCAACAAAATGGATGTTGAGCTGGAGAAGCTAGAACTGGTGCGAACCATTGCCACCCTTTCCTGGAATTTAAGTATGGATGTCGTCGCTGAAGGCATCGAGACCCAGCAACAACTCTCACATCTCAAAGCTTTGGGCTGTGAGTATGGTCAAGGCTATCTCTTTTCTAGACCTGTCGATGCGATCGCCACAGAAAAGCTCATTGCAGAACACGCCCAGCGCGAGCAACACGAAGCGATGAAAGCGTGCAAATTTGCTTAAAACGTCAACGGCATATCAGCCCCCTTTTGAAACCCATACAGTGAAACCCATACAGTTCAGCACATCAGCTTCCCTCTGTCTCTACCACCCAGATCTACTACCGCACACGCTTTAAAGGGAACTTCAGTGATACCTTCAAGTTCAGAGCACGACAACGCTACCCCAGCCGATCAGCAATCGCGGGCATTCTTACGAGCATCCCTGGCTTATGCCCAAAGCATCTTTGAAACAGTGCGAGAGCCACTTGTGGTATTGGATGCTGAGTTGCGTGTGAAAACAGTCAATCATTCGTTTTATCAAACTTTCCAGGTGTCTCCCGCTGAGACCTATGATCGCTTGTTTCACGACCTGGGTAACGGTCAGTGGAACATTCCCTCCCTGCACACTCTGCTAAAGACTGTACTGTCAGAGAATACGCCCTTTGAAAACTTTGAAGTCGAGCATGAGTTTCAGCAGATTGGACGCAGGACAATGCTGGTCAACGCACGTCAGATTTTTCAGGACACGGCTCAAAGCTGCCTTATTCTGCTGGCGATCGAGGACATTACCGAGCGCAAACAGACCGAAGAGACGTTAAGGCAATTTACTGCCCGATTGGAGCAGAGCAATCGGGAACTGCAAGACTTTGCATCGGTTGCCTCTCACGACCTGCAAGAGCCGCTCCGCAAAATCCAAGCCTTTGGCGATCTCCTTACCAGCGAATTTGGTTCCTGTTTACCCGAAACAGGGCAACAATACCTGCAACGTATGCAAAACGCGGCAGCTCGAATGCAAACGTTGATCAACGACTTGTTAGCTTTCTCGCGCATTACTACCAAAGCACAGCCCTTTGTCCCCGTTGCTTTAACTAAAATTGCTCAAGAAGTCTTGTCAGATTTAGAAGTACAGATTCAGCGCGTTGGCGGACATGTTGACATTGGATCACTACCCACCATTGATGCTGATCCGCTCCAAATGCGGCAACTATTGCAAAACTTGATCAGCAACTCGCTTAAGTTCCACCAGCCCGATGTGCAGCCTCTCATTACCCTTCAGGCGCAAACGCTCAAGCGACAAGATGCTGCGAACGACAAAGCACCCGTCTCTGAAATCTGTCAAATTCAGGTTTCAGATAACGGTATTGGCTTTGAAGAAAAGTATCTAGACCGCATCTTCACTGTGTTTCAACGGTTACACTACCGGAATGAATATGAAGGCACCGGAGTTGGTTTGGCTATTTGCCGTAAGATCGCTGAACGCCACGGCGGGAGTATTACCGCAACCAGTAAACTAGGAGAAGGCGCAACATTCATTGTTACCCTACCGCTACAGCAATCCCCCACACTTGTTCTACCGTGAGTAATTCTGGCAGACCGATTATTATTCTGATGGCTGACGATGATGAGGAAGACCTCATGCTGGCAAGGAGTGCTTTAGCCGCTTGTCGTTTAGCCAATGATTTACACTGCGTGAGAAACGGTGAAGAATTGCTGGATTATTTATATCGACGGGGTGAATATAGCGATCTCAAGCATTCACCGCGACCTGGTTTGATTTTGCTTGATCTAAATATGCCTCGTAAAGATGGACGTGAAGCGCTGAAAGAAATTAAAGCTGATCCAGATCTGCGGCAAATTCCGATCGTGATCTTAACAACCTCGAAAGCTGAAGAAGATATTTACCGCACCTATGATCTGGGCGCTAACTCGTACATCACAAAACCAGTCATGTTTAATTCCTTAGTAGAAGTAATGCAGAGCTTGGGCAAGTACTGGTTTGAAATTGTTGACCTACCAGTCGGTAGCTCGAACGATTAGGTGAGCTACCAAGTGATTGAATGCTCTCGACCTAAGTGCTTTGCACACGCTTTGCGAACGCAATGTCTTCAACTTCTTGGTCAATTGATTGGCTGGCTTAATCGTTTATACCGACTAGGAGAAGAAGCCCTCCTTAGAACTAGAGTGCAAAGGCTTGCCTAAGTCACCTCCTGTTTCCAACCTCGTCGAACTCGTGTTGATCAAAGTTTGATTCGGGTTCAAATCTCAGCCTGAGTCCCAATCTAAGACCGATACTTGAAGGCTGATGTGTGCTTTGAAACCGTTTCTCAGCAGGGTTTTGAGCTGAAGTCGCCTCTTGCTGTCGATCGCCTAAAAAGGTCGATCGATGATACAATTTAGAGGTACAAGTGATCGCATCTCTACTGGTGCGACTGTCGCCTCTTGGGTTGCGTTTAGAGTCGCTCCCACAGTGGGTACCAGCTTGCGTTTTGGAGCTTTTCGCATATGACTTTTTCCCAGGATACCCCCAACGATCGAATTGTTCCTACCGACTTGCGGAACGAAATGTCACGATCGTACCTGGAATACGCGATGAGCGTCATCGTGGGTCGGGCACTTCCTGATGCGCGCGATGGTTTGAAACCAGTGCATCGTCGCATTCTTTATGCCATGCACGAGTTGGGTTTGTCGCCCGATCGTCCTTTTCGTAAGTGCGCTCGCGTTGTTGGGGATGTCATTGGTAAGTACCACCCTCACGGCGATACAGCGGTGTATGACGCATTGGTGCGGATGGCGCAAGATTTTTCGATGCGATCGCCCCTCATCAACGGGCACGGTAACTTTGGTTCTGTAGACAACGATCCGCCTGCAGCGATGCGATATACCGAATGCCGCTTGCAGTCGCTCACGACCGATGCCCTGCTGCAAGATATTGAAGCCGAAACCGTTGACTTTGGCGCAAACTACGACGGGTCGCAGCAAGAACCGTTGGTCATGCCTGCCCGCATTCCACAACTGCTGCTGAATGGGTCGTCGGGTATCGCAGTCGGCATGGCGACTAACATTCCGCCGCATAACTTAGGCGAATTGATCGATGGTCTCACCGCGCTGATTCAAAATCCTGATTTGACGGATCTGGAATTGATGCAGTACATCCCTGGTCCCGATTTCCCTACAGGGGCACAGATTCTAGGTCGAACCGGAATTCGGGAGGCATACACGACTGGGCGCGGCTCCATCATCATGCGGGGCGTGGCACAGATTGAAACGATCGAGCATCGTGGTCGCCCCGATCGTGAAGCCATCATCATCACCGAGTTGCCCTATCAGACGAACAAAGCTGCGCTGATTGAAAAAATCGCTGAGATGGTGAATGAGCAGCGGCTAGAAGGCATTTCGGATATTCGGGACGAGAGCGATCGCGACGGGATGCGGATCGTTATTGAACTGAAGCGTGATGCTTATCCCCGCGTCGTACTCAACAACCTCTACAAGCAAACACCATTACAGGCAAACTTTGGCGCGAATATGCTGGCGCTCGTTAACCGCGAGCCGCAGTTGTTGACGCTGAAACATTTTCTGGAAGTGTTTCTTGACTTCCGCATTGAAGCGATTACACGACGTACCCGCTATTACCTGCGTAAAGCCGAAGAGCGCGATCACCTCTTGCAAGGGTTGCTGATTGCACTGAGCAATCTGGATGGCATCATCAACCTGATTCGCCATGCTGCGGATGCACCGACTGCAAAGCAAGAACTGATTGACACTTACGGACTCTCAGAACCACAGGCAGATGCCATTCTGCAAATGCAGCTTCGCCGTCTGACCGCGCTAGAAGCCGAAAAAATTCAACGCGAACACGAAGATTTGCAAGTTCAGATTACTGATCTGCGTGACATTTTGGCACGGCGCGAACGCATTCTCGAGATTATCGTCACTGAAATCACTGAGATTCGCGCTAAGCACGCCACGCCACGTCGCACCATTATTGAACAATCGGAAGACGAACTAGGCGATATTGACCTCATCGCGAACGAGAGAGCCGTCATCCTGCTGACGGAGCAGGGCTACCTCAAGCGGATGCCTGTGAACACGTTTGAATCCCAAAGTCGTGCCACGCGCGGTAAAGCGGGTGCCCGCATGAAGGAAGATGACGGGGTAGAGCATTTTCTCACCTGCTGCGACCACGATAGTGTACTGTTTTTCAGCGATCGAGGTGTTGTCTATGCCCTCAAGGCATATCAGATTCCTGTCGGGTCACGCACTTCACGGGGTACGCCAATTGTACAAATGCTGCCCATTCCCCGTGAGGAGAAAATCACTGCGTTTATCCCCGTTACCGAGTTTAGCGCTGACGAATATCTGGTAATGTTGACTCGCAACGGCTACATCAAAAAAACCGCGCTGACTGCTTTCAGTAATATTCGCGCCAATGGACTCATTGCTATCTCGCTGGAAGATGGCGATGAACTTCGCTGGGTGCGGCGTGCACGGGTTGATGACAGCATTATTATTGGCTCTAGCTTGGGACGATCGATTCATTTTCGTGCGAACCATGAGCAGTTACGTCCCTTAGGACGGGCAACGCGGGGTGTGCGATCAATGTCGCTGCGCGAGGGCGATCGCCTCATAGGAATGGACATCTTACCCAGTCAAATCGTGGCTGATCTGGCGCAAGTGCTGGAATCGGCTGTGGAGCCAGAGGTTGAGGACCCTAATGGCGAATTAAACGGCGAACTGGTTGAAACTGGCGAAGCTGGGGAAGTTGACCAACCCCTAGCAGCCAGCAGCCAAATGGGTCCTTGGATTCTAGTCGTGACGATGGGCGGCTATGGTAAGCGGGTGCCAGTAGCACAGTTCCGTCTGCAAAACCGTGCGGGCATGGGACTAGTTGCCACTAAGTTCCGCAAAAAGGGCGATCGCCTCGCTGCACTTCATATCGTTAATGAAGGCGCAGAACTGATGATGGTCACGAATCGGGGCATTATTATTCGCCAGTCGGTCAATGCCATTTCGTCTCAATCACGATCGGCTACAGGTGTGCGAGTACAGCGGCTCGATGAGGACGACGCGATCGCAGCCGTTGCGCTTGTACCGCTTTCTACTGGGGAAGACATTGCACTTCCTGATGAAGCTGTGGATGAGGAGCAAGCAGCAGAATAGAAGCGTTGTAGCCATCAACGGAGCAAGTAAAAGACTGAGGCTAGTGAATTAAGTCATCTGTAGACCTTACAGGTTAGAAGGGCAAGGGTCTTTGGCATAGTAATGCTAAGCCAAGGCTGTGTTCTTACACAAAATTGCCTTCACTTAATCTGTGTCCCGTTAGCCCTTTATGCCAGAATTGTCAGCGTTCTGACAGAAGCATTGGTATTCTGAATGTTCAACTGATAGTTGCAAGCTGACTTACTTAATCCAGCATCTCAAACCTTATGCCAACGCTGTTGGTTAAGAACATTCATACTCTAGTCACGATGGATGCAACGCGACGGGAACTTCGCAATGCAGCCATCTTTGTGCGCGATAACGTGATTGAGCAAGTGGGGACAACAGTAGAATTGCCCCAGTCCGCTGACGAAGTTCTGGACTTGCAGGGGCGACACGTCGTTTTGCCTGGTTTGGTGAACACGCATCACCACTTCTATCAAACGCTGACACGGGTTGTTCCGGCAGCACAAAATTGCAGTCTTTTTAACTGGCTGCAAACGCTGTATCCCTTCTGGGCACGGCTCACGGCACAAGGGGTTTACATCAGCGCTCAGATGGCGGCAGCAGAACTCATGCTGTCAGGTTGCACTACTGCCAGTGACCATCTTTATCTGTATCCTAATGACTGCACGTTGGATGATGAAATTGAGGCAATGCAGGCGATCGGGCTACGGTTTCATGCCAGCCGCGGCAGTATGAGCGTGGGCGAAAGCCTCGGAGGATTGCCGCCTGATTCATTAGTAGAGCAAGAAGACGTTATCCTTAAAGATTCGCAGCGGTTGATTGAGCAGTATCACGACAACTCACGCCACTCGATGCTACGGTTGACGCTGGCTCCCTGTTCACCGTTTAGCGTGTCACAGGACCTCATGCGTGAATCAGCCAAACTGGCACGATCGTACGACGGTGTGCGCTTGCATACCCATCTGGCAGAAAACAAGTCGGATGTCAGCTACAGCCTGGAAAATTTTGGCATGATTCCAGGCGACTATGCAGAGTCAGTGGGCTGGCTGGGTGAGGATGTGTGGCACGCCCATTGCGTTCAACTGAGTGACGACTCTATCCAGAAATTTGGCAGAACTGGCACAGGCGTGGCGCACTGTCCCTGTAGCAATATGCGCCTTGCTAGCGGTATTGCTCCCATCCGCAAACTGTTGGATCACAACGTTCCGGTTGGCATTGGTGCCGATGGCTCCGCTTCTAACGACACCAGCAATTTGCTGCAAGAAGCCCGCCTTGCTTTTCTGTTAGCCCGCGTCCGCGATTGCGACCCCACCGCAATGTCAGCACGGGAAATTTTAGCAGTGGCGACCCTAGGTGGTGCCAGAGTGCTGGGCCGAGATGATATTGGCGCGATCGCCCCTGGCATGTCCGCCGATTTTATTGCCGTTAATGTTGATCGACATCCTTTTGCGGGGGCACATCATGACATCGTAGCGGCACTAATTTTCTGTCAAGTTAACTCCGTAGATTACAGCTTTATCAATGGTAAAAAGGTTGTCGATCAAGGACAACTTACGACTATTGAACTGCCAACACTGGTGGAAAAACACAACCGAATTGCCCATCAACTGTTAAACCCTACGTAAAAGTAAGTAGGTAGCGTAAGTTAGAGATCTAGCGCGCCAGCAAGCGATCGAGATGCTGCAGAAAGCCCTGTACGCTGTTTTACACAGTCTTTAAACAGTCTCTTCCTTAAAGATTGGATAAGGGAACGATCCCTCAATGCAAAGATTGAGTGATCAAAGCTTTTAATCCGAGCGAAAAATAAGTATATACCTATAAGGTAGCGGTGAGTATGCAGGACGTTCAGGCATACGTTTGTTTTTTAAGGAAAAGCAGATGTCTATCAGTCTCTTTGATGCCAACTTTTATCGTGCAGCTAATGCAGATTTAGCAACCTTCAGCAACGAGCAAGCCGCTGCTCATTTTCAAACCTATGGGTTAGGTGAAGGTCGTCGCTTTTCAGCCTTTGCAGATCTCAGCTTCTACCGCGCGAGCAATCCAGATTTAGCAGCGGCTGGCGTGAGTAGTAATCAACAATTATTTGGTCATTTACAAACTTATGGCGTTGGTGAGAACCGCCAATTTTCCCAATTTGTTGATCTCAATTTCTACCTAACACAGAACGCAGATGTTAGTCAAGCTTATGGCGGCAATCGCTTTCAAGCTTTGCAGCACCTGGAAGTCTATGGACTTAATGAAGGGCGATCGTTTTCTAAGTTTGTCGATCTCAATTTCTATCAAGCGAACAATCCAGATTTGCTTGCTGCGGACGCAGGACCAAAACAATTACTACAGCATTTAGAGATTTACGGCTTAGAAGAGGGACGACGGTTTTCTAAGCTCATTGATGTCAATTATTATCTTGCTAATAATCCTGACTTACAAGCAGCAGGCTTAAGCAAGGCCCAAGCATACAATCACTTTATGCTTTATGGACAGTACGAATATCGTATTACTGTAGCAACTGCTCTTTATAATCGTTCGTTGGGAGGGCTACCTGACAGTCAGGGTTGGCTCGATTACACTACCTTACGATCGACATCGGCTCTTCCCACTACTGGAAACGGTAGCGAAACATTTACTAGCGGTGGCACCCGGTTTGTCAGCGATGCAGTCAGCTATACGGGCTACAGTAACTACACTGCGAACCTTTCTAACCCCTTCAATCCATCACTCAATCTAGTTAATTCAGCCTTTCCTACACTCGATCGCAATGATGGTTTTAGAATTAACTTTGATGTCCAAATTAATAGTGAAAGCCACAACAATGACAATCGGGCAGGTTTCAGTATTGTAGTGATTAGCGACGATTTGCAAGGTATTGAAATCGGTTTTTGGACTAATCAAATTTGGGCACAGCAAGTTAGTGGTAATGTGTCTACTCGCAGTACTGCTCCGACCGCAAACGCGAATTTAGATACAACTGTTTTCAACAACTACAACTTAGTTGTTCAAGGAAATGCTTACCAACTTTATACGAATGATTTGAAAACCTTGCTTCTGTCAGGCTTTTTGACTGACTATAGTTCCTTTAATCCTCAAGTGCCGGTACTTCCCTTTCCAGTTAACCCTCCTAACCCTTACCAAACGCCTAACCTTCTGTTCTTTGGCGATGACACAACCTCTGCCGGTGCCGATGTCACATTAGGAAATGTTACGGTTGTACCTGTCGGATAGATTAGTGGAGCGTCTTTAAAGAATGCTTTGAAGATTAGAGAAGAGATGCACAGTGCCGTGCAATAACTTGGCGTGGATACCTGGAAGTGCTGGCTACCCAATCATCTTTGAGGACAGATGCTACTGAGCTCAACGTTACATTAAAGTCGTTTTATCCCCGTAATTATGCTGAGGTAATCTGCAAAATTATCCTGTTTTAGCTGGTCTTTAATTGTAAGAAGAATTGAAAGGTTTGGCTGTTTGCTGTAGTTCGATCGCTTTCTACAACAAGGCTCTGGCTTAAGTAGAGGTAGTATGCCTTAGAACAAAGCCATAGGTGATGAGAATGGTTAAGACGTTTAGCGGCAGCCAGATCGGAGATTCGCCAGGAGTTGGTATCCGTGAAGACTGGTCAAGGGGCGGGGCTACTGCAAGACAAGCGGCAGCAGGAGCAGGGGTTTACTCTCCTTGAGGTCACGATCGTACTGGTTATTAGCGGCATTTTGGCAGCGATCGCGCTGCCGTCGTTTCTTAATCAGGCAAGCAAAGCCAAGCAGGTTGAGGCAAAGATGTACCTCGGTGCGCTCAATCGTGCTCAACAGAGCTATATGCTGGAGCAGGCTCAGTTTGCCGATACAGTGAACCACTTGGGCATAGCGTTTCCTAACAGCCTAAACTACGGCTACTCCATCCGTCTGGATAGCGTGGGCAAACAATACGCTATTCATGATGCTAAGTCATTAAGTGTTAGTTTGCGTCCTTATGTTGGCGTAGTGGCGATCACTCAAAGCAGCACTGGCGACGCAAGGATAGAAGTTGTTTTGTGTGAGTCAAAAACAGCCCAACAGGGAAAAGCGGAACAGCCTGTTATCAACGCTACTTCTGTAACCTGCGCTTCTAGCACTAAGCCTGTAGGACAGTAATGGTATAGCAAAAGGATAAGGGATGAATCGAAGTCCTTACTCGAAGAAAGTTTCAAGGTTTAGAAACTGTTTGTAAATGTATGTGAAGTAGAAGACAACTACGGTCACAAAGGCGCGATACCAGAAGAGTGACATCTACATGGCTTGAGGATATGAGTCAGCCTTACTACGACAGTGACCTGACCGATGAG
>NZ_JACJOZ010000065.1:0-40723 GCF_014695795.1 Phormidium sp. FACHB-592
CTCATCGGTCAGGTCACTGTCGTAGTAAGGCTGACTCATATCCTCAAGCCATGTAGATGTCACTCTTCTGGTATCGCGCCTTTGTGACCGTAGTTGTCTTCTACTTCACATACATTTACAAACAGTTTCTTAAGGTAGGTGCAATGCCTGCCTTACTCATTCTCTGCGTCCTTAAGCGAAGTACTTCTGGCGCTTATGCCAAAAGACGTCGATCGCCTTCTAAAGCCCTACCGATCTAACTTTAGGGGTATGTTTGGCAAATCTTCATCCTTAACAATCAAGCGTAAGGCAATGAGGCACACACATCATGGTTCGCTCGCTGACGCTCTGGTTAATTTGGCTGGGTTTTATCCTTTACTTGCTCTTTTTGGCACCGCCCTTGCAGGCTGATACGCTTCAGCCCCTTCAATCGCTACTAGCAGGAAAACTTCCTTCGATTAATCCCGTCATCCTGTCGCTGTTTAGCCTGGTGGGTATTTGGCTCTTAATCTATAGCTGTCTCATTTTCGCAGACGGGAGAATGCAGTCTTTACCTGCGTGGATGTTTATGCTTGCTTCGATCGCTACTGGTGTATTTGCTCTCATTCCATACCTAGCATTGCGTCAGCCTAATCAATCCTTTTCGGGCGAAAAAGATCCGTGGCTTGCTGTATTAGATTCGCAGACGACTGGGATCGTTCTAAGCATCAGCACACTGATTCTGATGCTTTATGCCATTGTGTGGGGCGATTGGGCTAGTTTTGCCCAGGAGTTTTTAACGAATCGGTTTGTGCATGGCATGAGTCTTGCTTTCTGTCTGTTCTGTGTATTGTTTCCCTACCCAACCCTGTTACAGGATGATATGGCGCGACGTGGGCTGACACCCAATTCTCAACTCTTTCATCTAGCAGTGTGGGTGCCCCTATTGGGACCGCTCGCCTATTTGTGTTTACGTCCTTCACTGTTGGCATTTCGGTTTGGTAATGCTTGAGAACCGTTGCTTTCATTGGTGGCGTGATGTCGATTGCCTGGTTTGTAATCATGCGGCGTTTGAGGTCTGAGAGAGGCTTTTTAATCCTCACTACGCAGCAGGCAACGCAAGCGATACGTTAGCCTTAAGCAGGCTCAACGAGGGTTTCCATCACCGTCTAGAGGAACCCTCTGAACCATTGTGTGCAATGGGTTTGAGTCAGTTTGGGCTGTTCTTCATAACTTTTGCCAGTGCTGGGTTTTTTAATCGTTCTACTGTCGTCAGCCTTTTTTTGCATTCAAAACGTCATTGTCAGGGTGCTCTTTAACGAACAAACTGTTTTGGGTGTGTTCCCTACGGGTGGCTTTGTTGCGCCGACGTTGCCCAATTCGTTTCTGCTGATGTTTATGCGGATGCTGCTGGCAGTGCCGTTGATGGCAGCTCTGGCTGTCAGGTTGTATCCACCGACCTGGAAAGAGATTGGGCAGTTACGCCACTCGGAGCAACGCCCCACTTTGCAACGGGCGATCGCCGGTGGCGTGCTGATGTTTCTCTACCTGGCGCTGCTCTACGTGTCAATGGGGCTGATTCCGGTAGGCATTGCGATTACGCTGTTCTTTGCATATCCCGTCTTTACAGCGCTTTTTTCGTGGCGTTTGTTTGGCGATCGCCCGACTCCTTTTCGTTGGAGCGTGATGGGACTGGTGCTGTTGGGCAGCATCCTCACCTTGCCGCACACGAGCGCTGCGGTTGAGCAGACAACGTTAATTGGCATTCTGACGGGGGTTGCATCGGGCATTACTTACGCCCTTTATACAGTGGTTGCCCAAAAGAGCTTTGAAACGTTCCATCCTGTACCCTTCACCTGGCTCAGTTTTTTGATCACGCTGGTTTTGTCAGGAGTCAGCCTGTTGTTTTGGCAGGAACATGGCACAGCGTTGCCCTGGCTACCGCTCTGGATTGGTGGTCTACTGTCTGCGATCGTCACCTTTGCAGGGCACTTGCTCAACAATATTGGCATTCGCATGATTGGTGCCACCTCTGCCTCCATCATTGGTGCTAGCAATCCCGCGCTGACGGTCGTGCTTGCCTGGTTGATGATCCAGGAAACGCTGAATGGCTTGCAAATAACAGGAGTGGCGATCGTTACTTTAAGCGTCGCGCTGTTAGGTCGAGAAAGAGGGTTGGAGAAGGGATGAGGGGAGAGGGAAAGGATAAAGGCTAAAAGTTTTACTCCATCCCCCCACACTCTCTTTTGCCCTTTGCCTTTTACCTTCTGCCTTCTGCCCTTTGCCTTCCACCTTTCTTCAAACTTCCTTTTGCAAAGCAGTCGTATCCCAGGCTCCATCCAGATCGTGGGTCATGCCTCGATCGTCTGCTCGTAGCACTCGTTCAAGGTCTTGCCGGAGTTGTTGCCCCCGGGCAAACCGGGTATCGTCTTCCAGCGTTGCCATTTCCCACAGGGCTTGCTCATCATGCGTTTTAAAGATGCGGGCAGAACGGTGTGCCTTGTAGGCACGAGTACCGAGGAGTCTGAGGGCTGCTTCTCCCATTTCAAGGGCAGAGTCAAAGGTTTCGCGCTGTACGACTTCGACACCGCGCCGAATGAACTCATAGGCATGACGACGATCGATCGCGCGTGCCAGAATTTTGAGATGAGGAAAATGCTTTCGCACCAGATCTACCACATGGAGCGATCGGTCGCGATCGTCAATGGCAACTACAAAAAGCCGTGCATGCCGAGCGCCTGCTGCATGAAGTAAATCAAGCCGGGAGGCATCGCCATAAAAGACCTTGAAGCCAAACCGTCGCAGCAGTTCAATTTGGGTCGGGCTGTGATCGAGAACGGTGGCTTCAAACCCATTGGCAATGAGCAACCGACCCACAATCTGCCCAAAGCGCCCAAAGCCAGCAATGATTACAGGGGTTTCGCCATCATCAATTTCATCCGCTTCTGCTTCGATTTCGGCAGCAACGAAGCGTGGTTGAATCAACCGATCGTTGATGATCATGATCAACGGGGTGAGCGCCATCGAAAGCGCGACAACGACCACTAACGGTCCAGTTACGTCTTCGGTAAGGACTTTGTTTTGAGTTGCGAAGGAAAACAGCACAAAGCCAAACTCGCCGCCTTGCGCCAGCGCACAACCAAACAGCAGACTTTGGCTCATTTCTAGCCGAAAGACGCGCCCTAGCCCAAACAACACTGCAAATTTGACGATCGCCAGCACCAGCACCAGGCACAGAATCAACAGCGGTTGCTGCATCAAGAGATTAAAGTCGATGCTGGCTCCAACGGAGATAAAAAACAGCCCCAACAACAAGCCTTTAAACGGCTCAATATCACTTTCTAATTCATGGCGATACTCATTCTCAGCCAGCACAACCCCTGCCACAAAGGTTCCCAATGCAGGAGACAGCCCTACCTGCTGCATCGCCAGCGCAATGCCAACCACCAAGAGCAATGCTGTGGCGGTAAAAATTTCGCGCTGCTGTGTGGT
This sequence comes from Phormidium sp. FACHB-592, assembly GCF_014695795.1. Taxonomy (NCBI): domain Bacteria; kingdom Bacillati; phylum Cyanobacteriota; class Cyanophyceae; order Oscillatoriales; family Oscillatoriaceae; genus Phormidium; species Phormidium sp. FACHB-592. The sequence goes on from NZ_JACJOZ010000065.1 coordinate 3,451, forward strand.
GGCAATAAAGCGAAAAAGCGGGCGTGTGAGAAACCGTCCGCCCAGGATAATGCCGCTGACTGTGCCAATGACTAGCAGCGCTTGTTGCCACGCGGGTAACCCTGCACTCGCTCCGCCTGACTGCTCTGCTGCAACTAAAAGCACCCGATCGGCGACCGCACCTATAGCCGTGATTGCGGGTGCTGCCAGTAGCGGCAAGAGCGCCAGGATGGGAATAACCGCAATATCCTGAAACAGCAGCACTGAGAAGGCAGACTGCCCGGCTTGGGTTTTCGTGAGCCCTTTTTCATTCAGAGTTTGCAAGACGATCGCTGTAGACGATTGCGCCAGAATCAAGCCCACTGCTAGTGCTGTTTGCCAGGGAAGCCCTGCCACAAAACCGATCGCAGCCAGCACCAGCGACGTGACTAGCACCTGCAAGCCGCCCAAACCCAAAATTGGGAGCCGTAGCCGCCACAGCAGCGAGGGTTGCAGTTCTAACCCCACCAAAAACAGCATCATGACCACGCCAAATTCAGCGAAATGCATGACATCTTCGTCCTCGCCGCCGACAAACTTCAGCACAAACGGACCAATGATCACGCCTGCAATCAGATAGCCCAGCACAGAACCAAGTCCTAGCCGTTTGGCGATCGGCACCGATGCGACAGCCGCTACCAGGTAGATAAAGACTTGAAAGAGGAAACCTTCGTCATGCATAGTGTGTCACCTCTGGTTGTTTCAGCAGCCAATCGAGTTTCGGGTTCAAATGCTTTCGTTGCCGTAGCTGTTCCCAATTGATTGTGTCGTCACGCAGTGCCGTAATAACTGCGCGGTAGTCTGCGGCGTGCTGGTCGATTTGATGGCGTTCTTGCAGGCGATGCGTTCCCTGCACAACAAACGGTGGTAGATACTCCATACCGCATAGACCGGCTGTTTGCTCAAAGGGCACCAGCAGTTCACGAATGGTAAAACGGTTATACCCCTTCTGGCAGTAAGCTTCTTTGTCCCCACCCGTTGTGATGGCAGTGAGGAATTTTTTACCGCGTAAAGCCGTGCCGCCATGCCCATAGGCAAAGCCATGTTCCAGCACTAGATCTTGCCACTCCTTTAGGATCGCGGGGCTGCTATACCAATAAAACGGATGCTGAAACACAATCACATCATGTGTCAGCAGCAGGTCTTGTTCTGCTTTGACATCGATATGAAAGTTGGGATAAACCTCGTAGAGATCACGAATGGTGACGGATTCCAAACCCTGTACGGCTCGAATCAACTGCCGATTGATCCGCGATTTTTCGAGCGCTGGATGAGCAAACAAAATCAAGATCTGGTTAGGAGTATCCATGAGTTTTGCTCTGCGAGGTGCAGGTGAGGAATGCTGTGCAAAGGATAGCATTTCAGCGGTGAGAGCATAGCAGTAGCGAAGCCCAACCTGTCACGCCCTACGTAAGCAACGATCGCACTTGACCCAGCGATCGCATCGGCTGACCTACTGGTGCGTTAACTGGAGCCAGTTCAGCGATCGCTCGACCTATCTCAAAGACTGCTCGACCTATCTCAAAGACTGCTTGACCTATCTCAAAGACTGCTTGACCTAACGCAAAGACTGCTCGACCTAACGCAAAGACGACTCAACCCGGTTCAATCCTTGCTTGAGCCATCGTTTTGCTCACTCGACTGAGCTTTGCTCTAGCTCATCCAGGTAATTTAACCACTCAACCAATCTCAGAACTTGCTCGTCCTACCTCAGAGATAACTCAACCAGGTTGCAGGCTTGCTCGGCTATAGAATGCAGTGCTTCAGCACGATCGCCCCCACGTAGGTTGGGTTGAGGAACGAAACCCAACACACGCCCCTGTTACATCCAAGCTTCTGTAGCCCATCCTAAACCCATCCGTTACAGAGCAATTCATGCACTACCGTCGCACCAAAACTCCCGGTGCTACCTACTTCTTCACAGTTGTTACCCATCAACGTCAACATATCTTTTGTGAGGCTCAAACGATCGCTTTACTGCGTACCGCTTTTCGCACCGTCAAAGCCAAACATCCTTTCACCATTGATGCCATTGTCATCCTTCCTGACCATCTGCACTGCCTCTGGACATTACCCGAAGAGGATGCAAACTTTTCTACTCGCTGGAGGTTGATCAAAAGCGAATTCAGCCGCCATTGCCCTGCTCAATACAAACGACAATGCTCAAAATCTCGTCACAGTAAAGGGGAGCAAGCTATTTGGCAGCGACGCTTTTGGGAGCATCAGATTCAAGATGAATCGGATTTGATTCGACATGTCGATTATATTCACTACAACCCCGTGAAACATGGTTTGGTTGAAGCACCAAAAGATTGGGCATATTCCAGCTTCCATCGATTTGTCCGAGAGGGCGTTTATGCAGAGGGTTGGGGTGCCAACGAGAGTATCAGCTTTCCTGGTTGGATTGCTAGAGAATAATGCTTGAGTTTCGTTCGCTCAACTGGCAGCGAATGGTTGTCATCCCAGTTAACAGGTGTTGGGTTTCGTTGCCTCAACCCAACCTACGGCTACTGAAGAATGGCATGAGGATGGGCGATCGCGCTGACCGCTGTTACAGTAAGGGTCAATATCTTTCGGCTCTATAAAATCCATGACCCGCGACGAACTGCTGCAACTGATCGATCGCGCCCAGCAGGAAGGGTGGGAAACACTCGACCTGGCTGGCAACGATTTAGAAGAACTACCGCCCGAAATTGGCAGGTTGACCCGGCTCAGAACCCTCATCCTGGGCAAATGGGATGAGGAAGAGAGAGTGTGGAAGGGCAATCAGCTACGCACACTGTCAGCAGTCATCGGGCAGTTGACCAACCTGCAAACCCTTCATCTTAGCGGCAACCAGCTACGCACGCTGCCAGCGGTCATCAAGCAGTTGACGAACCTGCGAACCCTTCATCTTAGCGGTAATGAGCTGATCACACTGCCAGAGTTCCTTGGGCAGTTGACGAACTTGCAAACCCTCTACCTCTACAATAATGGGCTGAGCACACTGCCAGAGTTCCTTGGGCAGTTGACGAACCTGCATACCCTTAACCTTGGCAGCAATCAGCTAAGCAGGCTGCCAGAGTTCCTTGGGCAGTTGACGAACCTGCAAACCCTCTACCTCTTTGACAATTTACTAAGCACACTGCCAGCGGTCATTGGGCAGTTAACAAACCTGCAATTCCTCCATCTCAGCGGCAATCAGCTAAGCAGGCTGCCAGTGGTCATCGGGCAGTTAACGAACCTGCAAACTCTCTACCTCTACGACAATGGGCTGATCACACTGCCAGAGAGCATCGGGCAGTTAACGAACCTGCAATCCCTCTACCTTGGCAACAATAAGTTAAGCAGGCTGCCAGTGGTCATCGGGCAGTTAACGAACCTGCAAACCCTTGACCTCAGCAGCAATAAGCTAAGCACGCTACCTGAGTCCCTTGGGCAACTGACCAACCTGCAAACCCTTAACCTCAGCAGCAATGGGTTGAGCACGCTGCCAGAGTCCCTTGGGCAACTGACCAACCTGCAAACCCTCAACCTCAGCAGCAATGGGTTGAGCACGCTGCCAGAGTTCATTAGGCAGATGGTATCCCTCAAAACGCTGGATTTACGGGGTAATCCGGTGCCCATTCCGCCTGAAATTTTAGGATCAAAGGAACCCTACAAAGACCCAGGCGATCTGAAGGCAATTCTCAATTTCTACTTTCAGGTGCAAGACCTGGCTGAGACAGAGCCGCTGTATGAGGCGAAGCTCTTAATTGTGGGGGAAGGCGGAGCCGGAAAAACCTCTCTGGCAAAGAAGCTTGAGGATAAAGACTATGACCTCGACTCAAAGGAAAAGTCTACGGAGGGCATTGAGGTCATTCGTTGGAGTTTTCCACTTCCTAACGGGCAGGAGTTTCGCGTCAACATTTGGGATTTTGGCGGTCAAGAGATCTACCATGCCACCCATCAGTTTTTCCTTACCAAACGTTCTCTTTATGCTCTAGTCGCCGACGACCGCCAAGAAAACACCGATTTTTATTACTGGCTCAATGTGGTGGAGCTACTCAGCGACAACAGCCCCGTCATCATTATCAAAAATGAGAAGCAAGACCGCCAATGCCCCATCAACGAGCGCCAACTGCGGGGAGAGTTTACCAACCTGGAAAAAACACTGGCGACTAATCTGCAAACCAACCGAGGCTTGCCAGAAATTAAGGATGCTGTTCAACGCTATCTCTCACAATTGCCCCACATCGGCACTCCCTTACCCAAGAAATGGAAAGAGGTTCGTGCTGCCCTAGAAGCCGCTGCTCAAACCAATAACTACATCAGTATCGAAGACTACTTTCAGCTCTGCCAACAAAATGGCTATACTGATCGACCCAATATGCTGCAACTCAGTCACTACCTGCATGATTTAGGTGTCTGTCTCCACTTTCAAGAGGATGACCTGCTGAAGAAAACCATCATCCTCAAACCCGAATGGGGCACCACCGCTGTCTATAAGGTGCTCGACACCAAAAAGGTTAAAGCTAATTACGGCAGGTTTACCCGCGACGACCTGACTGAGATTTGGAGCGATGCTAAGTATGCTGACATGTGTGGTGAACTCTTGCACCTCATGATGCGCTTCAAGCTCTGCTACGAAATTCGCGACCAGCCCCACCACTACATTTCGCCACAACTACTCGACATTGAGCAGCCCTCTTATAATTGGGACACCTGCGATAACCTGATCCTGCGGTACAAGTACGACTTCATGCCCAAAGGCATCCTCACTCGCCTCATTGTGGAGATGCACCAATCAATCGAGCAACAAACTCTAGTCTGGAAAACGGGTGTTGTGTTGAGTAACAACAGAGCCAGAGCCGAAGTCATTGAGTATTACCATCGCGGCGAAATCACCGTTCGCGTTTCTGGAAACGACAAAAAGGGCTGGCTCTCCGTCATTGACCACGAATTCGACAAAATCCACGCCTCTTATAAACGGCTCAAGTACGACAAGCTCGTTCCCTGCAACTGCACCATCTGCAAGGGCAGCCAAGAGCCTCACGCCTACCCAATGGAAAGGCTCTTGCAGTTTTTGCAAGACAGAAACCCTATTCAATGTCAGAAAAAACCTTACGAACTGGTTGATGTTCGCAGACTAATCGACGATGCTCTAGACTTTGAGGCAGCTGTTAGGGAAGAGCAACGAAAAGACGAACAGCGCCAAAGTGGAGATGGAGCCTTCGCTGGCTCTACGATCGGCACACTTATCTATCAACCACATCAGAGTGAAATCACGCAAGGAGATATAACCGTGAATGAGCCACCACAGCCACAAGAACCTTCTCCCTCAGAGCCAAAGGTCACTCTCCCCTCAGCCTTTCGCAACGGCATGTTCTACGTGTTGGTTTTTGAAGTGGTCTTTTGTGTGATTGCTTTCTTTTCAAGAGATTTACCGCTGCCCACGCTGATTGTTATTCTGATCGCTACACTGCTGGCATTTGTCTTGATTGGTGTCTTTCAACTTCGCTCAGACGATCGCCTCTCCGAGAAAACGTTTGGAGAACTGGTTACCCTGGTGCTTGAGCAGTTACCCGTCTTAGGCGGCTTCTTTAAACAAGTCTTAAGACTTTTTGGCAGAGGGTAGTTTGCAAGGTTAGTCGAGGTATTTCACTCTATTTCATACGGCTCAGCGATTGCGTGTCTCAACTACTGTTGGCGATCGCTGCACCCTCCCGATCGAGCCATTGTCTACAATTGAGTACATCGCTATTGTCTGGAATGCCCTATGCAAATCACTCTGTCACCCGAACTAGAGCAGTTAGTACAGCGCCAGATCGACAGTGGTAAATATCAAACTGCGATCGATGTCATTCTGGCAGGTGTGCAACTGCTTGAGCAACAGGAAGATCCTTATCAAGGGCGACTGCAAGACCTGCAACAAGATGCGTTGCTTGGTTGGGAAGCGGCTCAACGGGGTGAAGTAGTTGATGGTGCAACGGCGATGCAGCAAATCCGCACTAACCTACACTCGCGCCACGCTTCTTCTGAATCATGACTCCGCAGTTTCGTCTGACTCAGCCTGCAATTCAGGATATTGAGGAAATCGCAGATTATATTGCCAATCAGTCTGGGTTAGAGCAGGGCGATCGCTTTCTTGCCAAACTCAATGCCAAATTCTCTAAAATTACTCAGTTTCCTAATCTTGGGCGACAGCGCGACGAAATCTTACCAGGGTTGCGGAGTTTGTCGATAGATAACTACCTAATTTTCTACATCGTCTCTCAAGCAGGGGTAGACATTCTTCGAGTCGTCAGCGGCTATCGTAATCTGACCGATCTGTTCGCAGACTCCAATGAGTAAATGCACATTGACGTAGCCCTGTTCTAAATTTTCGTTGGCGGGAATTCTAAGGGGACAGGTTGAGTGGGCGATCGGTGCTGCAAATACCATTCGTCCCGCCGCATTTACTACTTGGAGATCTTCTCATGCCTTACGAAAATATTAGCGCGTCGATTTCACCAGAGAAATTGCATGAAATCAAAGCTGCGATCGCTTTACTCGATGCCAATATGCCGTTCTTGATTAGCCTGACACCCGACGAACGCCGCAAGCGGGTCAAAATGGGCGACAAGAGTTTAGCCTTCGTCAGCAATAGTTTGAACGTGACCCAAAACAACGCTGACGTTGTGCCTGCCAGCTTTAACGTTGCCGAATTTAGTCGCGATTATCAGTTGACGATCGCGCTCACGGAAGTGCTCAACCTGCTAGAGCAATTATCTGAAAAGGTAGACGACACCCTGATGGCAGTCGGCAGCGAATCAATGGCAAGCAGTCTGCTGGTGTATGACTATGTGAAAACTGCTGCCAAACACGCACCCGGCTTAAAGAGTGTTGCTGATCAACTTGGTGAAAGATTCAAAGCAATGGGCAACAGACGCGCTAAACCTGAGCCAAGCACAGCTCAAGCTATCTCACCCATAAGCTAACCGAGCTTAAAACAAGCTCAACCCAGATCAAAGATAGTCTGACTGATCGAATATATAGCTCGACTCATAGCAACGATCGCCCGACTTAGCTTAAAACTCACTCAACCTGGTTCAGACATTGCTCAAGCTACTCTGAAGCTAGCTCGATTCAGCTCAGAGGTAGCTCGACTCAGCTCAGAGGTAGCTTGACTCATCGCAGAGATAGCTCGTCTTGTCTTAAAGATAGCTCGACTTATCCCAGAGATAGCCCGACTCATTCCAGAGATAGCTCGGCTCATCGATTAATGCGTTACGGCTGCGCCTCAGACGATCGCTCTACTGCATCTAAAAGCGCAAAACGGACTAAAGGTAACTCTAGCCCGCTTCGCGGTCATTGGAGAACGCCAGCGCTAGGGCGATCGTGACGTTAGCCTGCGGGAGGAGGAACCGGGGCTTCGAGACCGTCGATCGGGCTAATGTCCTTCGTAAAACAGATCAGGTCTGCGAAGGTAAACGTCCCTGGCACTTTAGCAGGCAATGTAGGTTTCCAGTTGCGATTCCGCACAAAGAAGGAATCGCTATCGCCCTCCAAGAGACCCAAGAAGACCTCTGCCACAATGCGGCTACCCACTTCACCCAGGCGTAAGCCCTTTTGCTGCACGTGCGCTTCTTTAAGGATGTAGTACCAGAGCGGTGTTTCCTTATCAAAGCAAAACTGCTTTGCAACAGCACCATCAGAACCTGACGCAATCTCGCTTGAACTCAAGGGTTTGAGCTTCATAAAGCGTGCCACACTTTGACCAGAGGGTAGCCCCATACTGCGTCCCCGCAGCAGATTTCGCACCGCCAGCGATGTCGGTTTCTGCATATTCGGTACATCCGGGATATTGGGGATGTCCTTCAGCGGATTGACAAGGAAGGGATCAAGCTTGCGAGAGTGGTTCACTGGCACGGCTGGGTCAATCTCAAAGAAGCGTCTCCAATCAATAATCCAGTTAGTGGGCAAGAGCGCTTCTAGCCCTGGACCATCAGGCGGCATGCGTCTAGATTTGCCCGTAAAGTTAAACAGCAGACCCAGTGTTGCTGGGGTGAAGCTATCGGGAGCAATATCCTTGAAGGTAAAGACGCGGTTGTAGTCGTAGGAACTGCGGATCATGCTGTGACCCAAGCGGTACGCTGCCACCGAGAACTCTACTGGGATAAACGGAAAGGTGTTGAACTTATAAAACTTGCGACCCTCACTCAGCACTTTGTTGACCTGATTGGAGTCAAGAATGCGATCGAGGAAGTCAAACACCACAATCCATTGATAGTGCCACACCACTAGCTGTCTGGCTTCTTCAAAGACCGTCTTGCTGATCTCAGCTTTGCGTGGAATCGAGCCGTCTCTAAGTCCATCAACAATCTTGTTGTGGAACTTCAGGATCGCCAGGTGAGTTTGCGCCACCAGCAAGTTCTCGTCATTGCGAGGATCACCCAATAACGCGACTGTGCTGGGGGCACGAGGCAGATCGTGATCACCCTTAACGACGATTACGCCGTTGGCATCGCTGCTCTCCTCGTTCTTGCCAATGAGGAACTTCTCTTTGTCCTTAAGCTGAAACAGGTATGGCTGATCATCAGGACCAGAGCCATACACGCTATCCAGATCGAGTGCAGGTGTGCGGAAGTTGACAACGGCTTGAGGATCGACTTGCTTCTCTTTCAACGATGTGGGGTCAAAGGTCAGGTCATGATCAACAAACTGCCCCAAGTATGTAAAGCCAGCAGGCACATTGCGATTATCGCCATCGGGATGGTCTCTCAGTGGCTCGGATGGGTCAGTGCGATCGTCGATCATGGCATTGCCCAGTACTACCAGGCTGTCGATCGGTGGTGTAAACGCTGGCAGCTCCGGAAACATTCTGCCGAATTTGCCCGTCTTGGCAAAAGCGCCCTGAGGTGTGTTGTCTCCGTTGCGAACACTAAAGCCGTGTTGTGGTGATGGCATAAGCTTCCTCTTAAAAAGTTTTCACCTAACTAGGAGACAGCCTAAGTGATGAGGCAAAGTATTGATGGTACCCGTTCGGGTTATTTTTCTTTGTGTAATTAGTTTTCTGTTTTAGCGCTGCATGGTCACAGTTGCCATCACACGAGCGCTTAATCACAATGGAAGGGGTGAGAAGGTAAAAAACAACGGCAAAGGGAGTCAAGGAAGCATGACTGAGTATCAGAAAATCGAGTACCGCATTGGCAAAGACGGCAAAATTGTCGAAACAGTATTGAATGCATCGGGAACCAGTTGTATGGAGGCAACAGCAGCGATCGAGCAAGCGCTGGGTACGGTCGAGTCGCGTGAGCTACTGCCGAGCTATAACGAGAGCGAGGAAACCTTAGCTGTAGACCTTACCCAGTCACTACAGCAGCATGAGCAACATTAGAGCAAGTGAGCCAAGTCAATGACTAATGATCCCGAGCTGTTTTGGTTTGGCGTTGTGCTGACCCTCGTCACCATTTGCTTTACGCTGAGTCTGGTTGGCGCGGGCACGAAAACGTTAGCAACACCGCCGACCGCAACATCTGATGTGAACTCGATCGCCAATGCCGAAATCGTTGCGCTGCAACAACAGTGCCAACGGTTACGCGCCGAACTTCAGCACCAAAAAACGCAGCTTAATGTAGACTTCCAGGACAATACCTTTGCTCAACTGCAACCCCTACTGACCCATTACCCCAGCGCCCGCAAGATGGCAGAGAGCAAGCCCGATTTGCCTGCCCGCAACTTCAACGCGCTGTTTACGCCCTTAGAAAACCTGCTGCAAACCTGGCACGTCGAATCGATCGGCTCTGCCTGGGAGCAAGTGTCGTTTAATCCGCAACTGCACCAACCCGATGTGGAGGATATGACTACGGGTGAGCCAGTCTATGTTCGCTTTGTTGGCTATACCCAGGGCGATCGCATCCTCAGCCCTGCGAAGGTCAGCCGAACGTTGCCAGGAGGAGCGGAGAGAAAGGTATAAGTTATGAGTTATGAGTTTTGAGTTGCTTGTCTGTCTAACGCTATTTCTAGCTCCCCAATCTGATTCCCTTCTAACAACCAAAAACTAACAACTAACCACTCCTCCATGACCGCGATCGCGATCGACTTTGGCACTAGCAATACGGTGGTCAGCCTTTGGGAGCCAGATACACAGGCACCGAAAACGCTCAGGTTTCCGGGTCTTTCGCGGTTGTTCAAGCTGACCACGCCAGCAGGGGATGTGCAGGACGTTCCGGTGGTGCCGACGCTGGTGTTTGTCAAAGATGCAGCAACGCTGCTACTGGGAGAGCAGGTGCGATCGCAGCGGTTAGGTCTGTCGCAACCAGAGCGTTTATTCAAAGCGTTCAAGCGTGAATTGGTTGCTGATTTTCAGCCGCCAGCGCGTCAGTTGGATGGACAGTCATACAGCGCGGAGTTCGTGTCAGAGAAATTTTTGCAGGTTATCTGGCAACAGCTTCAACAGCAGCAAATTCAACCGACTCAGGCAATCTTTACGGTGCCGATCGGTGCGTTTGAGCGTTATCTCGGCTGGTTTCGCGATCTAGCAAAGCGGCTAGATATTCCAGACGTACAGTTAGTTGATGAAGCGACGGCAGCAGCGTTAGGGTATGCCGTACAGCATCCTGGTGCGTTGGTGTTAGTGGTTGACTTTGGCGGCGGTACGCTTGATCTCAGCCTGGTACGAACGATTGTCACTCCAACGCAGAGGGCAACGGATGCGGTGCCAGTGCAATGTGCCGAAATCCTGGCAAAGTCTGATGCTTACCTCGGTGGTGAAGATATTGATCTCTGGATTGTGGAGGATTATCTGCACCAAATTGGTTCTTCGCGTAGTGCTGTCGGTGCTGTCGGCTGGCAAAATTTGCTGTCATTGGCGGAACGGCTCAAGATTCGTTTATCCAGCGTGGAGTCTGCGAAAGAAAGCTGGTTGGATGAAGAGACGTTTATGTCTTACGACATGGAGCTGAAGCGCGATCGCTTCGAGTCCATTCTGGAAGCGCGGCAGCTTTTAGAACAAGTACGGCAGGCGTTGGATGCAGTACTGGCGATCGCGATCGCCAATGGCATTCGCAAAGCGGAGATTGAACAGGTTTTGCTTGTCGGCGGCAGTTGCCTGATTCCTGCTGTGCAGCAGCTTGTGTTGTCTTACTTTGGGCGGCAGCGTGTCCGGTTCGATCGACCGTTTGAGGCGATCGCCCATGGGGCGCTTGCGGTCAGCCAACTAGCGCGCCTTGACGACTATTTACACCACACGTATGCCATTCGTCTTTGGGAACCCTCTGCTGGCACCCATACGTATGTGCCTCTTTTTAAGCAGGGCAGCCGCTACCCCTGCCAGCGGTTAGAGCCGTTGACGCTACAAGTTGCCAGTCATGGACAAACGGAAATTCGGCTAGATATTGGCGAAGTTGCCACGATCGCCCAGTCAGAGATGACTTACGATGCCCAGGGTCGAATGACCAGCACCCCCTTGCTACAACGAGAAACCTATCGTTCGCTTGAAAGCCAGCATGAAGCCGTTTGCATTGCGCGGCTCAACCCACCGGGGCAAGTTGGGGTTGATCGTGTCACCGTACAGTTTGAAGTGAATGAGCAACGATCGCTTGTCGCCACGGTGCAAGATTTGCTGACCAATCGGGTTCTGGTAGAGCGGGTCGCGATCGCGAAACTGCGTTAAATCGATTTCTAACCAACAAAAGACCCGTAGGGGCAGGTTTGACACCAACGTGATCGGCTATGAGCAAAGCTTCTGGCAAAACCTGTCCCCTACAAGCAGTATATTCTTGCTCAGTAAGCTCCTAAAGAGTTAAAGAGCCAGCAGACGCGAGTTCAGGTGATGTCAGTCTGCTCAACGAGGATTGCCAGATAAGATGGTACAAGGGTATCGCTATCGCTTACTGGTAGGAGTTCATGACGGATTCTGCTGCATGGCAAGTTCAATCGATCGCGCCGCTACCGGACTGGTTTGTGCAGGCAGTCAATCAAGCTGCGAACCTGTCTGCATCCAATGTGGCTGCGCCGTATGTGGCTCAACTATTGTGGCAACGTGGCATTCAAGACCCCGATCGCTTGGCAGGTTTTCTCAACCCAGATTGCTATCAGCCTGCTAGCCCGTTCGACTTTGGGCAAGAGATGCAGTGGGCAGTGGAACGGTTGCAGCAGGCGCGTCTCCACCAGGAACCGATCGCCATCTGGGGTGACTTCGATGCGGATGGCGTTACTGCAACGGCGGTGCTGTGGGATGGGTTGGGGCAGTTTTTTTCGCAGCAGCAAACGCTGTTTTACTACATTCCCAATCGCTTGACTGAATCGCATGGCTTGTCGCAGCAGGGCATTGACACGCTCTATGCGAAGCACTGCCGTCTCATCGTCACTTGCGATACGGGCAGCACCAATCTGACGGAGATCGAATATGCTCGCAGCCTGGGAATGGATGTGATTGTGACCGATCACCACACGCTGTCGGCTATGCGACCGCCCGTTACGGCGATCGTCAATCCTCGTCACTTACCGACGGATCACCCGTTGGCAACTCTATCCGGTGTGGCAGTAGCTTACAAACTCGTAGAGGCACTTTACGAAACGCTGCCCGACATCCCACAAAAGCCGTTGGAATCATTGCTCGACCTAGTGGCGATCGGTCTCATTGCCGATTTAGTTGAACTGAAAGGCGACTGTCGCTATCTCGCACAGCGCGGCATTGAGCAACTGCAAAAGCAGTCTAATCCAGCAACTGCAACGCGGCCGGGGCTGTCTAGATTGTTGGCATTGTGCAAACGTAGCGGCGATCGACCTACTGATATTTCCTTTGGTCTGGGACCTCGGATTAACGCAGTGAGCCGCATTCAAGGTGATGCCCACTTCTGCGTCGAACTTCTGACCAGCCAGGATGCTAGGCTCTGCAATCATTTGGCAGAAGCCACAGAACTCGCTAACACACGCCGTAAAGCACTGCAAAAAGAAGTCATTCAGCACGTCAAAGCCCGACTTGCCCAACTTGATCTCTCAACCACTCGCGTCATTGTGTTGGCAGACGACCAGTGGCAGCTTGGTGTTTTGGGTTTAGTTGCTGGTCAAATTGCTCAGGAGTATGGACGACCCACAATTTTGTTGAATACGGAATTGGAAGAAAGGCAGGAGGCAGGAGGCGGAAGGCAGGAGGCAGAAGGCAGAAGGCAGGAGGCAGAAGGCAGAGGGCAGGAGGCAGTTGAGCCGTCAGCCGTTAGCCGTCAACAGCAGAACTCAACCCTTCATCCTTCATCCTTTATCCCTCATCCTTCATCCTCTCCTCTCGCTCGTGGCTCTGCGCGTTCAGTTAACAATATTGACCTTTATCAATTGGTGCAAGACCAAGCGCATCTGCTGCATCGGTTTGGTGGGCACCCGTATGCAGCAGGTTTAAGTTTGCCCGTGGAAAACATTCCGCTTTTTACAGAGGCGCTCAATCAACAGGCGCGGCAAATGGCTGAGATGGCGCGTCCATCACTTCAGGCTGATTTGGCACTGACGATCGCCGCCTTAGGCAAGGAGCTTTTTCAAGCATTAAAGCTATTGGAACCCTGTGGGATGGGCAACCCAGCGCCCAAACTATTGATTCAAAACTGCTGGTTTGAGCAGGTGCGAAATCAAAATATTAAAGACTGGAAGGGTGGGAAAGTTCGCTACATCAAAACTGAATTTGAGCTTCGGGATGACTCGACTCAGCACGGCTTTCCGGGTCTTTGGTGGGAGCATTACCAGGATGAGGTGCCCAGAGGCAGGTGTGACGCGATCGTCGAACTTGATTTCAATACTTACCAAAAGCGTTACGAAATCCGTCTCATTGCCGTGCGTCCCTGTGAGTCAACCGCACTAACCGCTTCTAGTGCTGCTAGTGATGGATGGCTACTGGATTGGCGGGGTTTGAACAGTGTGCCTACTCACGCCTCTCCCCTCTCTCCTCCCCTCATCCTCTCCCAATGCCCTACAAGCTGGGCGGAGTTGCAGGTCTGGTTTCGTCGCGCCAAACAGGAACAACGATCGCTGGCGATCGCCTACGCTGCACCACCGCAAACAGAACCACAGATGCTCTGGCAACAACTGGTTGGCATTGCCAAATACCTTAGCCGCACTGGGCAATCTGCTACTCGCATCCAGCTCTTAGAGAAGCTGGGCATTGGCGATCGCGCCCTCAAGCTCGGCTTTCAAACGCTGGAACTGCTGGGGTTTACGCTGCGTTTTAGCGACAATGCGTTTTACGTTTCCTGGCAGGAGCAGCCGTCGCACTTCAGCACCGATACTGCATTAACGGCAGCTGTGGAGCAATTTGCGATCGCGGTGAAGGAAGAACAGTTCCGTCGCCAGTATTTCTATCAAGTGCCCCTTGCTACGATGCAAGCGGTGGCGCAAGCTGCTTCAGCAGAGCGTACTACGCCTCTCAACCTGGACGATCCTTAGGGCACTGCTTCGTCGATCGTGCGGGGTTGAGGCTGACGTTTGAAGAGAAAACGCCAGAGCCGATAGGTAACAAACGGCAGTACCCCAAGGACAACAACGCCAGCCACTACAGGAAGGGCGATCGCCAGTGCTGACAAGCCAAGGGCGACAAGTAGTTCTAGCGTTGCAAGAATGGGATTCGTCAAGCCACCGGATGTAGCGGTCGAGCCGATGCGTAAGAGGTTGAGCACGCCTTTTGTGAGCCCGGCAGCACCGCCACCAGCGATCGCGGCTAGCGTCCATTGCGCTAGCGGACTCATATCTGGCGCTGTTGCAGCCGTGACGACAGTGCCCGCAACAATGGCTAAGGGTGTGGCAACGGTATCGAGTAAATGATCGAACCAGGGAATGTAGTAACCAGCAATTTCTAGACTACTGGCAACTGCAAACGCAATCAGTGCATGATCGGTGCCAACCCATGCCACATTTGAGGGTAAGTCTAAATGCCCGACGATCGCGGCTGCACTGACGACTAGCAACGGTACAAAAACCCTGAATCCACAGGCAGCACTCAAGCTCACGCCTAGCAGCAAACTGATGAAGGTATCCAAGCGCGTCGTCCTCTCCTTACGTTCGTCTTAGCTGTCCATGACTCAGGCAACTTCAGCTATTGTGACGAATTTCTGGTGGGCAAACATCAGCCCAGAGAACTCGATCGCGCTCACTCAACGGGTGAGCGTTTTTGTGATATTTCTTGGTCGATCGACATCCAAGCCACGTTGTACCGCGATCGTGTATGCCAGCAATTGCAGCGGCACCACGGTAAGAAAGGGAGACAACAGTTCGTCGATCGCAGGTACGGTCAGTGGATGAGCAAACACGGTGCGATCGGCTGGCTCGGTGACAGTCGTAATGCCAATTAAGGGTGCGCCGTTTGCTTTTGCCTTCTCCGTGTTGGCAAGCATTGAGTCATAAACGCTGCCAGCAGGCGCGATCGCAATCACTGGCACTGTTGCATCCAGCAGCGCGATTGGTCCGTGCATAAATTCGCCGCCTGCATACCCTTCAGCATGGATGTAGGTCGTTTCTTTGAGTTTGAGTGCGCCTTCCAGCGCGATCGCATGATTAATGCCGCGACCCAAAACGATGCAGTCTTTGACGTTTGCAAAGGTTTGGGCAATGGTCTGAATGGGTTCGTGCTGGTGCTGAAGCGTTGTTTCGATCTGGTCGGGCAGCGATCGCAAAGCGGCGATCGTGGGCGCTAACTGTTGCGGTGAGAGAGCTTGACGACGAAAGGCAAACTCCAACGCTAAACAGCAAAACACAACCAGTTGAGCCATAAAGGTCTTGGTGGCAGCAACCCCGACCTCTGTACCTGCTAAGGTTGGCAGGGTGTAATCAACCGCTTTTGTCAACGAACTTTCTGACTGGTTGGTGATGCCTAGCAACCAGGATTGCAACGAGCTTTCTGCTGGCGACGATCGCCGCTTTGCCGCCGCGATCGCCGCTAATGTATCTGCCGTTTCGCCAGATTGCGTGACTGCGATCGTCAGCGTGTTTCTAGCTAACGGAAACGGTGCGGAGACAAATTCGGATGCCGATCGAACTCTGGTGGGAATGCCTGCAAGTTGCTCAAACCAGTACTGCGCGACCAGGCTGGCATGACGACTGGTGCCACACGCCACAAGCTGAATCTCTGACACAGTAGCGAATAACTCATCTGGTAACGCCAGATTAAAGGGGTTGGAGGATAAGGATGCATCTTGATCGCTATCCCAACCAGGCTTGAGGTATGCAGCCAAACATTGACGTACTACGTCTGGCTGCTCGTAGATTTCCTTCAGCATGAAGTGAGCAAACCCTTGTCGATCGTGCGGGTCGACGTCAGCATTTTGAATCGGTTTGTGCAGTGTCAATGGTGCCCTCAACTACTCTCAAACAGCGCCATTACTATACCGTAACCAGTTGGCAGGGAGGCGTTTTGCTGCGATCGCCAAGCTCAACCGTTTCGATGGATCGTAGAGATTGAAGTGCGATCGCGGTTTTCTCATCGTGCAGGCGATCGACTTAGACAGCCGCTTTTTCGCTGATTCTACGAATGGGTCGTTTCCGCTGACTTTTGCGAACACCACCCGCCATTTCATACTCAGAACTATCTTTGCCATACTCAAAGGCAACACCCAGCAACATCTTTTCGGAGAGTGCCATCAAGGTCTTTTCGGCTTCTAACATAGCGGCACGATCGGCATCCAGTAAAGAAAGCGTTGTGTTGTAAGCAGCAACCCGTCGACGAGTGGTTTCAATCAATTCTGTGAAGGCTTCAACGGTTAGCCCTTTACCTAAATCAAGCGCTGGATTAATGGATTTTAAGCCTGCAATGCGACGCTCGGCTTTATCAACACTGGCTGAACTGCGCTTTAGACGTGCCATAGATGAACCTCTTTAAGAATGAAATGGATAATGCCAAGATGGCTGCCAGTCAAGAGAGTCATCGCCAGAAAAACTACGGATTTTTGTCTGCTTCAGGTGCAATGCATCCGTAAATTCATTGATTAGCCACTTTTTTATAGTTGCAATCAACAAATGCATACCCAATATCGAGAAACCTGAACAAAATGCAAGAAAGACAAACCTGAAATCAAGCAACGCTAACTTGAATTAAGCAAAACTTATAGATATTCAATAAAGCTGAAGCTTAAAACCTTGAACACTTATCGAAAATCAAGAAATGGGTACGTGTTGCAAGCATTTGTGGTTGATGAGCCAGATCTAGCGTTAAAGCTTGAAGAGATTGAGTTTTGCGATCGCTCGGTTTTGTTGCGAAAGGTGCGATCGAGCTTGTAGCTATGAAAGGAGTATGAGAGGTGTAATAGCCTCACCCAACTAGAAGATAGTCTGAAGTTCTCAGCCTTTTCTCTTGTGCAAAACTAATATGCACACAAGTCCCAGTCTAAATGTACCTAAATGGATTTTAGGCAGCTAAGTATCAGTCTAAACACCCAATTGAGGTTAAATAGGTTGCAACTGTCTATCTATATCCCTCATTTAGGGTAGATAGACACATAGGGTCTGTTTAATCAAGAGTTAGACTGCTGACCATCGGTTATGACAATATTTTAGAATCTCAGCTAGGATATGGCAAACTATTACTTCTCAAACGAAAGAAAATATGAGGGTAGAGGAGCTTTACAAGCCTGAGATCATTGAGGATTTTCAACTTGCTGGTTTTTGTGCAGAGACGGTTGCTGATGGAGAAACGGCAATAGTTGTGCAAAAGACTTTTATAACTTCATTAGAAAAAGACTTCCTCTTAATTGCAAAAAATTTCTTATCTCTAATTGTGCCATTCGATCCCGGTGCATCCTTAAACTCATTGCTGGTGATTATAAAACCAGATAACAAAGGTTATATCTATTATGATTTCCCCTTTGGCTTTCAAGTAGTTGCAAAAAGGGATTTAAAGGCACATCATGCTGTATTCAAAAAAGATATAGTAGACATTACTTCAGTCTTTTTCAAAGATGTGGTCATTGATCTGAATCCTCAAGACGGAGACAGAGTCATATGGCTATTTCGGCAAAATTGGACCTTTGGATTATTTTTTGATCTCAGCGGTACGCTGAAATCAGAGTCAGTTTTAGAAGAAATGGGTGTCTATTATCGTAAGCTTGCTTACTTGAGTGAGTACCTATTTCTAGAGAAAAGCAGCAATTTTACCCGAATTTTAGAAGATGGCTGGTTCCCTTTCGTCACTTTGATTGGTGAAAGCATGGAGGACTTGCGAACTTATTATGAGGAAGGAGAGGAACATCCATCAATTATGGAAAGACTAATATCATCTTTTGATGAGGAAAGATTAACAGATATTACCTCTCGTTGGTGGGGAAACCCCTTGTTTAATTCTAAGAAGAAGATTCTACAAGCAGGAGTTAACAGCTATTTAGCGAATACTGAAGAGGGATATATCAACTCAGTTAAGAATCTCTCAACTGAATTAGAAGGAATTATTCGGGTTTCCTACTATACAGATTATGGGAAGAACCCAAGCTCTATAAAAGAACTAAAAGAATATATTACGAACAAAGGAAAGAATAAGTTTAGTAGTTTAGGCTCTCTATGTTTTCCAGACAAGTTTCTGGATTATCTGAGTGGCTATATTTTTAAAAGTTTTGATGTTCAAGCAGGGAAGATACCTGAAAGTAGACACTCAGTAGCACATGGTGTAGCTCAAGATGATGTGTATAATCGGGAGTTTGCTCTCAAAATTATTCTTACTTTAGACAACATATACTTCTTCTTGGGGGGTAAGCCATAGCCTAGTATACAAAACGCTAAATGCCTAACTACCAAAGACGTGCAATTGCAGGTGGTACTTACTTCATTACTCAAGTGCGATCGCCGATCTTGTAGGATATTTTGCTGCAAAGTAAACAACCCACAGAGATAGAGAGTGTTGAGACTTCGGCGTGAGCGTTCGATCTAAGCTCAAGCAAAAGGGCGCATAGTCGAAACACAGATTGATGTCGGAACAATCATTGCCGGGTTAATAAATACTCTAATCAGGGTAGATAAACGGATGGAGTATGTTTAATAGGGAGCTAAACCGCCACTAAATTGGGCATCCTGTTAAGCAGTAGAGTGACGCTGGATATGAGAATTTTAAGGCAAACCTCAACTCGCTTAGTCACGCGCCACAATCAACCAGGGGAGCGTCTAGCGGCTGTCTGTTGTTTACTTCTTGCTGTTGGACCAGCTTTACTTGCCAGTTCGGTGCCAGAAATCAGTTGCCAACGGAATGGCGCTCTCACTCAATGCAAACTCATACAGCGTATATTTGGCAAGTGGCAACTTCTTGAACAACCGATCGTTCTACAAGGAGCTAGAAGTGAAGGCATCTGTGGCTATAGTCGTGTAAGCGGTGCAGACTGTGTTCATAACAAATTTGTAGTGATCGTCCAAACACAAATCGGTGAGATTCGATTCATTAGCTATGCGTCCTCTAGGGAAAAGGCGATCGCTAAAATTCAAAGATTTATCAAAGACCCAAATCAACCATCGCTCGGCATCCGGTCAGTAAGTTGGTCATTAGATAACCTCATTAGTAATGGGGGCTGGTTTGTGTTTGCGATGGTGCTGCTGATTGTTGCTTGCAGCCGTTTAGATAATGAGCGAACCTATAAGTGTGACTTTGACAAAACAAAGGATTGGGTTACAGTCATACAGCAAAAAATGTTTACGAGCAAAGTCACTGAATTTCCTGTGTCAAGCATTAAGTCAATTACTCTTGACAGAATAGGAATGAATGATTGCATCATTCTGACTCTGCAATCTGGTCAAAACGTTTGTATTGCTCAAGCATTTTGGGGAAAGAAAGAGCGTGAATACCATCGCCCTGTAGGATACATTATGGTCAACAAGACCCTTGAGAAGGATATGCAAGCGATCGCCTCATTTCTACAGATTTAAGGTTTAACAGTCCACTTGCACACTGACCGTATAAAGATAGTGATCGCTGATTTTGTAGGTGTAGTGCGATCGTCGATCTTGTAAGGTGCGTCGCTGATAAGCAAACCTACCTTACTATTGAGCATTCTTACACTACGAGTTGCTTAAACAATTCCATGCCCAGCTACCAAAAACCTGCAATTGCAGGTGATCATTAATTTTGACCTGGATGCAAGTCGATATGGAAGCTGACGGTGCGTTTACTTGACAGCAACGCACCCTATGAGAGAAGCGCGATTACACCAAGTTACTCATAGGCTATACAGAGTTTGGAAGATATACGGAACTTTGCTGCCTATTTACCCAGACTAGGGCTAATGTAAATGTGCCTGCTGTCAATCTACCTATTTAGATGAAGCTTCGCTAAGTCTTGCTTAACTGAAGTGGGAACATGAGCATACAACTTACTCTTTCATTTCTCATTCTGGCTGTAGTTGATAGTTTAAATCCGTCAATTATTTTAATGACGCTGTACTTACTTTCAACGAAACGACCCAAGAAGCGAACAGCAAGCTATATCTTTGCCGTCTTTGTTACTAATTGGACGTTAGGTTTGCTCGTCTATTTCGGTCTAGGTGCTACCCTCTCAGCTATCATCAACCGAATCATATATACGACGAGTTGGTGGGCTTACGCTATTCAGTTTGTTGCTGCCGTCGCTTTACTTATTGCTGCTGTAAGGATGAAAACAGAGGCGGACACCAGTTTAACGAGAAAACCGAAAAAAATTAATCCAGTGGCGACATTTAGCCTTGGTGTCGGGCTGACGTTTTTGGAGTTTTCAACCGCCGCCCCCTATCTTGGTGCTATTGCGGCGTTGACGAAAGCCGCGCCGCCCACATTACTTGTCATTACGGCGCTCGGCTTATACAACATTATTTACGTCGGCATACCGCTCACGTTGTTCAGTATTTTCTTGTTCAAACATGACCAAGCACAGCCGTTACTCACTCGGATCAATCTGCACGTGAGTTGCTGGATAAAGAAAATTATGAAAGTTGCTTTTTTTATTTTGGGTGTGCTGTTACTAGCCGATTTTGTCGGCTATTTGCTCGGTCATCCATTTCTTGTACCCCAATAACTAAACGTAATCAACAAGTTTGCTTTCTTGGTCTAGCTTTTATACGGTTCTTGAAGGCGCGCTTTGGCAAGTTGGCTGGTTACATTCAAGCGCTGCCAAACAAAAACTAGTAGTGGAACCACAGCAATCAATAGTGAAGCACTTGCCATTGATCATTAACTGGTTCACATGTTCATGCGATCGCCTGCAATGGCAATGCAACAGCCTGCATAATCAATGCAACTTGCTTTGGTGGAAACTCGCATCTAGCGACGCTTAAAACCCTCTGATTAAGCAAGCTATGGAAAACTATTGGTTAAACCGTGATGCTGGTAGTTATTAAGAAGGTTACTAGTCAACCTAACAACTCGATCGAAGCAGACTGCTAAAGGCGTAGTGGTAATGTCTTCCTAGGCATTGGAACCAGATAGGCGATCGCAGCGATTTGAGTTGAATCAACTGCTGGTGAATGCAGGCATTTAGTAGTATGACTGAGAGATTACCGTTGCGTTTGGCTCCAAGTCCTTCATCTTTATGTCTTCTAACAGTAACAATCAGGTCTATCCCGTTCTTTGGCGTGAACAGTCGCCAGCGACCCCGCTGCAAGGTCACGTGTTGTTGATCGACCAAACCCGCTTGCCAAATGAATATACAGTCGTGGAGATTAACCGCTACGAGGATATGGCACGGGCGATCGAAACCATGATTGTGCGTGGCGCTCCAGCGATCGGCGTAGCGGCTGCCTATGGTGTGTATCTCGGTGCGCGAGATATCCAAACGAGCGATCGTAGTGAGTTTCTAGCTCAACTAGAGCCAGTGGCAGAACGGCTACGGGCAACTCGTCCTACCGCAGTAAACCTGTTTTGGGCGATCGATCGCATGGTTAAAACAGCGCGGCAAACCCTGGGTTCAGTGGATCACTTAAAGCAAACGCTGCTAGACACAGCCAAAGCAATCAATGCTGATGACATACAAACCTGCCACCAAATTGGCGATCACGGGCTCAAAGCGCTGCCAACCAACCCGAAAAAACTACGCGTTCTCACTCATTGCAATGCAGGTGCGCTGGCAACCGCAGGCTATGGCACAGCGCTTGGTGTAGTGCGATCGGCATGGCGTGATGGACGTTTAGAGCGAGTCTATGCCGATGAAACTCGTCCACGCTTGCAGGGTGCGAAGCTGACAGCCTGGGAATGCGTTCAAGAAGGTATTCCCGTCACGGTGATTACTGACAATATGGCAGCCCATTGTATGCAACGAGGCATGATTGATGCGGTCGTCGTGGGAGCCGATCGTATTGCGGCAAACGGTGATGCTGCCAACAAAATCGGCACCTATAGCGTCGCGTTAGTGGCAAAGGCGCACAACATTCCCTTCTTTGTCGCAGCACCGTTATCCACAATCGACTTTGCGATTGCCGATGGTAGCGAGATTCCGATTGAAGAACGCAATCCTAGCGAAATCTATACCGTGGGCGAGACGATTCTGTGTCCAGCAGGTGCAGAGTTCTATAATCCTGCGTTTGATGTCACGCCAGCAGCCTTGATTAGCGCCATCATTACCGAATATGGCGCGATCGCTCCAGCTCAACTCAGAGAGCAACTGGCTGACAAACAGGCTGGGTAGAACTCAACAGGCTGGGTAGAAAGAACTTCGTGTAGCATTCTTGCTACCCAGCACTCAACGACCGCGATCGCTCAAACACCAATAATTTTGCCGTCAGTGTTCAGGAGTTCGGCGATCGCCTGTCGTTCCGCTGGTGGATGAGACGGTAACACCTGACGAGCATCCGTAATCAGCCAGTCGAGGGAGGCTGCCTGTACGTCGATCGTTGCACCTGTTTTATCAACGCAGTAGCGACCAAATACCAGCTTGTCTACCAGCCGCACACCAGGACCCAGACGGGCATATTCAAAAATAACGCTGTTATCGACCGTTGCCCCGCTGCAAATCCAGCAGTTTGGACCAATCATGGTCGGTCCAATAATAGTGGCACCGTCCTCAATATGCGTCATTCCGCCAATATAAACGGGACCCTGAATATCTACTTTGTCCCAGTTGACCGACACATTTAAGCCTGTATAAATGCCCGGTGCAACCTGGCGACCAGGAATCTCTACATTCTTGACTTCACCATTCAAGACGCTGCGGATCGCTCGCCAATAGTCAGGTGTTTTGCCAATGTCTACCCACTCAAAGTCCATCGGTACACCGTAAAAGGGCGCACCTTTTTCCACCAGCTTGGGGAATAGTTCTCCACCAATGTCAAATTCCACGCCCGAAGGAATGTAATCAAAAATTTCGGGTTCAAAGATATAGATGCCTGTGTTGATGCAGTTGCTAAGGGCTTCTTCAACGGAAGGTTTTTCTTGAAACGCTTTGACCCTACCCTCATCATCCGTCACGACCACCCCGTAGCTCGGGACTTCTTCTTGGGGCACCGTCTTCATGACGATCGTGGCGATCGAACCCTTTTCGCGGTGCCACTTTACGGCAGCAGTTAAGTCAAGATCAATCAGTGCATCACCACACAACACGACGAACGTATCGTCAAAAAACGGGGAGAAATCTTGAATGCGCCGCATGCCACCTGCTGAGCCGATCGCCTCACCAACCAGTTCGCCATCAACAATACGCCCCTCAAAGGAGTAGGCAATCTGCACGCCAAAGTGCTGCCCATCACGGAAGTAGCTTTCAATTTCGCTTGCCAGATGGCTCACGTTAACCATAATTTCATCGAATCCATGCTGCCGCAGCAGTTCCAGCAAAAACTCCATAACGGGTTTTTGCAAGATTGGAATCATCGGTTTTGGAATGGTGTAGGTAATGGGACGGACGCGCGTTCCCTTACCGGCTGCTAGAATCATAGCTTTCATAGATCG
This sequence comes from Phormidium sp. FACHB-592, assembly GCF_014695795.1. NCBI lineage: Bacteria > Bacillati > Cyanobacteriota > Cyanophyceae > Oscillatoriales > Oscillatoriaceae > Phormidium > Phormidium sp. FACHB-592. Next base: position 27,268 of record NZ_JACJOZ010000065.1, read on the forward strand.
TTCATCTCCCCAAACCTTCGCCACTAAATGTTAGCTAATTACGCCCAATGCTTGAATAAGCTGGCGGAAGAGGCAGCCCTGTGCTGATGCTAGGCGATCTTCAGAACGAGTCAATGTAAAAGAATGACTCTTTGTGAAGCCCTATTAAAACTAGATAACTACTTCATCACATCTATAGTTAAGTTTTATAACGAAGGCGCGGATACCACCTAGCAAAAGCGATTGCGCGTTTCCCGTTCCATCAAGCTTGTGTCAACCGCAATGTTAACAAACTTAATCAGGTGACGCACGCGCTGACCAATCTGCCAATTCAGATAATGCTTGCTCAGAGAGAAGCTGAATTTTGAGATCCTGATAAAATTCCTCTTGTGCCAGTTCGACTTTTGATTGCGCTGACAGCAGTAGCAGTGCCCAAAAGATGCCAACTCGATCGTGCGTCGCGTTGCCTGCATGAGGATCATGGGGAATTCCGACTTTATACTCGCTTGCCTGAGACCATAGCTCTAAAAGTAAATCGAAATCGAGCCAGCTTTCGCCCTGCGCGATCGTCTGCCACTGGTCTATAAAAAACTGCTCCAGCGCTACCGCCATCTCTGACAAATTTTCCTGGTGGGCAAGTTGAGCGATCGCCCGTACCGCTTGATTGCGCGATTGGGGTCGGGGACGACGTACACGCGGTGTTTTCTCGTCTAGAGCAGTGGCGATCGTGCGTAGCTGGTCAATCAGCTCTTTCAGCGTGACTCGCCGTCGCTGAGGCGGCTGGGCAACCGCACGACGACGAATTTGGCGCTCCAGGTTAGCTGGCAAGGCACCACCCACTAACCCATCTGCGTCAAGGTCTACGTCTTCCTCTGGCTCTGGTTGTGGTGCCACTGGCTCTGGCTGAGAGAGGCTATCTGCTTTAAGCAGCACCAGCATAGAGGCATACAAAAACGCTTGTCCCGACTGAGACAAGGTTGCTTCATACAGTTCACGTCCGCTGTTAAGGGGTGTCAGAGTGCTGAGAAAGCGATCAATCACCTCAATCACTTTGACATCCCACGGATCAATTTCGCCCCGTTCTGCCAGGTCAATAAGAAAGGCGATCGCGTCCTGTGCAAGAGAAAGGGTCATGCAGGCACCTACCGAAGAGGAATTCGAGCAAACCAGAGAGCTGCCAGCACAATAAACGCAAGCAGGAGCAAGGGCACCCAGAGGCTCCAAAGACTCAGCGGCGTAATCAGGTCAGAAATCATTTTTTGTATGCTAACTCAGAGGGATAGAGGCAGGGCAACGTAATAAGCGCTAAGTTCAGAGTCTTGAGTGATGAAGATGAAGCTTAAACTCAAAACTCAAAGCTGTTAGCTTCTACTGGGCGTAGGCTTCCGCTTCGTTTCCTTGAGTAGAGTGTGCGGCGGCAGGCAAAAGCCGCTGTTGTTCTTCAAGTTCCGCTTTGTAGCGTTCAACGTTTTCTTCAAGCTCCTGGATTCGAACATCCTTAACTCGCACATCTTTCTTAGAGTCGAGCGCCCGCTGAAGCTGAGTCCACACGCTAAAAACCCAAGCTAGCACTGCCCCAATGCCCATTGCCAGGATCAGTTCGACGGAAAGCGGCGCTTGCAGTTCAATCCCTTTAACAATCCGAATCACGGCTGGGTCGGTATTTTCAATGCCGAATAGCACTAAAGCCAGACAAATAACGAAGATAATGACAAAGTTAATTTGTCGCATATTAACGTCCTACACTTGCAGATCACTTACTTCTGCCTAGAGAATAGCTGTTCTGAACAGCTACGTCTCGATCGGCTACTCAAATTTGTAGCAGAGGCAGGGGCAAAATGTTGCAGTCGATCGATTGTTTTGAGATTTCAGATGGAATGCGAGGCGCTAAGTTAGTAGCCATTCCTACTCCCTGCTTCCTACTCCCCTCTGGCTAAGTGCTCAAGTTGCAGCCTACTCTCGACTCTATAGATTCCTTGGTACGATTTCTGTCGCCACGCCTGCGGTCTGTTTGGTGCCATACATGGCGTCTAGCGTGCCTTTGATTGTACCTGCGATTGGCACAGCGACCACCACACCCAAAAAGCCAGCCACCTGAAGCCCTACCAGAAGCGCAATCAGAATGACGATCGGGTTGAGTCCGGTGAAGCTGCCCATCATCCGTGGTGCGAGAACGTTATCACGAACTTGCTGCATAATTGTGGCAGAAACGCCAACCCAGGCTGCTAAACCCACATCTTGCAGCAACAGCAATAGGGTGACTAGACCGATGCCTAAGGTAGCACCGATAAAGGGGATGAGTTCGGCAATGCCAATCACTAGTGCAAAGAGGAGTGCAAAGGGCACCTTAAGCACCAAAAAAATTGGGATCAACACTGCGGTCATAAAAACAGCTAGCAGCAGTTGGCTGATGAAAAAATTCTGAAAGTTGAGTCTTAGTGAGATGCCTAGCGGAATGCCGATGTGGGGGGGAAGAAACTGAATCAGACCATTCCAGAGGCGATCGCCATAGAGCAGCATATAAAACGCCAGCACCAGCACTAGCGTGCCGTCAATTAAACCGCTGACAGTACCGAGGGCAAAACTAAGTGCCTGTGCCGCCAACGTCTGAAGCTGGCTTTCGATTTGACCACTAATGCGTCCCGTGATGCCCTGCAAATCTAGGGGTAGGTTGCGTGCCTTTGCCCAACTGTCGAGAGATTGTAGATTGTTGCGGCTTGCCTCTAACCAGGCAGGAATGCGTTCAAGCAACTGGGTAGCTTGCTCGATCAAGAGCGGTACTAGCGTTACACCCAGAATCACAAGTAGCGTGAAGGTCGCTAGCAAGACTACTGTCACTGCCTGGGTGCGAGTCATCCGGGCACGTTCAAAAAAACGTACTGAATAGTTCAATAAGAAGGCGAGAATTGCCGCGATCGCCAGTAGCGTAATGAGATGTTCAAAGTAACGATACACCTGGGTCAGCAGCCAGACGTTCAACCCCACGATCGGACCGATGAGACCGAAAACAAGTAGACGTTGAAGTTTGGTTGAACGGCGCATCGCAAACCCTCTCACAAAGGTTTTAGCAGAAGTGTACAACCCAACTTGCCACAAAATGGCTCATCCTGGTTCGATTACAGGACAGTCTTTACCTCTGGATTCGCTTTAACTGGGCAGTCTCAAAGCGCTGATTATCATACGCAGTGGTTTAAGCGGTCAGCAGTTTGCAGTCAGCTATCAGCATTGGCTTTAGAGCTAAAAGCTGATGGCTGATGGCTGATGGCGCTTGATGATGGGTACTTCAAATACCTGCCAACAACAACCAAAAGGACGATTACTAGAGTGCCAAATCCTAATGGGCTAGGTAACCAAAAGACAACTTCCAGATGGTTCAAGGCACCAGGAACGAGCTGCCAAACTAACGTTTTCCCCGATCGCTCACTGTCCGGCTGATTGACGTTAGCAGACACGATGCTTTTGGCACCCCACGGCGTGTACAGCCGAAACTCCAAGCCAAGCAGGGACGCAGGGCTGAGTAGCACACTACCACTGGATGAAAGTACGCCGAGCGATCGCAGATCTAGGTCGTAGCGGAGATGATTGCGCTCGACTAACAGCAAGTTGCTGGTGGCAATGGTAAAGCGAGAGACAACAGGCGGCAGGGCGATCGCGGCTGCTACAGTTGGGCTGTCGTTCTCCAGAGGGCTAACAAACTGGTTGAACTTGGTTTGTAGTTCCCCACTGCTCGTAAAGGGAATCGTGACTAGCAGATCATCATCTGGCAGTTGCTCGAGCCGTCCGCCCAGCCGTTGAGTTCGCTCTTTAATGAGCGCTAACCATTGTTGTGCTGTGCCACCACTAAATTGTTTCAGCCGTTCCTCAATCTGGATGTGCTGCACGAATTCACCCCCATTGGCGCTGTCAAACCGCACACCAACGTCGTAGCGTACACAGCCAGATAGCAGCAGCGAGAGCAGTAGCATTAACCAGAGCGATCGCGATCGCTGGATAATTTGTGTCGCAAGCTGTCTAGTTTGCTGAAATGGCGACTGTTGGGAGTGGAGCCTCTGGTTTGGCGCGTCACTACTGATTAGCGGCATGGCGGTTCGATCGTGGAAACGAAGGCTTACGAGAACTCAGCATACGCGAAGATTATGAGGAAATGATTGTGCTGTTACATGAACCACACCAGTCCGCCTAGCACCAGCACTCCAGCCCCTAGAGCAACCCAAATAAAGCGATTATCCTTCGTGTTCACTCGCTGGGGATCAATCACATCTTCAAGCTGAAACGCTGGTTTCTCAGATTGTTTGGCAGGGGCGATCGTTGCAGCCGTTAGACGATCGCGCTCATCACCGTCACCCAGCGCAGTGAGATCGGGAATCTGGGTCAACCATTCTGGACGAGCGGTAAGCCGAGGCGCTTCCAGAATGTAAAGCAGGCGGCTGCCTTGTTTGCGGATTTGTAAATCAGGGTGTCGGCTGACTTCACGACAAAGAGCAAGTGCGTCCGATCGCTGCCCCATCGCTTCGTAAGCGGTCACTAGCCAAATTTGTACTTCGCCACCAAAGCGAGAGGTGACATTGACCAGCGTTTTAGCAGACTCTAAAAACTGCACTGCTTTGCGGTATTCGCCACGCTCGAAGGCAGCTTTCCCAGCCTGATAATCTGCTCTGGCAGTATCGAGAGAATCTAAACTCACAATAGTCGAACGCTATTACAACAGTGTGAACCGAATGAGGGAGTTGCCTAAAACAACAGACCTTCTCCATTCTATCGGAACAAGTTAAGCTAGAAAGGAGTCCTATGGGGCAAGGGATTTCAGCTAGCAACTTGCTTCTGTAGGCGTCATACCAGGCAATGAGGGTGTCATTGCTTACCTCAATTTTTCCTTCCTTTACGGTAAAAACGATGGCTAAAACACCTTTGACGCTTTGGCGTATACAGTCCTTGTCTGGAACGTACTCCCGAAAGCCTTCTCTCCTGAGCGCATCGCTTTTACTGAGCGTTGTAGCGATGGCTGCGTGGTCGCCTGCTGCCAGTGCCAAACCAGGGCTGCGCGTGCCGAGTAATGGTTACGCTACGCCAGGGAAGACGATTACATTTCCGCCTGTGCGCTCGTTTCATGGTTCGGGCTACTATCCGTTTCGGCAGCCTGTTCATCCTGTGTCAGGGTTTGGGCTTTCGATACAAATTGGTACTCCAACTTATTACCCGTCTGTCGTTTATCCCTCTGGGGGCTATCCCTCTAGCTACACCTATCGGCAACCTAGATTTCCGCAGCATGGCAGCGTTGACAATTCAGTCTTGCTGAATCCAACGGTGATTAATGGTTCCATTCGCAATTCAACCTTAGTCAACCCGACGATCGTCACTACTCCCAATGCCTCTGAACAGTATTACCCTGAACAGTCCTATCCTGGGCAAGCTTACCCTTCACAAGCTTATCCAAGGGTGTCTTACCCAGCGCCTTATTACAATATCCGCACCGTCATTCCAACGGTTCGCCCCGAACCACAGGTAGTGATTGATCCTCAATATGGCGTGCGTTATCAGGCTCCATCTTCTAGCACTGAGCGGCAAGTAGTAGTTGATCCTCAATATGGCGTGCGCTACAGCAACCCTTCTGGCTATTGAGCTAGCGCACCATGCCCATCAGAGTTACTTCCCACACCAAGCGTGGCTGTACGTTTCGCATGAGATACTGTCGTGCTTTTTCTAGCAGGCTGATGGGTGTCGCGTTTGGTAGCGGGTGGTCGATCGTGCAGCTTTGTTGCCAGTATGTTTGTTGTAGGTAATCAATCAGCCAGCGCTGCGCCTCTGCTTCCAATACTTTGTCAATATCACGGGCAAGGCTGAGCGCCTCTCGAACGGTGCGTGGCGGTTGGGTGATGGCTTGCAGGAGGTCTGCTGGCATTGCCTGAAGTTGCTGCCAGTGGGCGATCGCTGCGCCAGGGCTACCTTGTGCAAGCTGCAAGACTTCTGGATGTTGGAGAATTTCAGACTGTCCTGATCGCTCCAATACCTGCGCCATGCCACCGACGCTCAAGCGATAGAACGGAATGCGCTGACAGCGGGATACGAGTGTGGGCAACAATGACTCTGTGCTAGGAGCAATCAGAATGAGCGTTGCCTGTCCCGGTTCTTCTAGCGTTTTTAGCAGCCCATTAGCGGCTCCTTCTGCCATTGTTTCGGCATGGTCGATGACTACGACCGATCGCGATGCTTCCAGAGGCGCACGCGCGAGAAAGCGGGCAATTTCGCGTATTTGTTCTAACCGTACAACGGGTGGTGTCTTGGGTTTGAGACCTGCGTCTGCTGCTTCTACGATCGATAGTCGCTTCCCCTGATGCAAGTAGGTGGGCGCAACCCACAGTAAATCGGGATGGTTCCGTTGCTGAAGGCGCTGCCGCAAGGCTGGTGTAGGGGCGATCGCTCCTTTGCCTGCACTAAATAAAAGCGTTAAAAAACACTCAGCCGCCAGTTGCCGCCCAATGCCAGGTGCGCCTGCAAAGAGATAGGCAGGTGCTAGCCGATCTTTGGCGACTGCCTGGGTCAGTAGCTCGACCGCGTGGGTTTGTTCAACCAGTGGCGCAAAGGGAGACATGAGGGAAAGGCTAACGGCTAAAGGATAAAGGCTCAAAAACTTTTTAGCCCTCACCCTTCCTACTTTCTAACCCATACCACTTTGCAAACTGCTGACTCAAGACCTTCTGGATTTGTTCAGCAACGTTCGCTTCCGTCTGACTGGCATCAATGCGGGTGATGCGTTGGGGATAGCGTGCGGCTAGCTCGGTAAAGCCTTGCTGGACACGCTGGTGAAAGGAGAGGTCGGCTTGCTCAATGCGATCAATGGTGCCGCGTTGACGGGTTCTGGCTAACCCTGTAGCTGCATCCAGGTCGAGCCAAAGGGTAAGGTCGCTTTCTAGCCCGTCGGTGGCGATCGCGTTAAGTTGAGCAATGAGATTGAGGTCAATGCCGCGCCCGTAGCCCTGATACGCGATCGTTGAGTCGGTGTAGCGATCGCACAAAAGCAGTGCTCCCTGATGCAACTGCGGTTTGAGGTATCCCTCGACGTGTTGGGCACGGTCAGCCGCATAAAGGAGCAATTCGGCACGGCTTTGCATGACTTCTGTCGATGGCTCCAGCAACAGTTGGCGTACTTGCAAGCCGAGTGCCGTCCCACCTGGTTCGCGGGTGGTAACGAGGTGCTGAAGGCAGCCTTTCGCTTGTAGCAGTGCTTGCCAACCGCTGTCTACCAACCATTGCTGCGATCGACGCAGTTGGGTCGTTTTGCCACAGCCTTCTACACCTTCAAAGACAATCAACTTACCGTGCATAGTATTTTACAGCGCAGACCCTAAGTAGTAGTCTATGGATATTCGACTCTCATACGCACCTGGTTATGACATTGGTTTTTAGCCTTGCTTGACACGTTTTTACTGGTCAGAAGGGTATTTCCAGTCTGCCAAAACCTGAAGATAAGGCTTGTTATGCTAGATGAACGATATGATAGCGAAGTTCTAATGTCACGTGTCCGGGGTTAGTTATGGCTCGTTATACTTGCCTGTTTACAGTTGCGGCATCTGTAGGAAACGTCCAACGCCTGCTGAGCGAGACTTTGGAATCCTGTAATTTCGATATTATTTACGAAACCGGCGATTACTTGATGGCGCGTGAAGTACCGGGCAATGTTGCCTTTACACAACTGGTCACTGTTGAGGTGCTGGTTGATAAGACGCTGGCGACCGATCGCGAAGTTCGCATGAGCTTTGTGATTAAGAATGAAGAACTGCCGCTGCAAACTAATAACCACTGTCGGCGGATGTACGAATTGGTGAGCCAGGCGATCGCCGATAATCGCCATTGGAGTTTGATTGACACTGTTGCTGGTTAATGCCCCAAGCCGGTTGATGGCTTTGATCACTGCACTATCTGCTACCCAACGCGCTGCTCAATGTTGCGATTGCTGAAATCTAAGAGGCAAGCACTTTATTTCTGTAGTAGTAAGACGGGTAAGGTCTTAGCAGTGGTAGAGTCTGCATTGAGGGTTTTGAGGTAGACCATGAAGGCGCAAGTATTTCGGGGCGTAAACCAACTGAGCTACGAGGAGATTCCGGTTCCAGCAGTCGCAGCGGATGAAGTGCTGGTGCAAGTGCAGGTTGTTGGCTTGTGTCAGTCAGATATCAAAAAAATTCGTTATCCCCTTTACAATCCGCCGCGCATTTTTGGGCATGAGACCGCTGGAACGATCGCTGCTGTAGGGGCTGATGTGCATGATTGGCAGGTCGGTGATCGCGTGGTCGTGTTGCATCATATTCCCTGTATGCACTGCGCCTATTGTCTGAATGACAACTTTTCGATGTGTGATGTTTATAAAAACATCACCACAACAGCAGGCTTTGCACCTAGTGGTGGTGGCTTTGCTGAGTATGTCAATGTGCCAGGGCATATTGTCCGCAGTGGCGGTCTAGTAAAAATTCCTGACGACGTAACGTTCGAGCAAGCTAGCTTTGTCGAGCCAACTAACTGCTGCTTAAAAGCTGTCAAAAAAGCTCAAATCGCGCCTGGTCAGACGGTCTTGGTTACAGGTGCAGGTCCGATCGGGCTGATGTTTATCATGCTGGTGAAATATTTTGGGGCACGAGCGATCGCCACTGACTTATTGCCGACACGTATCGAAAAAGCGCTCAGCGTTGGTGCCGATGCTGCCTTTGATGCCCGTGATCCTGAGCTAACGACCAAAATTCATGCGCTAACTCAAGGTATGGGCGTTGATACTAGCCTCCTGGCAGTACCCAGCGACAAAGCCTTCTTTCAGGCACTCGACTGCACTCGCAAAGGCGGCAAAATTCTGTTCTTTGCCGAATTTCCGGATGAACTAGAGATTCCGATCAATCCAAACATTCTTTATCGGCGCGAAATCGACTTGATGGGTAGCTACAGTTCGTCCTATCGGGTGCAAGCATTAGCAGCAGATATCGTGTTCCATAAGCGGATTGATGTCGATGCATTGGTGAGCGATCGCTATCCGCTTAAAGATCTAGCAACGGCTGTCGAGCAAGCCGTCTCACCGGGACCGGAAACCTATAAGATTCTGATTTACCCGTAAGCCAGTTTGCTTTCTTGTCCTCAGGCTGTTTCCCAAACAGCCTGAGGACAAATGATGGCCAATGTAAAGCCAAAGTCCCGACAGTTGCTTACATTCGTTCCAGTACAGGAATACCCAGTAGAGCCAGCCCCAACTTGAGCGATCGTGCTGTCAAATCAGCCAGAATGAGCCGCGAGGTTCGTAATGGTTCTTCTGCATCAAGAATGGGGCACTGCTCATAAAACCGATTGAACTTCTGACTCAGCTCAAAGAGGTATTGGCAGAGCCGATTGGGCAGGAGATCTTCATCAATCTGCGCCAAAACCTCGTCTAGTTGCAGTAGGTGTTTTGCCAGCACTAATTCTGTTTCGTCTTGCAGCAAGATCTTGGCATCCGTGCCCAATGCCTCAAAGTCAATTTGTCCCTTGCGGCTGATGCCTTGTACTCGCACATAGGCATAGAGCATATAAGGAGCCGTGTTGCCTTGTAGGGCAAGCATCCTGTCGTAGCTAAAAATGTAGTTGCTAGTGCGGTTCTGGCTCAGGTCGGCGTACTTAATAGCGCTGATGCCAGTTACTTGTGCAGCGTGGGCAATAAATGCCTCGCTTTCTTGCCGCTCTTCTGCTTGAAGGCGCGCTTCTAAGTCAGCACGAGCACGAACGATCGCTTCATCCAGCAAATCTTGAAGACGCACTGCTTCACCCGATCGAGTCTTTAGCTTCTTGTTATCCTCTCCTAGCACTAAACCAAACGGCGCGTGAACGAACTTCACTGCATCTGTGATCCAGCCAGCCCGTCGTCCTACCTGAAAAATTTGGGTAAAGTGATTCGTCTGCTCCATGCCCACAGGGTAAATGACCCGCTGTGCCTTATCTTCCTTCACCCGATAACGAATGGCTGCTAGGTCGGTTGTTGCATAGTTGTAGCCACCATCTGACTTTTGTACAATCAGCGGTAGCGGTTTACCTTCCTTATTTGTAAAACCTTCCAGAAACACGCACTGCGCTCCGTTATCCTCGACCAGTAGCCCAGTTGCCTTCAAATCTTCGACCACACTTTCTAGCAAGGGATTGTAAAATGATTCCCCCCGCTCAAGGACATGTGCAATGCCCATCAGGTCGTAGATGACGCGGTAAGAACGGCTAGATAATTCACACACAATTTTCCAGGCTCGCAGGGTTTCTGCCTCGCCTGCCTGAAGCTTGACAACAGACAGACGCGCTGCCTCACGAAAGTTCTCATCGTCATCAAACCGCTTTTTTGCCTGCCGATAAAACGTGGACAGATCGCCTAAATCTAAGGATTCACTAGCTGTTAACGCTGCTGGGTATGCTTCCCGTAAGTAGGCAATCAGCATCCCAAATGGCGTGCCCCAGTCGCCAATATGACTAATGCGCTGGACATCATGTCCCACAAATTCAAGAATACGGGCAAGGCAGTCTCCGACGATCGCAGGACGCAAGTGTCCTACGTGCATCTCTTTGGCAATGTTGGGGCTGGGATAATCGACAATGACACGCTGCGGCTGGTCAATCGCTGCCACTCCTAGACGGGGATCAGACTGAATAGCTTTGATCTGCGCCTCTAGGTAGCTCGTTCTAAGGGTCAGGTTAATGAAGCCTGGTCCGGCTACGGTGGGCGGCTCACATAAATCAGCTAGATTAAGCTGTTGTACAAGCTGCTCGGCGATCGCTCGTGGAGCTTTACCTAACGGCTTTGCTAACGATAACGACACATTCGCCTGATAATCCCCAAACTTAGGGTTACTTGCAGGCACCAAAATTGGATCAACAGACCCATAATCAGCACCAAAGGCAGCTATTAAGGCTTGCTCAAAGCGATTTTTCAGTTGAGCGATCGTAGAAATCATAGCGAGAAATTCACAGCAAAAAATGTGGTTTTAGTCCTAGACCGCAACCGTATTCCATCAGCGTACTCTGGTTAGACCCCCAGTTGCAGCGCCTATACCCATTTCCCCGCATTCAAAGAGCTTTGCCCCGCACTAGTACCGTTCTTCTCATTATTCAGTGTCTATATTCCTGGGAATTCATGACTGTAGTGAGGAACAGCCCAATTCGTTGCCTCTAAGTTGATACTGCGATCATCCAGCTATAGCCCAGCCTCTTCGCTTAGAGGAATATTGATGCTCTGTTGCGTTATCCGCTTGTTGCGTCGTAAGAGAAATGGGGCATCTTAGAAACGGCTTTCTTTGCTCGTTCCGCCAATCTTGCGATTGATGCTTCTAACTTAAAAACCTTTTTAAATCTGTCTAAAAATTAAATATAACTTTTTGGTAGCCTAATAAGGATCTGAACTTCCGCAAAGCTGCTGTCCCCAATTGTTTTAAACCTCAGCGCAAGAACGAGAGTTTTAACTCTCTTAACTACCTTTCAAGCTATCCTCCGCCCCCACTCAGGGTCTACCATCATGCCAAAAGCAACCGTCGAAGCCAATACCTTTCTCAAAAAGCGAGTCTTAGGAGCAAGCGATTTGACTGACTCCGAGAAGATTCTTGTGACTAAGGGCAGCACTTTTTATGTCACTGAGTTTTCTCCTGATCGCAATCAACATCTCTTTCTAAAGCTGGCGTCGCCAATGACGGCTAAGGACGGCAAAACCAAGCTGGAAGCTGTCTACGCTTACGATCCGCACATTCGAGTTGAGGGCGAAGAAGCGACTCAGGCTGTGAAGCTCAATGTTCCTTATGCCAGCCAACTAGGAAATGAAGAAATCGCTAGAGCCGGAGAGATCTGGTACGACTGGCGGCAATGCAACACGACAAGTAACACGATGTTGGCAAATTATTTGCTTAAAGGGGAGCTAACCAATAGAGCAAAGGAGCAGGGATTACCAGAGCCAGAATCAATTTATATGCGGTTGGTTGCTAAGTACGGAGACACCACTGACCATGATGCTCAGACCAGGGCACTCAAAGATTTAGGTATCGAGTCGTATTTTAGCTATACCCTTTCATCAAAGGATGTACTGCTATCTCTAAAAGCAAACATACCAGTCGCGGCTGGCTTTGCCTACAAATACGACGGGCATATCTGCATCATTGTTGGACATGATCCTGCGAAGAAAGTATGGCTAGTGCATGATCCCTATGGTATTCGCCACGGCGCTAGCGATAACTACGACATTGGCATTGGTGGCGCTTTTGATCCCTACACTTACGACACCATGCAGCGTATTTTTTGGGATCAGGGCGGTGAAGCAGGCTGGGGTAGAATTGTCACCAGTATTAAAGGAAAACCAACTGGGCTCCCAACAGGACTGTAAACAGTACTTATCCAGGAAGATTAGCGATTGAGTAATCTCATACTAAGATCCAGCCACGTTGATTGGGTTACTGGGGCACTACTCGAAATGTAGTCGACCCCAGTTTCAGCAACCGAGCGAATAGTCTTTAGAGTAATATTTCCAGATGCTTCAATTTTGATGCGATTGCTCGTCTGTCGAATGATTTGCACTGCTTCTTGCATCATCTCTAACGGCATATTGTCCAGCATAATAATGTCTGCTCCATGCTGCAGAGCTTCTTTTACCTGTTCTAAACTCTCCGTCTCTACTTCTAGCGTCAGTGGGTAAGGCATCCCAGCGCGAACAAGTGCGATCGCCGCTTCAATGCCGCCCGCTGCTGCAATGTGATTATCCTTAATCATCACACTGTCATCCAGTCCCATTCGGTGATTAACACCCCCGCCCACCTGCGTTGCATATTTTTCCAGTAGGCGTAATCCTGGTGTCGTCTTACGCGTATCAACCAATCGCGTTGGTAAATCTGCAATCTGTTCCACATACTTGCGTGTTAACGTTGCAATACCGCTTAGACGCATTGCCAGATTCAGCGCTACCCGTTCACCTGTAAGCAAAGCTTCCATCGATCCTCGCATCGTAGCGATCGTCTGTCCCTTTTTGGCTCCTGCCCCCTCAAGTACCTTTGCATCAAAGCTAACGCGTTCATCTAGAAGCTGGAAAACTCTAGCAGCGATCGGTAGTCCAACAACCACACCATCCTCTTTCGCAATCCATGCCGCTTCACCAACGGGAGGTGGGTCACTAAAGAGAGACAAGGTCGTGCGATCGCCCCGACCGATATCTTCTAGAAGCCACTCTTGCAGAAGTGGCTCCAAAACAAGCCACGGAGGTAATACTGCCTTCACTCTCACAGCCTACTTAACTCCATACGGCTTAACGTTCTGGACAATAGTTTAGCAGCGTAGCTTTAGAGAGTTAGCTTCAGCCCCAGTTTCCCCTTCTGCCGATACTTTCCTACATTCCTAATTTCTTTTTTTTCCTGCTTGACGTTTCCTTCTTCTGTTGTTATGTTAGATAAGCGGTGAGGCAAGCGCAGCGAAAGTGAAGCGAGCCGAGGTCGCCTGAACCTAGAGAATTAAATAG
>NZ_JACJOZ010000066.1:0-31622 GCF_014695795.1 Phormidium sp. FACHB-592
CTGATTTACGACATGGCTTTGTCAGCTTGATTAACTACATCAATCAGTTTCCAGGCTGGCTTCCTCGTGCTGCTCCTCAGTGCTTTTCCTCTACCTAGAGTGATGGAAGAGGGATAGAGGTCAGTTCTAGTCCAGTCAGTGATTGGAGAGAGACAGCAAGTTTCTGCCTGTGCTTAGTGAGCTAGCTTCGCTGACAGGTGGTAGCAGTCATTTAACGCTGATTAGTTGGTGTTCAAGAGGGTGCCAGTAACGCCTTGATCTGTCGCTGCACCAGATATTGTTGTTGCTCTGCCGAAAATTGCTCAGGACAGATAACAAGGCCAGTGCCAATGCCATCGACGAAGGCGATGAGTGCATTCGCTTCAAGCATGACATCAAGCTCAGCGCGAATCAGCTTCGCTGCTTGCAAGTCGGCTAACACTTGAGCCAGCATTTGGCGTAAAACGGCATAGCGTTTTTGGTGCTCCTGGACTAAAGGTTCACGTCCGATCGAATAGCCCAAAAACGCTACCCAAACTTTCCAGTCGGCTTGGTCACTGCCCTCCAGCGGCAGTGCCGTCAGCAGCATCTGTTCTAGTCGCTCAAGGCCTTGCTGTTCCTGAGCCTTGGCTTGCATCGCCGCCAGGGTGTTTTCAAACACGCGTTCGAGGGCAAACAAAATGAGTGCTTCTTTATCGCGAAAGTAGTGGGTCACAACCCCAGTGGAAGTGCCAAGTTCCTGCGCGATCGCCCGCATACTGGTACGGTCTAAGCCTTCACGGACAATGACCCGCCAGGCGGCCTGCGCGACTTCAAGCCGACGCTCGTCATAACTCATCGCTCTCCCTAGTATGCAGGCCTACTTCAAACAAGCCGCTTGACTACTGATCATAACTGTTGTTATATTCTTCTGTAACGTCACAACAGTTGTTATGTTCAGGCTTTTATACACCTGGAGTGGGCGATGATTCGCCCCATCACACCGGAGGATACAGAGGCACTGCTTGCCTTAGCCAGTTCTGTAGCACTCTTTGCGCCCGACCAACTCGAGGAGTTGCGTCAGCTATTGACCGCTTCGTTCAGTCAAGCGGGCGACACTTGTCCCTTCTGGTTGACAGAGGAGGATGACGGACTGGTGGGCTTAGCGTATTGCGAACCGGAACGCATGACTAGTGGGACATGGAACCTCCAGTTAATTGGTGTTCACCCTCAGTACCAAAGGCAAGGACGCGGTGCAAAGTTATTGCTCTTTGTGGAGCAGACTTTGGCAGCGCGAGGGGCGCGGCTCTTACTGGTTGAGACTGCGGGTACACCAGACTTTGAGCCTGCGCGAGCGTTTTATCGCAAGCATGGTTACAACGAGGAAGCGCGTATCCGCGAGTTCTACGCTGAAGGGGCAGACAAGCTTGTTTTCCGCAAAGCACTGTCCGCTTAGGGGTCGTGAGCTGTGGTCGTTTGTGTTTAGTGCCAGCCAGTTCACAACCCGATGGGAGCCGACTGACAAAGTTGGTCGGTCTTGTGACAAAGGTTAACTGTAGCAGCCTGCAATCATAAACCGTCAAACCTGCAATCAAGACAGTTTCAAACCAGGATTAACTGCAACTGAGGGGCGTGACATTAACGCATCAGTTTGGCAGCACCAAAGGTGGCGTTGAATTTACGACACCAAATAGCCACAGATTGGTAGCTTGATAGGTTGACGGTTGCAGGAATGGCATACCGTTGAGCACCACTAAATTTTTGTAGCGGTGCCAGAAGCGTATAATCACCCTCTTTCAAGGCATAGGCAGGTGGCTGGGTTGAACCTAACACATCACTGGAGCGATGCAAAATGACAACCAGATCCGGTCCCATGTTGGAGGTTTTGAATGCCTGATCGAGTTCTAGAAAGGTTTTGCCATTCTCGTCGACAAGCCGAACGCTTCCCTGAGTGGGGTGTTCTCCAGACACAAAGCTACCAGACTTAACAGTTGCTGATTTTGCAGCGTTTGCTGCTTGGGCTGTAGTCTCGACCTGGGTTGGTGCAGGAGCACTCGTGGTTACAGGAGCAGTCTTTTCAGCCGCTTGTTTGGTCTCAGATCCTCCGGCACAACCGACGAGAGCGAGAGAAACTAGGCTAAAGACGAGCCAACGGTTCAATTTCATCCAAAATCTCCTGCATTTAAGATCAATTGTGCTTCATGAATGCACGATCAATTTTGCTGGAAGCAGGCGATCGCAAGATGATAGGTGTGTAGAAAGTTGGCTCTAAAATGCTGATATTACGATGAGAAGTTTTTAATTCTTCCTCAACAAACACTCATCTTTTAGCTGAGCCAGTCAAGAGCCTCAATGATTCCTTTGCCGTTAAAGAAGAATACAGAGTTTAGGGGCCTTCAACTTGAGAAGGTTAATGGGTTAGAGGCAACTGCACGCTCACAGTTGTTCCAGTCGCTGCCAAGGATTCAATGCGGAGTTCTCCATCGTGGGCTTCGACAATGCGTTTCACGATCGCTAGCCCTAGACCCGTTCCACTTGCTTTGGTGGTAAAAAAGGGCTTGGTTAGGTTTGGCAAAAATTCGACAGGAATGGGTACGCCACCATTGTGAATTTGAATGAAAATTTGGTCATGCTCGATCGCCTGAACGCGAACTGTGATGGTTTCTCCTACAGCCACCGCTTCACAAGCATTGGTGACTAGATTGATCAATACCTGTTTTAACTTATCCCTATCCGCTAAGACCGTCACCGGTGCAGTGGCAGCAATCAGTTTCAAGTGTTTGCCCAAAGCGGCAGAGGGTGTTTTTAATGTGCTCAAGCTGCTGGCGATGAAGCTGTTTAGCTCTAAGTGCGATCGCTGGAGCGTTTGTGGTCTGGCATAGAGCAGAATTTGATCTAACAACCGTTGCAGACGGTCTGCTTCATCCAGTGACAGAGAAAGATACTCTTGAAAGCGCTCCGAGAGTTGTAGTTTCTTAAAGGCGTTTAAGCCCATTGAAATCGTTGTCAAGGGATTTCGCACTTCGTGGACAATCATCGCAGCAAGTTCACCGATCTCGGCTAACCGCTCCAAGGCTTTTTCAGCCTGCTTCAGCATTGTAATGTCAGCCGTTACTGCCAGCAGGCAGGGCTCATCTTCTAGAAGGATCACCTCGGCTGAAAAGAGAACTGGAAAGCTTGCCCCTGATTTTCTGCGAAGTTTAGTCTCTAGATTGGTCACGCTGCCGTGTGCTTGCAGACGTTGCTGAATGGTGTTTCGATCCTCTAGTGTTGCCCAAACTCCCAACTCTAAGGCACTGTGTCCAATCATCTCCTCGTGGCTGTAGCCCAACATGCCTAGACAACTGTGATTGACTTCGATGTAGCAGCCATCCTTGAGTGTGCTGATAGTCATGGCATCGGGAGACGATCGGAAGGCGGTAGAAAACTTAGTTTCAGAAACGCGCAGGGCCTCTTCTGCTTGTTTGCGCTCCATCTCAGCCGTTGCACGCGCCGCAAAAATCTCCAGTACGGCATGAGTGCGAGATTCGTTTTCTAGAGGTTGATCATCCAGCACTGCTAGATGTCCCAGAAGGTTGCCGCTTGAGTCTAGTAGGGCAATGCCAGCGTAACTTTGGACCTGCATGTCCTTCAGGTCTTGATCCTCAGGAAAGAGAGACTGAATCTGATCTGGGAAACATTGGCAACCTTTGCTGTTGATAATGCGCTCACAGGGTGTGCCAGGCAAATCGTATTCAAAGGCATCGCCAAACTCGTCTCCCTCCCAAAAGGCAAAGCTACGCACACGAGTCGGTGCAGCATCCACGCATTCGCTGATGAAGGCGTAGCGAACATTAAGAGCTTGAGCCAGAGAGCGCACCAGCGAGCGGAAGAAATCAACGCCAATGACGGAAGCGGTCCCCTCCACAATCATCTGCAGCGTTTGTTCTGATCGCTGGCGCTCTAAAATTTCAGCCTGGAGGCGCTCGTTAGTCTGCGTGAGTGCTGCGGTTCGTTCTTGAACCCGCAACTCCAACTCGCTATAGAGTCGGGCGTTGTCGATCGAAATGGCTGCTTGGGTTGAGAGAACCTGCAAAACCTTGAAACGTTCGGGTGTAAACGCATTGAAGGTTAAGTTGTTTTCTAAATACAGAATGCCAGATCGTTTTCCTTGATGGAGGAGTGGAGCACAAAGAATTGCTTTGGGCTGATGCTTAAGGATGTAAGCATCCTGATTAAAGCGGTCGTCCTGGGTGACATGATTTAGGACAACGTTTTCCTGAGTACGAGCGACATAGTGGACGATCGCCCAAGCAAGCCGATCGCGTCCAAATTCACTGGTCATGGAAACGTGTGAAACTGAAAGAGTCTTTGACTCTACATTTGATTCCGCTTCGATCTGTAAGACGCCATTGCGTTCTAAAAGCAAGCATCCTCGTTGAGCTCCAGCGCTCTCCATGAAGATGACCAGCAATTTTGCCAAGAGTTTGTCCAGCACAATCTCATCTGATAGAGCTTGCGATGCTTTCATCAGGGCTGCTAAATCAAGCGCTACCGTTGTCTGACCTGAGTCACGCTGTGCCCGGTAGAGCAGAGCTCTAGAGCTTTTGCAGAGTTTCTCGAACATCTGGTAACCAGGAATCGCTACCATAACGGCTCAGCGGTCAGAAGAACTGAAGTTAAGCTAAATTTTCTCTTTTGACTTCTAAAAAATAAAGCATTCTTAGTGATCGCTTCACTGTTCGTAAAGTTACAACCTTAAATGCCTTTGAATCCCATTCTGGCTTCGATCGCCTGCTCTGCCGGAGCAGCGGTCACTCTGGTCATGGCAACCCTACGAGCGGTCTGGTGCTGAATGCCGACCTGACTGAGAAGCAAACCCAGCAAAATGACGCCCCCACCGATGTAATGGGCGCGTGTGGGCACTTCACCCAAAATTAAATAGGCCGCTAGAATGCCTGCAAGCGGCACAAAAGAGCCAATCAGAGATGCAGTAGAAACGGATGAGGCTCGCAAGCCCGCAATCCAGAACGATTGCCCCACGACTACAATAATGATGCCGTACAGCAGCATCCACTGCCACAGAAACGGGGAGAACACACCGGCAAAATGATCCTGACCGTAAAGCGCTAAGGCAGCAATGAAAAAGATCAGGGTTCCTAGTCCCGTCCGAACAGTGCTATAGATGCCGAGCGGTACTTTAGAAAGCCGCTTTTTGCCAATAATTGTAGAGATGGCTAAGGCGACTGCGCCCAAGACGGCTAATAGCTCCCCCAAACCGATGTGGAAGTTGCCCATTTGCATCAAGGGTTCCTTAGCGGGTTGAAGCAGAATGGTTAAGGCCACACCGATAAAAGCCGCGATTGCTCCCATGCTTTCCCAACGATTCACTCGCTCTCGTAAGAGCCAGAGGGATAGTGCGAGCGTGACTGGCGGTTCCAATCGACTCACTAAAACGACATTGGTTACTGGAATTAACGCCAATGCCTGAAAGATTAAGCCAGGAGCCAAGGCGCCCGATAAAATTGCAACCATAGCCAAGCTGACCCATTCCCGCCTGGCTAATTGCCCTAATGTCCTGCGGTTCCAGTGTCGCCTATGAAGCAGCAGCAGCACCACTAGTGCACAGAGATTGCCGACAAACAAAACATTGCATAAGGAGATGGGATTCTGCCCACCAACGAAGTGTTGAGCCCCAATTTCTGTGATCTTGCGGGTAACAGCACTAGAAGCGCCAAAGATTAGCACCGCCAGCCAAAGGTACGCTTGTCCAGACGTGCGGTTGCTACGTTGGCTCGGTTCGGTCGCTGGTTGCATAGAAGGGTGCCTCACTTGCCTAGCAGAGTGCATCATACGTGCTTTTAATGAACGTGATTAACGGCACCAGATATGAACATTGAGTCGTTTATTGAGCTTCATCCTATGTATGCAATCTGAGTTCTGCCTGAGAATTTGATTAGAGCTTGAGATTGCAGCCTACCTTTAGGTAATCTGTTTTCTCAGCAAAAACTCATCTTTTCGTGCGGCCCTTATTAATGCTATGTAAAGGGTTTTGACTACAGTGGAGATAGTTACCCTGCGGGAAGGCATCGGTAGGGTACTTGTAACGAGCGAACTGACCAGTCAGCACTCGCAATCAATTCACTGGTGAGGATGCTGACCAAGCATCTTGATTGTGTGGATTCACAAGCAATTGACCAATGAACGGAATGAAATGATGTTCCAATGCAACTGATTCATAGGCTCTGGGGGGTAATCCGTCACGTTAAGCAAAGGCATCTTGACTCGTCTTCGCTCCAATTTCGCTTAACGGTAGAAATTGCGTTGCTCTCTATTCTGGGCTTGAGCAGTGTCGCTGTCTGGACAAGCTGGAAGATGCAGCAGCTTCTGATTACAACGCATACTCAGAGCGTGGACTACATTGCAACGCGGTTTCCCCGCGACGTAGAACTCTACAGCGAAATGTTGCCGCTTGAAGCTGGACTGCAAAAGACGATCAATAATGTGTCGGTGCCTGGGTTAGCGATTTGGGTTAAAAGTACGGATGGCAAAAAGGTGCTCGCTGAATCAACGGAAACGCATTCATCCTTTAGGGCAACGGACGAGTTGATGTCAATCGCTGAGATGCCGCTCAAACCCCAAGTCTATCAGATGGGTAGCCGGTATCTCATTTTGTATCAGGGACCAGTAACCGTCAAAGGAAGACTCTTGGGTAAAGTCTATATGGCGCAGGATGTCACAGCCGCTCAGCGGCAATTAATCAGCGCCGTCCAAGGTTTAGCTGCTGTTTGCACCCTGGCAACTATTTTTACAATGGTGGCAATCGCCCTGCGAATTCGGCGATCACTGCAACCGTTGCAGGACATGAGCCAAATGGCAGGAGCAATTTCAGCCGACGATTTAAGTAAAGCCAAACTGCAATTGAGGTCTGCTCCGAGCGAAGTCAAAGCATTAGCACAAACGTTTAACATGATGCTGTCCCGGCTGTCAGAGGCATGGGAACAGCAGCGACAGTTTGTCAGCAATGTCTCCCACGAGTTACGCACGCCCTTAACCGTTGTGCTGGGCTACTTGCAAAGCATACTACGTCGTAGTACTAACCTGAACGCTTATCAAAAAGAAGCCTTAGAAACGGCAGCCGCCGAGGCCGATCGCACCGTTCGCCTACTGCAAGATCTGCTCGATCTAGCACGAGCTGATAGTAGTTATACGCACTATCACTTAGAGCCAGTCATACTGGCTGACGTGGTTGCAGAGCTGGCTGACATGACAGAGAAATTTAGTGATCGCTTGATTCGAGTGGAGATCAGGGAACCCGTTTTAGCAATCGTAGACCGCGATCGTTTGAAACAAGTATTGATTAACCTGATTGATAATGCGGTGAAATATTCTGACTTTGACCAACCGATTGAATTGATTGTCGATTACGCCCAGCAACAGGCAATTGTTCAGGTTTGCGATCAAGGAGTCGGCATTCCGCTCCAGGACCAGAGCCGCATCTTTGAACGCTTCTACCGGGTGGATGAAGCGCGTGCCCGCTCAGCTGGAGGCCATGGACTAGGTCTGGCGATCGTCAAAACACTAGTAGAAGGAATGGGCGGCAGCATTACGGTGCGATCCAAGCTGGATGAAGGCAGTGTGTTTACACTCGTTCTGCCAACACAGGCTAAACCGCTCTAACTTCCTCGCTCACCTGTAGCTGCATGAACACCCTCTCTAGAGTTCACAGGGGAAATGACAAGAGGACACGGAGAGGGGGAGAAGGCGAAAGAGCCGGAAAACGGGTCATCCCCGTGTCTCCATATCCCCTCTTCCTACATCGAGCATACCCTCCTTCTAGCGATCAGCTGAGAAACTGCTGAGTCTGGTCTGAGAAGCCTGTCAGGAGAAATTCAGGGAATTCCTGATTTTGTTTCAGAGGCGTTTCAGTACTGCCTGAGATGCTTTGAGCAGTAAGCCAATTGGCTTCACCTGAAGAAGATTGCATTACGGTTCAATCGTTACTAGGAGTAACTCATGAAAGTAGCTTCTCTGCTTACAGGTCTTGCGATAGTTGGATTGGTTACGGTTGGAGATGTAGCGTTGAATGGAATGCATCCTTTGTCTGTTAGTTCTGCTACTGCTGCTGAAGCAAAACAAGCTGGACCCTCCGTTCAAGAAAAGATTGATCTCATCACCAAAAACAAAGGACAGATTGGCGGCGGTGATCAATTGCGACGGTTCTTCTATGGCGATTTAGAGCCGATCGGTATTCAAGTTGGTGGTGCTGGTCACGTCGTCAATTTGTACAACAAAGCCAATGATGTCACCTTTTCGTACTGCTCTCACTATGATGTGGTTGTTGCAGTCAAACGGGGCAGAGTAGCACAATTTCCACCTAATGAAGTGAAGTAAAAGGCAGGGTTGAGGGGTCAGGAGCTGAAACATGGCAGAAAAGTGCTCTCTGACTCCCAAACCGTGCGACATCATTCTTTAAGGAGTTTGTATGGAATTCAGGGATGTAATCCTACTGCTGCATCCGGTGTTTGCTGTAGTTGTAGTGTTTCCACTACTTGGGATTGTGGTGAATCGCGCGCTTCAAACCCGTCAACGTCGGTTACAAACGGCTACTGAAGGGAAAAGCAAGATTCCACCAATTGTAGGACAAGAGCATGTTCAATTAGGTCGTTGGTTAACTGGAGCGATCGTTGGACTTGTGCTGTTGGCTCTGGGCAACGATGTCTTTGGTGCCATCTTTGACAATAAAATTTGGGAGAAGCAGCCGCTAAACGTCATTTTAATCGTTAGTGTCTTTGGTGTGGCAATCGCATCCTTAGCATTACTCTATCGAGCCAAAACACGGCTATGGCGAGGAGCCTTCGCAACCCTTGTAGGCGCAGCCCTGGTCATCCTTGGTTGTCAGGATGGGGTTTATCGCAAAACCGATCAGTGGTATGTTTCCCACTATTACTACGGCATGACAGCCGCATTGTTGATGATTTTTTCGCTGGCAATTCTACGAGAGATTTATCAGGACAGAACCAATCGTTGGCGCACTGTCCACATCGTTCTCAATTCGATCGCACTTCTCATTTTTATTTGTCAGGGCATAACAGGTACTCAGGCGCTTTTGGAAGTCCCTCTGACGTGGCAAGAACCTTATATCAACCAGCTCTACGGACAACAGTGTGATAAACACCCTTGCACTATTCAGATATCACCGAACCCTGCAACTCTTAAATAGCTGCAATGAACTGTGTACAGCAGTACGAATGAATATCGGGAATTGGGAGGTGGAAGTCGCTAAAAGCTGGTTGGCTGATGAAGTAATCGGCTTCCAGCGTGCCAGCCATCATTGTTTTTGCACATTGCGTGCTGTGAAATCGGCACTACTCTCAACAATTTCAAATTTCACGAGTGTGCCTGCTCGCAGTGTGCGGTAGCCTTCACCAGGAATGGCTGTGAAATTAAAAAATATTTCATCATTCGTGCCATCTCTCACAATTAATCCATTTCCTGTTTGTAGATCAAACCAATGCACAACGCCCTGACCGACAGGTAATCCATTTGCACCCAGTGGTGGTGCACCACCAAGCCACTCCTGCTGCGGAAGCCGGATCTGTTTCACGCTTGGAGCGTTGTACACCTCGTAGCAGTAATCCGATCGCATTTCCATCATTGCCTGCAGGTCATATCTCAACTCTTTGATCGTTGGTCGCCCCCCAAAGAACCAGCCATTGTAGATTGTGTGGATTGTGCGATCAGGGCGCAGAACAAACGTGTAAGGTTGAGCGCGGTAGGCATATTCGCCTTCTGTTTCATCCAAAATATTGATTTGTTTGATTACAGTTCGCTGCTCATTAGAGAGAAATTGCCATTGTGCTCCCAATCCGGATCGAAAAGCCGCCTGCACGATCGACAAATCGGCGCTAACAACAGCAAGCTTACAATAGTTGACCGCTAACTCATCTTGAAACTGCACAAGCTGACGCAACTGTTGGTGATCGCGTGGACAAAAGAACCCTCGATAAAAAACCAGAATTAATGGGTCCCATCAAAGAACCCCAGCTTTTGATCCATTAGTTCGGGCTGAGTGAGCTGAGATAGCGTTACTGGCTCATACTGGTGATTTGGCAGGGTAATGTTAGGAAAGCGACCGCCCACTTGAAGATTCGTTGTTATCTTATTGCTCCCGCAGTGCGTACCCTACACCACGCACAGTGTGAATTAACCGCTTCTCGCTCCTCTCTTCTAATTTCAACCGCAAATAGCGAATATAGACCTCAATGATATTGGAATCGCCCATGAAGTCATAACCCCAGACGTTTTCGAGAATTTGATCGCGGGTATAAACTTGGCGGGGATGGCTCAAGAGATATTCCAACAAATCAAATTCTTTTGCGGTCAGGTCGATCGCGCGTTGACCACGATAGACCTCCCGCGTACGGCGGTTTAAAGTCAAGTCCTCAAACTGCAACACATCCTCATCCAACTCTTGGGTGCGTCGCAGATGAGCCCGAATGCGCGCCAGCAGTTCTTCAATGCTGAAGGGTTTAACCACATAGTCATCAGCTCCCGCATCTAGACCCGCGACACGATCGCCCACTTCATCCCGTGCAGTCAACAAAATGACGGGCACTTTGCTCCCCGTAGCCCGTAAGCGACGACAGAATTCTACGCCCGTTAAGCCTGGCAGCATCCAATCGAGAATCGCTAAATCTGGCTCAGATTCTCGTGCCAGAGATAGTCCTGACATTCCATCATGCGCTACAGTCACCTGATAGCCTTCGCTATCCAACTCCAGTTCGATAAACCGGGCGAGCTTAACTTCATCTTCAACTAAAAGGATATGAGCTGTCATATAGGGTTCTCCTAAAACAGGCAGGGTCAGAATAAAGGGGTTGCCTTAATTAGGTATTGATTGAACTGTAATCTGTGCTCTCATACATGTTACAAGACTTTACAATTGCTCATCCTATTTTTGATCTCTGCTTTCAATGTAGTGGAACTGTTCCTAAGAAAAATGAGTTTTTCCTGAGCGAGGCTATTGCTTCTGCTTAAAAAGCGACGGTGGCTTCTTGCTTTAGAAATGACTGTCATTCAACTATGCTTTCTAATTTCTCAGGTTACTTTAATTTTCAGGTCAGTCCTAGCTCATCCGAGTAGTTGAATCTATAGAGCAGCGGTTGTGAAAGTATTCCACTAGACCAGTCACTGACCTACTTCACCGAAAAGGATCTCGTATGAAAAGCTTAATCTATGGTGGGCTATCGGCACTACTACTCACCACAGCAACAGCAGCAATGGCTGAACCTGCAACGAGAGTGCAGGCACAAGCACCACTGCATGAAACAGCAATGGTTTTCAACTTCACGGGACCCATGATTACCAACTCTGGTGTGTTAAACAGTACGCACTTTATTCGAGTTGCAGTGATTGGGATGTCGTTGCAAGAGCTGATGGTCTCTATACCTAGCCAAATGGAGCGCTTTGACTCAGTGCTGGTGATTGACCAGTCTGGTAAGGAAGTACCATCTAAGATCAACGCCAGCAAAGAGCGGTTGGCGATCACGTTTGACCAACCCGTTGCTCCTGGCAGTTATTTACAGGTCGAGTTTAAAGGAGTGCGCATGACAACCTCAAGTGGAGACACGCTGTTTTATGGCATCACAGCCCGACGCACGGGACTAAAAGGAGAAATTCCCGTTGGAACCGCTAGAATTCAAGTTCCTCTCAAAGGTTAAATTGTCAGAAGCTCACAGTACCGATTTTGCAATCAAAGTCGGTACTTTACTGTAGGTATTCAGTCACTTAGAAGAAAGTGCTGTTTTTCAAGCTTTATCAAAGCCTTCATTTTTAGATGGTTCCGTAAACTAGACACCAATCGAACTGTACTCTCTGTTTTATGCTCAATGAGTCATTCTTGCAGTTTTAGGCTGGTTATCTATGAGAATAGTAAAGGGCTATATTACAAGCTTGTGGGATCCAGAGTTGATCCCTACAGGTGTGAAGACGGCTGCCTTTGTTGGTTCTCTGCTTTTCTTAATCAATCATGCTCCTGCGCTCTTGCGTGGGGAAATGTCTCGTGAGCGATGGATTTCTACAGCGATCACGTATGCCATGCCTTATCTAGTCAATGTCTATGGACAATACAGCTATCGTCGCAAGTTGATGGCAGATTCCACCCCAATAAAGGTTCCACCCCAATAAAATGATGCCTGGGCAATACAAGTACTTTTAGTGAACTTTGGTTACTAGCCATCTCCTAATCATTAAGATCTGCGTAGGTGCCACTACTTATCAACTATTGAATAATGGTTGATAAGTAGGAGGAGGGGGCTGCACCAAGTTGAGTGTGTAGCTTGCCACCTTCTTTGCTACTGACAAGTGGTTTGTTCTTACAGCATCAAGAATAATTTCTGCAGTGGGC
Organism: Phormidium sp. FACHB-592; assembly: GCF_014695795.1. NCBI lineage: Bacteria > Bacillati > Cyanobacteriota > Cyanophyceae > Oscillatoriales > Oscillatoriaceae > Phormidium > Phormidium sp. FACHB-592. The sequence continues at coordinate 12,347 of NZ_JACJOZ010000066.1, forward strand.
ACACTAAGACTGCCTCCAGTACAGCCTGATGTGTCAAGGGGCTTGTGCCTGCTTTGGAAGGGCCCTATTGATAAGGGACTGGTTCATTTACCCAGTTTGGTGTACTTTCATGCTTCGCAGCGACCTGCTTTTCACTTGACCTAACTAGCAACCCTTAGAGTTTTGCTGGCTTGGCGCAGCGATACCAGCCAAGCCAGGGCTGCATCGTATTCGCTGCTGCAATCAATCACAGCTAGACTATATCGGGTAAACTGACGACGGCAAGGGCAACTGTAAATGGCGTGACAGCGGCAACCAATGATGTGGGACTCGTGACGCTTCCAAGTGGGCAACCTTTGGCGATCGCAGTCTTTGTTTCCGATTCTAAGGCAAGCGCTGTGATTCGCGAGGCAGTGATTAATTGGGCGATCGCGTTTACAGTCATGCTGTTGCTCCCGTTAAGCGTCAACTTCGCTAGACTGGTACAGCAAACTCGCTTGGAAAGCAGTCTTCGAGCCGCGTTACTGACCCGAACCATTACCTTTCAGTCTTTAGAGTTGGTGAGCTTTGACACCAACTGATTAAGCACTCTATCACAGGCACAGTTGGCGGTGCGATCGCAAAAACCAGTCACACCAAAACAACTGCGGCTTTTAGAAGCCCTTGTCACCCGGGAGCTCGGACAACCCTTTACACTGATTTTTGCTGTGAGTCAGGTGGAAGCAGTGACACGGAGCAAGACAACGGGATCAACTACTTATGATTCTAAAGGTAGCGAAAGGGTGAATACAGCCCCTTGGCCGGGTTTACTACGGGCTGTAATGCTGCCTCCGTGGGCTTCAATAATGCGCTTGGCGATCGCCAGCCCCAGACCAACTCCACTTTGCTTAGTAGAGTGGCTTGTGGTATAAAACTGTTCAAAAATGCGAGGTAAATTGGTTTCAGAAATGCCACTTCCCTGGTCTCGAATTGAAATCAGAGCCTGTTGCTTGTGGCGAGAGGCAGCAATGAAGATACAAGCATTGGGGGTAGAGTACTTAATCGCATTGTCTAAGAGATTTAGAAACGCCTGTAATAATCGTTCCGAATCGCCCATCACTTGAAGATCATCAACATCAACTTGCACAGTCACATTTTTAGCCTGCATGCGAACTTCCATAGCTCTAATCGCACGGCTAATGACACTTTGTAAGGCAACGGCTTGGATTTCCAACAGTGTGACACCCGCTTCTAAGCGTCCCAAGTCCAGCAAATCATGGATTAAGCCCGCAAGCCGTTTCGCCTCTTCGTTGATGGTTTGAAAAAAGCGATCGCGCAGCTCCGGCTCATCCACAGCGCCACGCTCTAGCGCCTCAATGGTGACCTGAACATTACTCACAGGAGTCCGTAGTTCATGGGAAACATTAGCGAGAAAAGCTCTGCGTTCCTCATCCAATGATTTCAACCGTGCACTCATGCGATTCAGCTCCGTCGCGAGTTGGTCTAGTTCATTGCTTTGACGAATCGTAAGTCTGCCATCAAACTGACCGCCACCCACGCGAATCGCAAAGTTTCGCATTACCTCAATGGGTTTAGAGAGACTCCGGGCTAAGCGATCGCTGACCAAGGTACAGAGAAAAATGGTAATGCCAAGAGCGGCTGAAATTGTCCAGATCACCCTAGCAAACTGTTTCTGAAACTGTTCTAAAGTAATCGAGATACGCAATATTCCTAACAACTGACCATTGCGAGTGATCGGTTTGGCAATATAGAGGCGATCGTCCGTTGATAAAACCCCTTTAGCAAGGCCCTGCACCGAACGACCGTGCAGTGCTTCTAAAACGCCAGGTATCGGTAGCCAATTGGTGATTTGTCGATCTGTTTGAGGGGCAGAAGTGGCTAGCAGCAAACCTTGGGCATCAAAGACACGGAGTGTAATATTGGCGGGTGCCCCGTAGCGCTGAACAATGAGCTGCACCCGTTGCGTATCTTTTTCTTTGAGGACATCTGCAACGCTCTCGCTCAGTGCTGTTGCCCAGTTTTCTAAATCTGTCTGACGAGACTGCATGAAAAAGGCATAAAACGTCCATAGGATGTAACCAGACATAAGCGAGGTTCCTAAGACGATCAGGAGCAGGTAATTGGCTAACAGCTTCGTGTGGATTGAATTCCACTGAAGGGACGCTAACCATCTGCTCGCGAAAGAGTCTTGGGCAAATCGTTTCATTGGCTCAAACCTGGCTGGGTTAAATGGCGTATTCGTTGCAAGTGATCCTAACCTAGCGCAACCTTTGTCACAGCTTGAGCCAACCGAGTCATCAAACCCTTGCATGATGCCTTAATTGCTTTTAAGCAGATTCCCCCTGATAGCGGCGCAGCAAAGCTTTAATCCGTGCGAGCAATTCACGCGTATTGAAGGGTTTGGTCACATAATCATCTGCCCCTGCCTCTAAGCCCAATACTTTATCCATGTCTTGATCTTTGGCCGTTAGCATCAGGATAGGGACATTAGAAAAAGCTCGTATCCGCCAACATACTTCCATCCCATCAACTTCTGGCATCATCAGATCGAGCAGAATGATATCGGGTACTTGCTTGTGGAATTCTTTGATCGCGCTGCGTCCATCTAGTGCTGTAATGACCGCATAGCCTTCCTTTCTCAGTGAGTAAGCAAGACTTTCACAGAGTGGAGCTTCGTTATCGACCAGCAAAACATGCGGCATTAGTATAAACAGTGACGCTTCGTGCCTAGATTGTCAAAGAGAAAGTTTTTTAACATCTATCTTTAGAAATAAACCACCCTATTGCTCCCTTCTTGTTAATCGATTAGGCAACTAAGTGAAAGGTGAATGCCAACGTCTTTTTCACTTGCTGAGTCGAGAGAAACTGATGATCTTGCAATCACCTTTCTAAGAGGTTGCTCAATTTTTGTCAGAATCGTGCCAAGCGGCAAATGATACAAAAATCTCAGTCTTAGTCTATGAATCATATACTCGACCAAGTTCACCCTGAGTGAATAGGACAGCACGTAGATACAGCGATTTTCAGAAGGGTGAGCATTGCTCACAATGTTTCTTGTCGAACGCTTTTCGATTGAGAAGGTTTGAAAGATCGGGGCACTTGACTAGCCGTATCAATCGCAAGTGGTGGGCTCACACCGTCTGTCGTTAGCTTCATCGCAATAGCTCTGACTCTCTACAATTTGAGCAGCTTGTGACACACTAGTTTTAGTCGCACATCGCTCTACTTTGAGCTACTTGTGACTACTGAGTGCACTTTTAGCCTTTCCCCTGCTCCTCCTTCCCTTTGCTTTCTCCCTATTCCTCTGTATTTTGTCGAGCTAAACGAATGTCTTGTCACCAAAACCGCGCTAGCTCTGTCTCACATCGTTTGTCTGCTTTAGCGACCGGGGGCGACCAGAGGACTGCATGAGCGATGCACGGGCTACACGTCCGCAAAATCAAGTGCTCAGAATGATGCTGATTGAGGATGATCCAGTGTTTCGTCTCGGTTTGGTGGCGTGCTTAGAACCGTTTGTCGATTTGCAGATTGCACTGGAAGCTGATGCCACAACCAGAGCGTTACAACTGCTGCGGGATCTGGTTGCTGCCCCAGGCGTGGTCGCCCCAAACGCGATTGCTGAAGAGACAGCCGCTGATCAAAAGGCTGAAGAGCGGTCGGCGCGATCGCTGTCGTTGATCATACTCAACCTGGATTTGGGGCAAGCAAACTCCAGTCATGGGGCTGGGTTGGCGTTATGTCAGCAACTTAGAGCAGACTATCCCCAATTTCCTTTGCTGTTACTGGGTTCGACTCTGGAACTAACGCGCCTAGCGGTTGCGTTTCAGTTGGGAGCGGGTGGCTATTGCCTGAAGGGCACAGGCGTAGCGGCATTGGTGACTGCGATCCGTCAAGTTGCTGCTGGTCAGCCTTATTGGGCAGAAGGCATCCAGGCGATCGCTGCGAACAGTGCTAACGCTCAACCACCCGATGCTGCTTCACTGGCGCGACGATCGACTATTGGCGCAACCCTTTCTCCCTCACTCCCCAAATCATCCACTCGGCACCGTTGGTTGGCAACGCGGCGGCAAAACCTACGGTTATCAGGAGTACAACAAATTGAGCAGGCGATCGCGGCACTCGATGCCCAACCGCAAACCAATCCATCACTGTTCAATCAGTTGGTTTTAGCAGGGCAACGCCGCGAACTTAGGACTGCCCGCTGGCTGGTGAATTGGCTACTAGCTGCTAGTGAGCCAGAGCAGCCGTTGCAGACATCCTCCCCAGACGTAAGATCGGCGTTAGAATTTGATCGCCCAACCCAAAGCACCGAGTCTGTTGTAGAACCCGCTTCAGCCAAGAGTCACGCAGCATTTGCGCCTGCGCTCGCCAGCAGCCAATCTCCACAGGCGGCGCTGTTTCTGGCAACGGCTACGAAACTACAAGCGAATCTCCAAAATCTCACTGGAACGGCATTGGAAATTGACATTTTAAAGGACACCAAAAAACGAGAACTGCTTTACCTTGTGCTACGGCAACTGCAAAATGCTTTGGATGCTTTGCGCTTACAGCTACCTTTAGAACAGCTTGGATTAAAGCGGGAAGCAATTTTGCACGATTTATGGCAGGCAACTGTAACGGATTTTTTTGGTAAATACTATACGTTGCAGACTGGTACGCAGTCGATCGAGGTTGTGCATGTTTTACTGCAAGATCGAGACATTGTGCAGTCAGCTATCCTCGATCGCATACCGTTAGTTCCAGAATTTTTGTCGCATTTATTGTTTCAAACCCCGCTAACGATTGATGGTGTTGACTATGCTGCTGGTACGGTAGAAGCGATGGCACGCACGGAATTGCTGCTGCAACATCTAATTATTCAAACAGCCAATGGCGTAATGCAGCCCTTGATCAATCGCTTTGGCGATGTCGTTGCCATTAAACAAACGTTCTATGATCAACAGCTACTTTCCAGTCGCGAGATTGAGCGGTTTCGTAATGATTTGTCCTGGAAATATCGCATCGATCGTATTTTTGCTGAGCCCACTGCCATTTTTGAAAGCCAGTATCTGTTGCTCACGCTAATGGAAAACGGTATCAGCAAAACGACCATTTACGCTCCCCGCAACGATGAACTAGCCGCACTTTCTGGCCTTCCTTTCCTTATCACCTTAGTCCTCGAAACACGGGATGCGATCGCGCCGCATGTGCGTGCTGCGGTTTCATTTTTCGGTAGAGGCATTGTTTACGTACTCACAGAAATCATTGGTCGCGGTATTGGTCTCATTGGTCGCGGCATGATCAAAGGAATCGGCAACGCCTTGCAGGATTCAAAACCAGAGCAAAGCGAACGTTGGCGGTGATTGAGCAGTGAGGGATAAAGGCTAAAGGAGAGAGGACAAGGATAACGCTCAGAGTTCATTAAGAAAGGGATGAGGTAATTTAGTTATGCGTCGCATAATGGAGCCACACAATAAGCTGTTTTATTGCACCACCTGTTAGAAAACTAGTGCTTTCAGCACGCAACTCCTTGCCGCTTGGTTCCAATCAGTCACATCTAGAACAGCCGGGTTCAATACGATTGATATTAGCCAAATGACTACAGCAGGCTTGTTCATTACGATCACCTTAATGCTGATTGGTGGCAGCCATGGGGCACGGCCGGCGGCATCAAGACCACCACACTGCGAGTGCTCACAAGCTGTACAAAAGCCATTCTACAGGGTAAAGAAAAGGTTTCTTTATATGAACGTCAGATCCCTCTGTCACTGATTCTCAAAGCCGTTGGAGTAGCCGCCGGTTCGCTTGCTACCGCGCTGGTGATGACGATACTCGTTGCCCTCTCCGACCCAGAACTCGGCTTTATTCGCATCTTGTTTGAGGTCGTTTCTGCCTTTGCCACTGTAGGGCTTTTGACAGGCATTACGGCAGGACTCTCGACCGTTGCCAAGTTGGTGCTCGTGGCAACGATGTACATTGGACGAGTCGGCGTCTTGTTGCTCCCTGGTGATCCTAGACCTAGCGCGGTGCGTTACCCTGAAGAAAATTTGCTGGTAGGCTAAGTTAGCTTCAAGCCTGACTCGCTTCATGCACTAGCCTCTTTGGTCATTGCTTTTTGTGGAGTTAAACCGTGAACCTGACTTTCTTGAGCTTTTTTCGTAGCTTGCAACCTGATCGCAACAAGCACTATGCCGTTATTGGCTTAGGGCGCTTTGGGAGAGCTGTTTGCCATACCCTCCATCAGTTAGGCTACGAGGTGGTGGGGGTGGATTCTGATGAAAGGCGAGTAGCTCAGGCGCTGACTGATCAAATTGCGGTGGGGGCAGTGCAGCTTAATTCGACTGATCCGGCTGCCTTTCAGGAGGCTGGCATCTGTGAAATTGATACGGTGATTGTGGCGATCGGTAACTATATCGAAGAAAGTGTGATCACTACGCTGAATCTCAAAGAAGCAGGAGTGGCTTGTGTCGTTGCGAGAGCCTCCTCTCAAATCCATGAAAAATTGCTAAAAAAGGTTGGGCAGACCATGTGATTTTTTCAGAACATGAGAGGGGCTGCGCGTTAGCACGTGCCTCACTCGCCCTGCTATTTTAGAGCGCTTTGAACTTGATCCAGACAACAGCATTGTCGAGATTTTGGTGCCTGGAGAGTTTGATGGGAAAACGATCGCCGAACTCAGGCTCCGCTCTCACTACGGCTTAAATCTATTAGCAGTCAGCCATGATGGAAAATTTGAGATTAACTGAAAGCCTAAAACAACGCTCTACAAGGGTACTGCGATGGTCGTCATTAGCTGCACAAAAACATTGATCGCCTGCCCAGTTAAACCTGTCTATACACCCTGGAAAACCGACTATTCAACCTGATCCGGACGCAGCCTTTCTGCAGACGACCATTCGCTACTGCCCGGTCGTGGGTTCTTCCACAGGACGAATAATGGTTGCATCTGGTGTAGCCTGAGGTTTGAAGATAGCTTGCAACGCTTCTTCCAAAGTAGGTGACATGACAATCCTGTTCTCATAAACAACAATGACCCGTACCAGCGTTGGCAGGCTGTTTTGAGCTGCCTCCAGGTAAAGTGGTTCCACATATAGCAAGGATTGTTCGATCGGCACGATCAGCAAATTACCCTGCACGGCTCGTGAGCCCTGACGGTTCCACAGCGAAATTTGTTGGGAAATCACTGGGTCTTGATTGATACGTGCTTCAATTTGTTCAGGTCCGTAGACCAGTCGTTCTTTGGGAAAGGTATACAACAACAATTTGCCATAGTTCTCACCGTCTGATCGTGCTGCTAACCAGGCAATTAAGTTGGTGCGTTGGCGCGGTGTGTAGGGTAACAGCAGAATAAACTCTTCAAACGGCACGGCAGGCAAACTGGTGATCAGGTAATACGGTTCAACTGAGCGAGATTCATTCCCATACACCTCGTTTGGAATTTGCCACTGGTCTTCTCGGTTATAAAACACCTGCGGGTCGGTCATGTGATAGGTCATCAACCGCTCTGATTGCAGCTTGAAAAAATCTACGGGATAGCGAAGATGGCTGCGTAAACTGGCAGGCATCGCTGTGAGCCGCTGAAATAGGTTAGGAAAGATTTTTGACCAGGTGGTAATGATCGGATCACTGGGATCAGCCACATAAAAATCAACAGAACCGTGATAAGCGTCAATCACGACTTTGACTGAATTGCGAATGTAATTAATGCCTTCGCTGCCTAAATCAGAGTAAGGATAGCGATCGCTCGTTGTATACGCATCCACAATCCAGTAGAGGTAATTCTGGTCATTCGGCTCCGGTGTTTGCACATTGGCTGTCACCAGATAGGGATCGCTGTCGTAGCGTAGGAAGGGAGCGATCGCTTGAATCCGATGTTTGATACTGCGACGGAACAACACCTTTGTTTCTGGCAAGAAATCGCGGGTCACAAGTAAGCGCCAATCGCGTAGGTAAACTGCAAAGAGGCTGCGTCGCCACCAGGAACCCATGTTAATGCCACCCCGCCCATCGTAAACGTTGTAAGCATTGTCACTCCCAGTGGGATAATCCAGCTCTTGCGTCAGGGTTTGAGTCATGACATAGGTATTGGGAATCTCGCCATAGTAGATGCGGGGTTGACCAATCGGGATACCAGCGCGGATGGCAGGACTAGATGTCGTCAGTGCCCCGGCTTCACCACCCGTAATATCTTTGACAAAGTAATCTGGCAGCCCCCCTGTACCCGCTGTATTCACTGGGCTAAGCGTGAAACCGTACCCATGTGTGTAAATCAAATGACGGTTTACCCAAGTCTTGGCCTCTTGAGGAACCGCGCTGTAATCCAGTTCCCGTGCAGCGATCAGCACCTGACGCTGTTCCGTTGAGGCGTTAGAAGCGTTCGGTGCCGGACGAGCCTGGGGAGTCGCAGGCGGACGGGCAAGCACATCAGATTGGAGGGTATAGCGATCGATATCGGCATCAGGAAAGCGGTAGTAGGGACGAATCTGCTGCAATTGCCGATTTGTTTCCAGCAGGGGGCGCTGATCCCACAAGCGAATGTTGCGAATCGTCAAGTCGTTGGCAGCTAAAGTCGCTTCTGTGAGTTGTCCTTGAGGGTTAAAGTTGCTAGACTCGATCACCTCTAAGCCAAATGCCTGACGAGTGAGCGCAATCGTTCGTTCGATAAAGGGACCCTCCCGCGCGAGTTCATTTGGCTGCACCACCAAAAACTGAATGATTTCAGGCACAACGGTTCCGGCAACAATTAGTATGCCAAACAGACCAAAACTAAGACTGAGCCAATGCTGGTAGGGTGCTTTGGGTTGCCAGAAAACTGTATGCCACAAGAGATAGAGAGCAATCGCCAGTGCCAAAAGGCTTAAGGCAGTGTAAGCAGGAAGTTGCGCCACAACATCTGTATAGCTGGCACCAAACGCGACACCGCGCTGCGAATACAATAATTTGTAGCGGCTCAGCCAACAGCTTAAGGCAATGGTACTCATCAAACCACTACCAACCCCACATAGGTGTCGCTGTTGTACTGACGAAAACCCCGGAAAACTGCCCTGACTGAGACTGCCTTCTGACAACAGATAGGTCAGTGCCACCGCTACAAAGCCATAGAGAAAAAGTCCAAATAACCAAAGTTCTACCAATTCCCACAGCGGTAAGGCGAAGATGTAGAAACTAATATCGTGCCCAAACAACGGTTCAGCGCTGTTAAATAAGGTGGGATGCAGAGATTGCAGAACAACCGCCCATTGTTTTGATAGCAACCAACCAAAGAGGATGCTAAACGTAACGGCGATCGCTCTTAGCAAAAAGCGAGGATATATTAAAAGGGCGATCGCACTCCCTAGCACTCCACTGAGTAACCAAACTTGACCGCTCAATTGTGTCATCGTTTGCCAGAGGCTTTTGGGGTTGAGGCGAGACACCAACGGGCTGGAAAGTGTTGTGCCATCCTGCCAATAGTTGACGGCAAGCTGACCGTAGTCCACTAGCAGCAGCCCCACCAGTATGCTCAGTGCGAGTGTGAGAGGGAGGAGCGATCGTAGCCTTAAAGCACCAGTTGACGGGATAAACGGTTGAGAAAGAAGCGGTAGCGTTACATTGTATGGGGATAGTAAAGGTTTCCTGCGTTTCGCACTGGGGGGAAACGCAGGAGAATCAGGAAGATATTTTAATCGCTCCGCTAGCGCCAAATTGCCCAGTAAATAAATTGCCGTGAAACCTGTCACAACAGCTAAAAGTCTTAGTCGAACCTGAAATTTGAGTAGGAAAACCGACAGGTAAGCGACTTCCCGAAACCAGAGCAGTTCGGCTCCTAGACGGGAGGCTAAATCAAGTAGTAGCCCCAGCCCCAGGAGAACAATAATCAATTGAAACAGACGTTTCCAAGGCATAGGCAAATCAGTCACAAGAGCAGCAATCGGTAAGATTATGACCTCAAATGAAGCTGCTAACAAACCACCCTAGACTTACACCTGCCAAAGAGGTCACCAGCATGAGCCAAAATGACGTAATTACACTAAAACTATTGTGGCGTAGCTCCAATCTGACTAGCGTCTCGGCTGCAAGCATCGCAAACAGCTTGAGAAAAATGTGGAGCCACAGCAGTATCACAGAAAGCAACGCAGCCATAACAGCAAGCAGTACAAAAGCGCCTATATCTGACCTTAACCAGCGAGAAAACTGCCGCTCAAACTTGAACTGAGGCAAGGTGAAAATTATTGTTATTAGAAAAATCCCAGCGATCGCCAATGTCCAGCTAAGCCAAGCGATGGGCAATTTATCTAGAAAAAGCCCTAGCATGGTGTAGGCAGAAAGAAGCAACGTTAGTGCTGCCCACGGGAACATTCTTGTCGATGATTTTAAAGGATAAAGCGACATAGGGATCATTGCCCTTGAGTATGTGTTAGATCAGCATCGACGCATAGATCAGAGTGCCAAACCTACTTTACCGATACCAGTAGCCATACTCAGAATGGACATCCTTAAAGGAACAAAATAAGCACAGTGATGCGGACAAGGCATCAAGTTCCGTTTCAGTAATGATGGATGAACCGTAACAGTCGTCAAGAAATTCCCAGAGCGCCAATAGTGTCTGTTGGCGCTGGATAAACTGCACACCAGAAGCAATTGCATCGGCTGCCGTTGGGTAAACAGCACTAGACTGATAATCGTTATATTGAAGGGGTGTAGCTAATCGTTCCAACACCAGTACACGCCATCCTGTCTCGACAGAGATTGCCCTGACAACGTGATTGAAATGGCTAATTTCAAACATCTGTAATCCTCCCATCAGTCGCGCTTCCATTGGTCATGCGTTTCTTTTAGCATTAATAATCGTGACTCTTCTGTCATCATTCAGCTCCGATCAATATCAATTGGCAAGTGCCCTGCAACGGCACCCAACTGTCCGTGATCAGCAATTCTGGTTTGTTTAACTAGCGATCGTTTGTATAGCCCGAACTCGACTCACCTAAGCTGTTATGCCTCAACATATCAAGTTAATGTCAGAACACGAGAAGGAAGTCGGGGGGATTTCGGGGGGATTTCAGCGTTCAGGTTGATTGTTTCAGCCGATAGCCCATGCCATATACTGTTTCAATCAAATTGTCAGGGGCCTTTGCCGCTTTTAGCTTTTGCCGAAGGGTGCGAATGTGCGTTTTCACTGCTTCTTCAGTCGGGGTCTCTTCCGGCAACCAGAGTCTTTCAATGATAATAGGGCGGCTCATCACTCGGCGACCACTAGCGATCAGCAGCTCCAGCAGGGCGAATTCTTTGGGAGTCAAAAGGAGAGGAATACCCTGGTAGGTTGCTTCATAAGTGCTGGGATTTAGCTGCAAACCGTCCCACGTTAGCGTTGGATTGGCTGTAGGACTACCTCGGCGTAACAAAGCACGGATGCGTGCCATCAGTTCCTCGATATCAAACGGCTTGACCATATAATCATCGGCTCCAGCATCTAACCCGACAATTTTGTCTGCAATTGTGTCGCGTGCAGTTAGCATCATGACGGGGATTGCCGCATTTGGCGCTGTAGCGCCCCTTGTTCGGATCTGCTGACAGAGCTTAATGCCATCGATTTTGGGCAGTGTTAAATCCAGCACAATTAGGTCATAATTCAGCGTATTGACAAGATTCCATGCCGACTCTCCATTATCCGCTGTATCAACTTCATATTGACGATTAGTGAATGCTTCCACTAGCAGATTAGCAATTCGCACATCATCTTCAACAACCAGAACACGCATTGAGCTTTGAGACCTCAGACTTTAGATTGGACGTATGGTGGAGCAATGGTCGCGATCGCTCTAAATTTACTTTAATGCAGATTCTTACGCTCAGAAGGTAATGGCTCTCAGTACTCTAAAATGGTCGCTCGAACGAAAATGGGTTACGGCAGTCTTCTGTTTGGCTCTGTTGCTAATGGTGCTGGTCAATGTCTTTTCCTACCAAAATGCGACTCAACTCATTACTAGCCAAGTGCAGGTGAAGCAAACTAACAAAGTGCTTATAGCACTTACCAACGTCTCCGAAACGCTAGCCGATCTTGAAACCCGACGCTGGTTATACTTTTTGCTAGGTGAACGAACGGATTTGGGAAGCTACGATCAGGCAATGTACAGTCTAGCGACCCAACTAGAGCAACTGCGCCAACCACTGGCAGATACGCCCCCTCAAGAACAGCGTTTAGATATCCTCGAAAGGTTGCTTCAGCAGCGACGAGAACTGTTTGAGCAATCGACTGAACTCTATCTCAAGCCGCGATCGCTCTTGGCAGCTGATCATCCTCTGGTGATGCAAACAAAGCAAAACCAGGCACGCATTCGTCAAATCATTACCGAGTTGCAAGCCGAAGAGGAACATATTCTGCAAAACCAGGTTGAACAAGCGCAAGCAACTTCTCAGATCAGAATGGCGATCGAGAACTTGGGCACGATTCTCACGTTTGTTGGACTGCTAGGCGTTTATGTTCTGTTGTATCGGCAAATGTTTAAACGCCAACAACTTGAGCAGGCACAACAAAAGCTAGCACAAGAGAAAGAACTCGGTGAATTAAAACTTCAGTTCTTCTCGATGGTTTCCCACGAGTTTAGAACACCGCTCACTGTGATTGCTGGATCATCTCAATTATTAAAAGAGAGACTGACAAATTTGATTGAGCCAAACAAATTAAGAAATTTGTTCCAAATTCAGGCATCGGCTAAATTAATGACTCAATTGCTCAATGATATTTTGACTCTTGCACGAGCCGATGCCGGAAAATTGGAGTGTAAGCCAGAACTGCTAGAGATGCAATTTTTCTGCTTTAACCTGATTGAAGACATTCAGCTTTTTAGTGAGCAACCCCGCACGATTAAATTTGATAAATATGGAACACGTACCTATGCTTACCTGGATGAGAAATTGCTCTACTCTATCCTGAGCAATCTACTGTCCAATGCCATTAAGTATTCAGCGCCATTAAGCTCCATCTATTTCACACTCACTTGTGAACCTGATTTTGTCCTCTTTCAAGTCAAAGATGAAGGGATTGGGATTCCTGAAGAAGAGCAAAGTAAAATCTTTGAACCGTTCTGTCGTGGCAGAAATGTGGGCAGCGTGACAGGTAGTGGTCTAGGCATGGCAGTCGTTAAAAGAAGCTTGGATCTGCATGGAGGAGAACTACAAGTGGAAAGTCAAGTCAGTGTTGGAACAACGTTCACGGTCAAACTGCCTCAACCTCAGACAACCGGCTTGTTCAATCATGATTCAACACAAATTTCATCACAAAATCAGTCATTGATTCAGCGTTACAGCAGCTTGTAGCTAAATGAAGTATACGTCTCAGTCCAAAAGCCCTAGCCGTAGACTTCTCACTACTGATGACTGACCACTGCTCACTGACCACTCCTGTAAATCTGGCTTGCTGTTCTTTTAATGGATGTTTGGGAAGGAGAGTGCCGGATACCAGCTTTGGCGTAACAACTCTGCTGCAAAACTGGAAACAAACCACTCTTGAAAGTTTCATCAAGCACTAACCCAGCAGCGAAGGCACCTAAAATGGCTTCTAGATGAATTGCATTGCTCAAGAGCGCCATGAAGAACGCAAAGATCAACGCCGGAATCACAATATTTCCCGTGTTTGTAGGGTTTGGACAATGGCGACAAAGCTTTTGCTGAAGAAGCTGCCCAGCAGAATCGAACCGATTAAGAAGACTGTGGTACTGATAATCAGGCAAATGACATGCACTAGGATGCCTAGCACATCATCAATGACAACGGCACCCACAATAATCTGATCTTCTTTGGATTTGAGTTGCCCCAGTTCTGACAGTACCTTGGAGGTAATGCCAATACTAGTAGCAGTGAGGGCGGCACCCGCAAAAATCGCCGGAATTGCCAAGACATAAAACACCCACATTAATTCACCTGTGCCCGCTGCAAAGGGTACAGCAACTTCCACACAGGCAACGACCGTTGCCTGATACCCCACTTGAAGTTGTCGCAAGTCTGATTCTAGACCAATTTCAAATAAGAGAATGATGACTCCCAGTTCAGCCAGAATGGAGATTGCCTCGCTCTGAGACTGAAAGATGCTCGACAAGGCGTCGGATTCAGGTGGTCAATGCGTTGCCGGATGGTCATAATCACCGAATCAGATGCCTGAGCACCACTTGCGGGAAACATCAGCAGATGCAGCACCGACACCCCACTACAACACCTACAATAGTTTGCCTAAGACTGGTGGTAAATTTAGTCATTTAGACAATTCACCGCCTAGCTTACTGGCAAGGTAAATTACGACTAAAGTCAGTAAAACGCTAGTGAGAACAATGAGCGCATTGGCTGCCTCAGTCGTTGCTAAAAGCGATAAGGAAGAGAAACGAGACGATAGCTCGTTAAGTAAAGGTGAGACAATGGAAAAAGGCATGGGTTAAATGCTGGTGCTACGACAATTCAACATTAAGTGAGACAGGCAAGCTCAAACAACCCACCTTACCGTATGACAGAATGTCGTAAAGATTCAACATCAGCAGAAGATCGTATTGGCTGCCCACTTGTTAAGGTTGATAGTAGAAACTTACTGTCTACTTATCTAGAGGTTAATGGACTAAACCGATCAAGAATCGAAACTAATTGATCGCGCATCCCCCGACAGTCTCAGCCTGCTGAAATCCTAAAAACGTCTGAACGATCTAGTGGTTTGAACCAGAATTGAGCGCTGTTATCTGAACGTGATTGCACTAAATATCCCGATTAATCGCCTAGAGCGTAAGGAGAAACTTCCACTTGAAGGCGGGTGCTCTGCTCAACAAATTGCTGCAACTCAAGATTCTTAAAGTTATTGACTGAGCGAACAATGATGGAGGCGTATCCCCGTCCTAACGCCTTCCCATCCTGGGCAACACAGGTGCGAACTTGATAAGTTTCAGGGCTTACAATCTCGATTGCGCCGTTATTGTGAAGAATTGCTCTGAAGTTGGAAGGAACCGTGAGGTGACGCCAAACTGGGGCAGCCTCAACTCTCGGGTAGTTTCAGCCGCTGGAATCGGACCTAGATCAGGACACTAGCCAGATTGAGCGATCGCTGTTGGACTTGGCAACAGACCAACTGTATTAACTAAAACAGCGATCAAAAGAATGGAAGATACGTATTTCATTGTTTTCGCCAAACAGGACCAATATCAATCACAAACTGATCATTAGCTCATTATTTATAATGTTCAGATAATTTCTTACTGACTTATTCCCTACACTTGAATCTGGTCATTCTTGCAATTTCCAAAAGCTGGTAATGGCTGCTAATCCTAGGATTACCAATTTTAGTGGTTGCACAAATCTGGCTCAAAGAAGTATAGGCGAAAGATGTTTTAGACCGATGAACAGTTTCTCAAGCAATAACTTCCAGCCAATCTGCGTCACATGAGCGCTAGCCTTGCAGCCGTAGTTAAAGCACTGCCTCATCTGAATCCTTTGGTGCCTTGACACTTCAAAACAGAATCGGCATCATCTAGCTACGATGGCCTCAGCAGCGTTAGATCAGCTTACTTTAACAGATTGCTTTGAATGGAAGGTTCCTTACCAATTACAGTTCTCATGAGCACAACCGTAATGGTCGGTATCGGTGCTCAGGTTTTAGCCCGATGGCTTCAGATCCCCGGCATTGTGCTGCTGCTGCTCTTTGGTATCATTTTAGGCTCTAGTGGCTTAGGGTTGCTGGAGCCGTCGCTTCTAGGTAGCGGCTTAGAAGTCATTGTTTCTCTAGCGATCGCCTTGATTCTCTTTGAAGGCGGGCTAAACTTACAGACTCGCGATCTGAGCAGCGTTTCGGTTAGCCTTCGCAATCTGGTGACGGTTGGGATGCTGGTTACATTTTCAGGTGGAGCGATCGCTGCCCATGCGTTAAACCAGTTTTCTTGGGCGATCGCCTTTCTCTACGCCTCGTTAGTAGTAGTAACGGGTCCAACCGTCGTAACTCCCTTGCTGAAACTTGTTGGAGTTGAACAGCGAGTCGCCACTCTCCTAGAGGGTGAGGGAATCTTGATTGATCCACTGGGAGCAATTGTGGCGGTGATTACCCTCACAATTGTGTTAAGTCAGCATGAAGTACCTTTGGTTCTGGTTGGAACGGCAATACCCTTGCTGCTGCTGAAAGGATTAGGGCTAAGGCTAGGGATTGGCACCGCAATTGGACTGATCGGGGGTGTCTTGCTAAGTCTGTTGCTGAGACAATCTAAATCTTTGCCGCAAGAATTGAAAAATCTGGTCGTACTTGCAGCAGTGTGGGGAGCTTTCAGTCTGGCACAAGCACTGCGAAGCGAGTCAGGTTTATTGGTCGCTGTGCTAATGGGTTTGATCCTGCGGGCCTCTGCCATTCCCGAAGAACGCTTGATCCGGCAGTTTAATGAACAGTTAGGGATTCTGGCGAACTCCGTGCTGTTTATTTTGCTGGCGGCTGATTTGTCAATCGCTAGCATCCTCGATTTAGGTTGGGGAGGTGTTCTGACGGTGCTGACACTGATGCTCATCGTGCGCCCCATCAATATTTTGCTATCAACCTGGAATCGGCGCTTTAGCTGGAAACAGCAGTTCTTTTTGTCCTGGATTGCTCCCCGTGGCATTGTCGCTGCCTCAATGGCATCCTTATTTGCACTTTCCCTTACAAAAGCAGGCATCGCAGGAGGTGAGGCAATGAAAGCGCTCGTTTTTCTCACTATCCTGATGACAGTATTGATTCAAGGACTCACAGCAGGTTGGGTTGCTCGCTGTCTGGGGTTACAGAAAACGCAGGTCAGAACCGTTATTGTGGGGAATACTCAGTTGAGTCAACTGCTAGCCCAGCTACTTCAACAGCAAGGAGAAGCAGTGGCGTTGATTGACCTCAACGCTACCGCTGCTAACCCAGTTCAGGTCGATGACATTCCTGTCATCAGCAAACACTTAGATCTAGAGGAACTAGAGGCAGAAGGGATCGCATCATTGAGCACTTTTTTGGCGCTGACTAATAGTCCAGAACTAAACGGTATTTTGGCGCAACGGGCTTTAGAATTATTCCGCCCCGAGCGAGTAGCCACGTTAGCTCAGCCCTCATTGCATCATGGAGATCGCCCCAGTTTTGCTGCAATGGGCATTAAGGTTGCTTTTGCAGCCCAAGTTTCTCTTGATCGGTGGAATCAGTCTCTCACCAAGAAGGACGTGAAGCTGGTCGAGGTGGTATTGCAGTCAGAGGAATTTACTGCACAACAAGCTGAATTACAAGCCTGCATCGCAGCAGGTGATTTGCTGCCGCTTTTGCTGAATCGAGCTGATCAGCTACAAATTATGCTTGTTGATGAACCCTGGCAAACGGGCGATCGCATCACCTTTTTGTTGGATAAAGCCTCATCTTCCAAAATACCGACGTTGAGCCAGAGCCACTCGACTCTCCTGCTTTTACCAGATCAAGCACTCCCAGAGCAAATTTTGCTGCAAACAACGTAATTAACCTGAGCTTGGGATAAGGATTGGGATAAGAAAGGGGCAAACTCGATAGGCTGAAAATGCTAAAATCTCACGCCGTGGTTTGCCCTTATGTTTAGTCGAGCAGACCTCTTTTACTCCGTCGATGATTTTTGCTAAGGCTTTGAACCGACATGGAAGCAACAACTTTTGGGCTTCGGATTGAAGCAACGTAATCGAATTTGGAGCTTGAGTTTGAGCGAAATTATGACCATTCTGATTGGCTTCCATCAGTCGTGTTACCGCAACTTCAAAACTTATGATTAGGAGAAAGTGCAGGCTAAGTGGGTGACTGCATTTCCTGGAGTTGTCAGCTACCAACACTTCATTGACTCGGTTCCAAGTACCTTAGTGCTGTGTGCCTATCTGCGCTCGTGTTTTGGTCAGTGCAGCGGCATCAGCTTCATGGACTCGACTGCGCTTGGACGTCGAGGATATATTCTCTATAGCGATCAAGCAGAGTTAAAGCAGTATAACCAAGTCATTCAATTCCTTGAACCCCAGCTAGAGCGCCTACAAAAACTAACTGTCGCTAATGTTAGCCAACAGCAGCAGTTAATTAAGCTCAGAGCCTTAATCAATCAACGTCTCCGGCTAGGGCAGCAATCGATCAATCTGCATCGTCAAAATGCTTCGCAAGAAGTTCAAGCGAAGATCACGGCTGTAAGTACCCGTAATCGACAAGAAATTTATCGTCTTGTTACAAACATGAAGCAGCAAGAGGAAAAGTCTCTTGATCGTTGGGTGAGTGAATCTCAGTCCAGCATTCAACTACGGATGTCGCTAGAGTTTCTAGGAACCTTTCTCACTTCTTTAATTCTCTCTAGCATTTTTGCCTTGCTGTATCGACAGATGGTGATACGCCAACAGGCAGAAGCTTTGCAGCAAAAGTTAGCTCAGGAAAAGGAATTGGGCGAACTTAAATTGCAATTCTTCTCAAGGGTCTCTCATGAATTTCGTACACCGTTGAGCAGTATTTTAGGGTCAGCTCAGATTCTGGATGATACACTTCACCCTCTGGTCGAAAAGCAGAAACTTAAGAGCCTCTATCGGATTCGGTCTGCGGCTCAGGTAATGGCTCAACTCCTTTCAGACATTCTGGCTTTAGCAAGGGCAGACGCAGGCAAGTTAGAGTTCAATCCAACACTGGTAGAAATGCAATCATTCTGCCTCAACTTACTGGACGACATGCAACCCTTGAGTAAACCTGAACATTCCATTCAATTCATCACGCAGAGTGAGTGTACCTATGCTCATGTTGATGAGAAACTGTTGTATTCCATTCTTAGCAACTTGATTTCAAATGTAATTAAGTATTCGCCCAATGGAGGTTTGATTGCTTTCACAATTGATCGTGAACCGAATTTCTTAACGTTTCGGGTGAGGGGGATTCCGTCAGAAACAAAAAAAATCTGTACCAACCATTCCGAAGGGGGGAGAACGTTGGCGGCATTTTGGGCACTGGATTGGGATTAGCAGTAGTGAAGAAGTGCCTCGATCTACATCAGGGAGAAAGTTCTGTTGAAAGCCAGGTAGACGTAGGAACAACGTTCACAGTTAAAATTCCTCAGGAAACCAAATGAATGGACATAGCAAACCCTGTGGGCAGTGACTTCTTATCTGTCGTGGAGACAAATTAGTTTCGTTAAAGTAGCAAAGCTAAACCAAGCTGGCTTTTCCACCTCAAGCCAGCTTAGCTATCTTGGTGGCTTGAGGCGGTCACTGAGCAACCTCTCTCTGCAAGCCTGCGACCGAGAGGGTTTTACTGAGCGACACGCCTTTGTCTCGATGTCAGATCATTAGACACTGTGCAGCATTGGCAGCACCTTCTCTCCAAAAACGTTGATAA
>NZ_JACJOZ010000067.1:0-31755 GCF_014695795.1 Phormidium sp. FACHB-592
CCTGAAAATCATGAAGGCATGGTTTATGTGGTCATGATTCGGTTGATGCTGAGGCGGTTAACAAACAACCGACGAACGAGGAACTTGAAACCTGCTTAACCAGCATTTACAAACACTTTCTAAGTGCTAGAGGTGATTTGCCATTGCTAACTACGATTGTCAAATTCTAAATTGGTATGACCAATGTTCACCAACGGTATTCATCACGTCGCGATTATTTGCTCTGACTACGATCGCTCGAAGCATTTCTACGTCAATCTTTTGGGCTTGCCGATAATTGAGGAAACGTTTAGAGCCGATCGCAATTCCTACAAGCTGGATTTAGACGTCGGTAATGGAGGGGCGATCGAGCTGTTTTCCTTTCCTAGCCCGCCCGATCGTCCCAACCAACCAGAAGCCTGCGGGCTGCGACATCTCGCCTTTAAAGTCGATGATCTGGAGGCTGCCGTCGCCCACCTTACTGCCAACAATATCCCAGTCGAAGCCATCCGTACCGACGCACTGACCAACAAACGCTTTACCTTCTTCAAAGACCCCGATGGGTTGCCTTTGGAACTGTACGAAACGTAAGGAGGAGGTAGAAGCAAGCTCAACACTCAAAACTCCTCACCCCTCTCTCTAGGTATGTCCTGCAACACTTTCTTTTCAAAGTCATTTCTGCCACGATCGCAGTAGAAAGCATATAGAAAGCCATGACGCGAACCAGTGAAACGACGCCAGAAATCAACCTGAGCGATCCGCAGTATTACTTCAACCGCGAGTTGAGCTGGCTTGAGTTTAATAATCGCGTACTGCATGAAGCGCTTGATCCACGCACACCGTTGCTAGAGCGCTTGAAGTTTTTGGCGATTTTTAGCACTAATTTAGATGAGTTTTTTATGGTGCGGGTGGCGATTCTGATGCAGCGAGTAGAGGCACAGGTTGATAAAGTGTCTCCTGATGGCAAAACGCCGCAGCAGCAGCTTGATGCACTTAGCCAGCAGTTACGTCCATTAGTGACTGAGCAGCATCGCTTTTTCGATCGCACACTTCGTCCCCTGCTGGCAGAGAAAGGGGTTCACATCCTCAACTACATGGATTTGAACCAGGAGCAGCGACGCTATTTGCAGCACTATTTTGAGCAGCGCGTTTTTCCCATCCTGACACCCCTAGCGGTTGATCCAGCCCATCCGTTTCCCTACATTTCCAGCCTTAGCCTCAATCTGGCAGTGCTCGTCAAAGACCCTGTAACCCAGAAAGAACTGTTTGCCAGGGTGAAAGTGCCGAATAGCCTGCCTCGCTTTATCACCTTTCCCGCAGACATTGAGCCAGTCGATCGCAACAGCGTTTGGGTCGGTGTGCCGCTGGAGCAGATCATTGCTCACAATCTGGAGCTACTGTTTCCGGGCATGAACATTCAGGAATACTCGCTCTTTCGCATCACCCGTGATGCCGATCTGGAGATAGAAGAAGACCTGACCCATGATCTGCTGGTGCTGATTCAGCAAGAATTACGGAAGCGACGACTGGGCGGAGCAGTAGTGCGGCTGGAGATTGAAGCCTCTGCGTCTCAAGCCGTGCGCGATCGGCTGATGCGCGAAAAAGACCTCACCGATCGCGATGTCTACGCACTTGAAGGGCTGCTCAATCTCAAAGATTTGATGTCTCTTATGGCAATACCACTGCCAGCCCTCAAAGATCAGCCCTGGGGCGCAGCAGTGCCGTCTCGTCTACGTAACCTTAACGATGACACATCAGATCTTGCCTCATCGGCAGAAGCAAACGAAGACATTTTTTCAATCATTCGTAAGCAAGATTTGCTCGTACACCATCCCTACGAATCGTTTACAGCGTCCGTTGAGCACTTCATTACGCAAGCGGCGCACGACCCCAAGGTACTGGCAATTAAGATCACGTTGTATCGAACTTCAGGTGATTCGCCGATCGTCAAGGCACTGATCAACGCGGCGGAAAATGGCAAACAGGTTGCAGCGCTGGTCGAACTCAAAGCTCGCTTCGATGAAGAAAACAACATTCACTGGGCGCAGCGATTGGAGCAAGCAGGCGTAAACGTCATCTACGGTTTGGTGGGGTTAAAGACGCATACTAAAGTGGTGCTAGTTGTGCGTGAGGAAGGAGAGGCAATACGTCGCTACATTCACATTGGCACGGGTAACTACAACTCTAAGACAGCGAAACTCTACACCGATTTAGGACTATTTAGCTGCAAGGAAGATCTGGGCGCAGATTTAACCGATCTATTCAATTTCTTGACGGGCTACTCGCGGCAGCAGTCCTACCGCAAACTGTTAGTTGCTCCAGTGAATCTGCGCGATCGTATGCTTGCCCTTATTCAGCGGGAAACCGAATATCGTCACCACGGCAAGCCTGGTCACATCATCGCCAAGATGAACGCTCTCGTCGATCCACAAATCATTGCAACGCTCTATGCTGCCTCTCAGGCAGGTGTAGAGATTGACCTAATTATTCGCGGTGTGTGTTGCTTGCGTCCTGGTGTTGCAGGCGTTAGCGACAACATTCGTGTCATCAGCATTGTCGGTCGCTTTCTCGAACACTCCCGCATCTTCCACTTCCACAATAATGGTGAGGAAGAAGTCTTTATTGGTAGTGCCGACTGGATGCCCCGCAACCTCGATCGCCGCGTCGAGGCCATCACACCTGTCGAAGAGCCTGCACTGGCAGCACAACTCTGCGCCATTCTGGATACGCTTCTGGCAGACAACCGTCATGCCTGGGATTTGCAGCCAGATGGGACATACGTGCAGCGACAGTCAGGGGAGAATATGCCAGAACACGATGCTCAAACCGAGTTCGCGATGCAGCTACAGCAATAAATAACAAATTAAACGTTGCTGCTCATAAGGGTAAAAGTGACGATAGAAAGCCAGCCCGTCATTAAGCAAGACTAGAACCTTGTCAGTACTGTCCTTCCTACAGGTCAACTGGCAAGATCATGCCTTCTTGCGCCAACACGCTATTAGGAAACACGGCTCGCACTTGCGCTTCTACACCGTCCAGAAAGTCGTCGCTGTGGTTGGGGTCGTGGTGGAAGATGACCGTTTTTTTCACGCCTGCTGCTTTTGCTAGCTTGATGGCTTCCTGCCAAGTTGAGTGTCCCCAGCCAATCTTGGGCGTTTTAGGGTCGTGGTACTCTTCATCCGTATAGCAGGCATCGTAGATTAAGATGTCGGCATTGCGAGCCAGGTGCAGTAGGTTTTCATCTACGCGATCGGGGTAATGTTCTGTATCGGTCGCATAGACAACCGTGTGCCCCTGCCATGTAACGCGGTAGCCCATTGATGTATTGGGATGGTTCAGCGGACCTGTTTCGATCGTAATGTCGCCCAACTGCATTACATCGCCAGGGAACAGATCGTAGAACTTCAGGTCAGACTGCATCACCTGAATTGGCACCGGAAAATTGGGGTGTAGCATCTGGTCGCTGAGCCGTTGCCTCATCGTGGCACCATTCGGCGCGATCGCTCCATAGATGTGAAAGCAGTTGCCCTTAACAAACGCGGGAACAAAAAACGGAAACCCCTGGATATGATCCCAGTGAGAGTGCGTGAAGAACATATATGCTTCTACAGGCATCTCTTTGAGCAAGTGCTTGCCCAACATACGTAGTCCCGTACCGCCATCAAAGATCAGCCGTTTGCCATCCACCCGCATTTCGACACAGGACGTATTGCCGCCATAGCGTACTGTTTCACTGCCGGGAGCAGGAATACTGCCTCGAACACCCCAAAACTCGACCACAAAACCGGGAGCCTGAGTCATTGTTTCTGTTGCTTCACTATGAGTTTGTGGGTGGGATGCAGATGAATCAGGGTGTGACATTGTTGATCCGATTAGCCTTATTTTAAGGAATCTGTAGACGGACGAATCTAGGAACGGGCAAACTGCGATTGGATAATGAGGGCGACCTCAAAGAAAAAACGTGAAACCATACGCTGTCAGACTTCGGGTGTAGACTGTGATGCAACGATGTTAGGAGGTGTAATGAGGGCAGGCAATCGTTGAGCGAGCGTGGCAACTGCGTCAAGGCTTTGCGGTTTCGGGCTAACGATGCAAACGCCATCTCCGTATCGATGTAGCGCTCATTCTTATCTTGTCCTTATAGAATAGAGTTCCCGTTGCGTTCAATAATGTTGCATTAATTCTTATGCTACCCATATTGTTCGCGCTGTTTGTCATACGACCAGCCCCTTAATGTTGGTAGAGAGCAACATTGAAAGGCTACACGAGAGGTGTGGCTGTTTCCGAGGATAAGTGGTCAGCAGTGCCCTTATTCCAACCCTTGCCCTAACGGAACGGAACAAGCATTTTAGCTCCTTCTTCTGAGGCAACGTCATCCTAACGCTGTTAGAACCTCTAAAAATGGGCATTTAACGGGCATTAAAAGAGGACTTGAGGAACAAATCCCCCCTTCCTTTGCTTGCTCGACTTTAGAGAACCATAACTTTTAGAGAACTCTAAAAACATAAAACTAGAAAAACACCAAACTGCTAGCGATCGCACCCTTAATACCAGTTGAGCGATTGCCTTGTCCGTAATTTCCTAAAACTGGCTTTCTGCGAACCAATCAGGACAATCTTCAATATTTCCTGAGTATAAATATTTTTGGCAGGCTTAGGAATAAGGCGCGGCATTCAAAAAGACTAAAACCTCACCCCTATTCTCTCACCTCAGGAAGCAAGGTGTCGAAGGCGAGGTGAGGCTTTGCACATGGGGTTAGCTTATATGCACTGCGCTATGCTTCAGCGTGGCTCTACTTAAAGTAAGCCATCCATGATCACGAGCTGGTTTAGCCTTTGCCAGCACCCGCTTTAATGCACTGTTCGACCAATGGTAAAACATGATCAACATCCTTCCAGCCCAAAATTTCTGTCACCTTTTTCTCTAGATTTTTGTAACTCCTAAAAAATTCGGCAATTTCATCCAGGCGGTGAGGGGCAATATCAGCTAGCCGTTTAACCTGAGCATAGCGGGGGTCTTTGTCAGGAACACACAAAATTTTCTCGTCACGATCGCCGCCATCAATCATTTCTAGCATTCCAATAGGGCGTGCAGGAATGATGCAACCAGGAAAAGTCGGTTGATCCATCAGCACAATGCCATCCAGGGGATCGCCATCATCAGCCAGAGTGTTGGGTACAAAGCCATAATCGTATGGGTATTGCACCGAGGAGTAGAGCACACGGTCTAACGCGAACGCATTCAAGTCCTTATCGAACTCATATTTATTCTTACTCCCGGCAGGAATCTCGATCAGGACGTTTAGCAAACCAGGCTTGGGCTGGGCAGGTATACGGGTCAGATCCATAGCAATTCTCCAAACTAGCGAGGGGATTTTGGGGAAGGCAGAGGGCAGAAGGCAGAAGGCTAAATTTCACCCCTCATCCTTGTATCTCTTATCCCTACAATTGCTCTCCCCGTTAGCATTCTACGGGAAGACGGAAGCATGGGGGATGCAAGGCTAAGGGCTAAGGGTTAGGGCGAATCTTTTTGTCCTTCCTAGATCTTTTATCCTTCAGCCTTTTGCCTTTTGCCTAACGCTCTACAGTCGGCACAAGGGGTAAAAAGGTAGGCACCAAAGCGGCTTGGCTGACAACCAATGTGGGGTAAGCCCGATCGCTATAATCCTGACCCACTTGAAGCGGAAAGATCGGTTTGGGGTCTAACGGTGTCCAGATACCGCCCGCTGCCTGGACAATCGCCCAGACTGCAGCAATGTCCCAGATTTTTGGGGTTGCTTCGACGCCGCCCATTGTGGCTCCGGCAGCGACAGTAAGCAGGTTATAGGTTGCAACTCCCAGCATCCGAATTTTGCAGGGAAAGGGATTTTTAAGCAAACCAGTGCTGCGAGTGCAGAGGTTGAAGAAATGATTCGAGGTGAGCGTATCGGTGCTGGAGTGGATGGGGCGATCGTTCAAAAAAGCGCCCGTTGGCATCTCGAGATCACCCTCTAACTGAGAGTCACCATGCCAATAGCCGTAGAAGGATTGTCCCAATGGCGGTAGATGGACGTAGCCGAAGACAGGCGTACCTTTGTAGAGCAGTCCTAGTGAAATGCCCCAAAGCGGCAACCCTCTTGCAAAGTTGGTGGTGCCATCGATGGGATCAATAATCCAGCACCAGTCGTTTGCCGGAAA
Organism: Phormidium sp. FACHB-592; assembly: GCF_014695795.1. Classification (NCBI taxonomy): domain Bacteria; kingdom Bacillati; phylum Cyanobacteriota; class Cyanophyceae; order Oscillatoriales; family Oscillatoriaceae; genus Phormidium; species Phormidium sp. FACHB-592. The sequence continues at coordinate 6,156 of NZ_JACJOZ010000067.1, forward strand.
GATATGTTCGACTTCTTCGCTGAGAACGCCATGATCGGGAAAGGCTTGGACGATCGCCGCTCTCAAGACCTCATCTGCCCAGCGATCGGACTGTGTGACCAAACTTCCATCCGCCTTTTCTGCTGCCAGCGCCTGCCCAAAGTCTTGCAGCAGTTGCTTACCGACGTTTGCAGTTGTGGTTTTGGCAAAGTTGAGCACCTGAGTCCAGAAGTCAGCCATAGAAAAGTCTTTGGTTGTTGGTCATTAGTTGTTCGCTGCTTTCTATCTAACAACCAATGGCTAAAAACGAACAACTGCCCTCAGTCAAGTTCGTTGCCCATAACGGTAGCGATCGCCGCTTTTGCATTCGACTGAAACTCTGCCACATTCACCCGACTGAGCAGCCCCACTGCTACGATCATGCCTACAGCTTGTACCGCAAACACCAGCCCATAAGACAACACGGGCACTGCAAAGAGCTTGTTACCGATATCTAGAACCGTACCACCTGCAACTGTAGATAGTGCCCGTGCCATCGCTTGCGCCAAACCCCAGGCTCCGATAAACGTTCCGGCGGTTTCCGCAGCAGTGAGATCTAGCATGAGGCTGAGGGCACCTGTAGTGGTAATGCCAGATGCGAGACCAAACACGAAGACAACTGCTTTGAGTGCCGTCTGATTAGCAGTGAATCCAGCGGCGATGAGTAAGACAAAGCACGCTGCGACTAGCAGACAGCCCACTTTAGCGGTTTGCTGCTTGCCTAGATGCGGCACGACTAAGAAGCCAGCACTGCTGATGCCAATAAGTGTTCCTGTTCCCCAGAAGGCATTTAGCAACGTGGTTTTAGAAAATTCCATACCAAAGACCTTGGCACCGTAAGGCTCTAGCACGGCATCTTGCATGAACAGGCTAATAGTCATCACCAGCAGAAAAGTGAAGAAAATGCCCGTTTGGCGACTAGCAGTTAGGACTCGGAGCGCTCTACCTAATGTGATTTTGTCTTCCCGATCAGCTAAGGACGATCGCAGCCCATACAGCGAATATTTCTTCTCCACACCCGCTGTTGCCAGCACTGCCAATCCAATGACGATCGCCGGCACAATTACAAACACACGATTGATTGCCGCTTGCAAAATATCTAGCGGCGTGTTCAGAGTCAAGCGCTTCAGCAAGATACTAATGAGAATCGCGCCCACGACAATGCCCACCATCAGCATTGACCAGACAACGCCAATTAGCTTAGGACGATTTGTCTCATCCGAAACATCAACGAGTAGCGCGGCAAAAGGTGTTGAGCCTGCACTCAGTGCCATGCCATATAGCGCAAAGACGGCTGCAAGTAAGGCAGTCCAAAGGTATGTCTCGGGATTCCAAGCCCAGCCACCTGCCGCTTGTACGGCTGCACCCAAGCGCCACATCACCTGCACCGCCAGAAAGGACGCGATCGCAAACAGCGTTGTCCCAAACCACACATAGCCTGTGCGATGGTAGCCTGCGATCGGTCTTCCATCTGACATCTGCCCAAACCAAACCCGCGCGGGTGCTACAAACTGGTGCGCTGCGATCGCCCCTGCTGCGATCGTGGCTGGAATCGCAAGATTGCCAATCATTGCCCGATTCAACACGCCCAAAAACAGCACAGACATCATCCCCAGTCCCATCTGGTAGAGTCCCAGCCGAAACATTGTCAGCAAACTGATTTTGGAGATTGGAGCCTCCGAAGGCGATGGATAAGCCTGCGAGTCAGACACGTTGCTCGTTGACATGACCGATTCCTCAAATACCTTCAAACGATAGCCAACATCTATCTCCAGATTAGGCTCAAACGTATCACCCTTACTCTAAATTTCATCTCTCACCCCTTAGCCTTCATCCCTCAGCCTTCACTCCTCCCCTTTCCTTCTGCCACCCTCACTCCTCACCCAAGCGATACACTAAAGACCAGATATACCCAAAAACAGGGAGCGATCGCGTGCAAACGGTAACACTTGGCAAAGATGGTCCTGCCGTCACAGCCCTTGGTATTGGCACCTGGGCATGGGGCGACAAACTCTTCTGGAGCTACGGCAGCGACTACGGTGCTGCTCAGGTGCATGAAGCCTTCGATGCCACGCTTGAGGCAGGCATTAACTTTTTTGACACGGCTGAAATTTATGGTTTTGGCGAATCCGAGCGGCTCATCGGACAATTCATGCGGCAGACTGATAAACCCGCGCAGATTGCCACAAAATTCTTCCCGGTGCCCTGGCGCTTCACGGCTCGATCGGTTTCTGAGGCGTTAACGGCTAGCCTAGAGCGGTTACAAGTGTCGCAGGTCGCTCTCTATCAAGTGCATCAACCGTTTGACTTTCTCCTCGGCAAGCGCGCCCTCATGAATGCCCTGGCAGACGAAGTACAGCAAGGCAGAATCGCCACAGTGGGAGTAAGCAACTACTCAGCAGAGCAAATGCGACAGGCACACAAATTTCTGGCAGCAAGAGGCGTACCGCTGGCAGTCAATCAGGTGCGCTATTCGTTACTCACTCGCCAGATTGAAAGCAACGGTATTTTTGACACTGCCCGCGAACTAGGCATCACCATCCTGGCGTACAGCCCACTGGCACAGGGTTTGCTAACGGGGAAATATACGGCTGAGTCGGCACGATCGCACCAGGCTCAACCGCTCCAGGGTGCCCGTCGTATTGATCCCCGCTTCAATCAAAGTGGTCTAGAGAAGATCGCCCCTGTCATTCGGTTACTTCAGGACATTGGCGCAGTGCATCAACGGACTCCCGCCCAGGTTGCCCTTAACTGGCTAATTGCTCAAGGTGTAATTCCTATTCCGGGTGCAAAGAATGCAGAACAAGCGCGGCAAAATGCTGGTGCACTGGGCTGGAGCTTAACTGAGCAAGAAATTGAGACGCTCGATCGCGCGACGCAAGCCTGGAAATGAAATCGCACTAGCACTATGAAACTCCTTACCGACTGGGGCTTTAGCGTCAATAGCTGGCAGGGACAACGGGGCGAATATTGGGTCTTTGCACAAGCAGCCATCATTGTTAGCTTTATGGCGCTGCCAGTCTATCCCCTTCCCGCAGTGATGTTAGCGCCATCAACGCTTTACGGGTTATGGACTGCGGCAGGAGTGCTAGGCTTTTTGGCTCTGGTACTGATGGCTAAAGGGTTGCTTGACCTGGGTCGCAGTCTTACGCCTTTACCACATCCACGTGATGATGCCCAACTTGTGCAATCGGGCGTTTATAGTCTGGTGCGGCATCCACTCTACAGCGGCTTGATTGTCGCAGCGCTTAGTTGGGCACTCTATCAAAGAAGCCTCAGTCATCTGGCTGGCGCGATCGTCATCTTCGTTTTCTTTAACGCTAAAGCGACCCTCGAAGAAACCTGGCTGAGGCAAAAATACCCTGAGTATGGTGCTTATCAGCAGCGCGTCAAAAAGCTCATTCCCTGATTGTACTAAGCAGTTTTACCTAAGTAGTGAGCCTTTCGTTCACTTATATGGTGAGCTTTCCGCTTAAAACAATTTAATCTCACTAAGATTCTATGAATGACCAGGAATGGCACTAAACCAGTACGAAGAAGGTCGCAGGCAAGAGCGCGCCTTGACCACATTAGAGCGAACCGATTACAGCACCAGTGCCGTTTTCCGTAAGGCAGACAGCGCTTGGAAACTGGAAACTATTCGCTCTACAAACACGCTAAACTATCGCAATCACGCCCCTTAATCACTGAGCCGTTATGGAGTTATGACTATAGTTCTGATCGTAGACGATAGCCCCACTGTGCGGGAAATGGTCTCAGAGCAATTTCGCAAAAGCGGCTTCAGTGTTATTGAGGCAGTGGATGGTGCAGAAGCTGTTGAAAAGATTACAGCAAAAACTCCTGACGTAGTAGTGACTGATATTGTCATGCCGCGCAAAAACGGCTATGAACTCTGCCGCTGGATCAAAAATGATCCTAAAACGAAGCATATTCCTGTAATCATGTGCACCAGTAAGAGTGAAGAATTTGATGTGTACTGGGGCATGAAGCAAGGCGCAGACGCCTACGTCACAAAACCCTACCATCCACCCGATTTGCTGGCTGCTGTGAAAAAACTGCTGCAACAGACGAAGGGGTGAGCGGTCTTTCAAGGCATCTTAAGAGCCATGCAAGTGATCGAGATTACTCGCCTTTCAAAGATTGAATTGGGATTAATCGATCATCTCGTTGAGGAAAGCTTGTCTCAAGAGCTTCAGTTTTTTGAACGATTGATTCGAGAATACCGTAGTGGCTTGAATTGCTTTGATCAGCCAGATGAAATCTTACTGAAAGCATCCGTACAAGGTGCGGTCATAGGTATTAGCGGATTGAATCGAGAGCCCCATTTAAATGACCCTTACATTGGGCGATTGCGGCATTTGTTATGTTGAGTCAGGCTGGCGAAAGCAGGGAGTTGGTCGATTCGCTTGTCCATCAGATTATTCACGGAGCCAAGCAGCACTATCACCTATTGACGCTGCGAACTGATACTCTAGCAGCCGCTCAGTTCTATCAGTCATTAGGTTTCAGAACTCATCCGCACTGGGAGCATACGACCCATCATTTGCAGTTGAGTGCGGCGACATATCATCCTTGAGCTTTCTGCTAGGCGACGTATGGTAGAGGGAACTTTCTAACTTCCCTGGTCTACGCATTTAACCGTTCGCTGCGTTCTAAGCGCTGGATCTAACTGCTAAGAACTTTAAGGCTTGTTAAGCTGAGAGGGTGCCCTTAGTGCAAGCTTGAGCTATGAACCGCACGATCGTCTGGTTTCGTCGGGATTTACGCATCGCGGATCATGCGCCACTGTATCGCGCGGCGTTGCGGGGTGAGGTCATTCCCGTGTTTGTGTTTGATCGTGCCCTACTACATCATCCCGAAACAGGTTCAGCGCGGGTTGCGTTTATGCTGGAGTGCTTGCGGTCGCTAGATCAAGATTTGCGCGATCGCGGTGGGCGCTTGATTGTGCGATCGGGTGATCCAGTAGACGTACTACCGCAACTCATTCGCGAAACCCAGGCAGACGGTATCTATGCTCACGTTGATTTTGAGCGAATCTATGGGCGGGTGCGAGATGCCCGCTTGAACAACGCTTTAGCGCAAGAAAACCTCAAAATTCGCTGGTTTGAGCCGCTTGCTACAACTGATGAGCTTATTCCCTACCCTGACTATCGGGACTTGTGGTATGCCGACATGAACGCAGCTATGGTGCCCACACCTGGTCACATTCATGTGCCAACCAATGTCATTAGCGAACCCCTACCGACGCTTACCGACGTAGGACATTTGCCCGATGCCAAGCAAATTCCGCCTGCTGGCACTCAGGCAGCACGAAACTTCTTGCAGGAATTTCTGCATGAGAAGGCAGATCGCTACTACTGGCAGCTTTCCTATCCCAGCGCCGAAGCGACCACAGGTTTGAGTCCACACCTCAAATTTGGTGCGATTTCTGTGCGGGAATGTTACCAGATGGCGCAGCAGCTCAAAGCTTCGCCTGACATACGGGTGCAGCGGAGCCGTAAGCAGTTGATCGCCCGGTTGCGTTGGGGCAATGGCTTTGCCCAACGGTTTCGCTACCTACCGCAGTTAGAGTTGCGATCGCTCTACAACATTTTTGATGACGATGGCTGGGCGTTTGACGAAACGCTTTACCGCGCGTGGCAGCAGGGCGAGACGGGCTTTCCGATCGTCGATGCAGCAGCGCGGTGTCTCCAGGCAACTGGCGGCTGGAAAGAACTCAACTTTCGCATCCGTGCTCTTTACTCCAGCTTTTTGAGCAATCTGCTGGGAATGGACTGGCGTTACGGCGCTCTGCACTTCATGCGTCACCTGATCGATGGCGATTGCCCGATCGACCATTATCAGTGGGCGATGCAATCGGGTGTTACGCATTGCGTTGATAAAACCTGGACGCGCATTTATAACCCTGGGCAAGTGGCGGTCGATCGCTGTGATCCGGACGGCATTTTCATCAAGCGCTGGCTACCAGAATTGAAGCACCTGCCGTCTGCAAGTCTTGGTTCACCACTGCCAATGAAGGGCTATCCTACTCCCATCCTCGATTACAAGCAGGCTCGAAAGCAACGAGTCCAACAGCTAGAGCAACAGCGTCAACAATTTTTGGGGCTGGAAAACGTAGTACCACACCTATCGCGCTTGCCAGCCAGTCTCCTGCCCTTTGGAGCAGAACGCTTTGATACTGAAGTAAGTTGGGCGACGACTTCGGATCACAGTCTCTTCCCGCCGCCGCTCGATCTAGATGCGATCGCCCCTTATCAAGCACAAGCGCTACGCACCTGGTTTGTGGCTCATGTAGACGTCAAACCCCGTAAAGCATCCCGTCGTAAACCCCAACCGGAACCTGGCGATCTTCAACTCAGCCTGTTGTAGCTATTGGATCTTGCCGATTTAGGTGTGATCTAGAAGTTGTTCATCCTTGCGTTTCTGAGGCAGCAGGTAAATTGCGCCAGAAACTAGGGTCAGCGCTACAGATACCCAAAAGGCGCTTAGTGAAGGCAACTGCCAACTTGCGTCAAGTGGTGCAATGAGTAGGGCGATCGCACCAATTTGGCTCACTGTTTTCAACTTGCCCCACAGGTTTGCGCCCTGAATAGCTGTACTGCCCTGAAGGCTGGGATTGACGCGCCAACCAGCGATCGTCAACTCACGTGCCAAAATTAAAAACACGCCCCAAGCAGGCACCTGACCCAATTCAATTAAGGCTAGCAATGGTGCTAATACCAGTAATTTATCTACTAATGGGTCGAGGAATTTGCCCAGTTCTGTCACCTGATTGAGCTTGCGAGCCAGATAGCCGTCCAACCAATCAGTGCCCGCTGCCACTAAAAAAACAACCAGCATGAACCAACGCCCCTCGATCGTTGGGGTACGTAAACCGTAGAGCAGTAATGGCACTGCCAGCAAACGAGAAACTGTGATCCAGGTTGGCAGGTTCATCTTGAACTAACTTGATCTTGAATTAACATCATCTTGGACTATAGCGATCGCCATAAGGGTTAGGACATTAAGATCAAAGGGTGCGGGAGGCGTTGCTTCAAAGGTTTCACCCTGCACGTCGTCCTAACGAATCTAACTACTGCCATAACGTCTAACCTACAACGTCCATAGTCTAAACTCAGCGCAAAAAAGAGGACAGCCTCTTAGAGACTGTCCTAATCGTTCATGTTCTCAGGAGCAATGGCAGTTGAAAGACCTAGCAGATACCCCTAGCAGATGATCATGGTGTTAAACCGTAGCCGTTGCATCAAACCAATAACTTGTTGCAGCAGCGCGCTCTAGCTTATTTCGTTCTTAGCAGGCACCTTTCTTATCCAGAACAACAAGGATAGTTTTTGCAATCAAATGTAGGTCGTAAGCGATCGACCACTTGCGCTGGTACTCGACATCCATTTTCACGATGTCTTCAAAATCGATCACAGTTGATCGACCATTTGCTTGCCACTCACCTGTGATGCCAGGTTTGACGTTAAGACGCTCCCAATGATGTTTCTCGTAACGAATAACTTCATCGACTGTAGGCGGACGAGTGCCAACTAAGCTCATGTGCCCTAGCAGCACATTCCAGAATTGCGGCAGTTCGTCAAGGCTGGTGCGGCGTAGGAAGCGACCAATACGGGTGATGCGAGGGTCATTCTTATTCTTAAAGATGCCACCTTTAGCTTCATTGTTGACGAGATGCTTCAGCTTGTCTGCGTCCATCACCATCGAGCGGAACTTCCAGATGCGGAAGGGTTTGCCTTTTAAACCGCAGCGAATTTGACTGTAAAAGATGGGACCAGGGTCATCGCATTGCACTGCGATCGCCACTGGAATAGCAACCATTGCGGTGATTGCCAGCCCGACTAGGGCACCAACAATATCAACTAAACGCTTGGCTTTGCTGGTAACGGATGGATGAATTGTACGAACACATTCCTGAGGAGGAACGCTGGTAGCCTGACCCGCTTCTTTGTCACGCTTAATGAGAGCGATTCGGAGAGCAGTTGGAATGTCAGAAGTAATCATCACGTTCGTAATTGGCTTTACTAGGTTTCTCTTTGCCTTCCACAAAGATACGCAACTTGATCAAGCGTTGCCCAGTGTCTACGAGTACGTTTGCTCAATCTTTATAACTCCTACTGAGTAGTATGAAGTTTCAGTGTTTTTCTCTAGCAAGGTTAATTTAAATGACACCTATAGCTCAGAGCTTTTACGGAGGCTTAATGAATGGCAGCGAGTCGTCAGGGTTGAGCCGAGGGAAGTGTGAGCTTTTTGCCAAGTTGGGTAGCGACAGCAGCAGCACCATGACGATTCAGGTGGCTGGGATCTGTGAAATAAGCGTTTTGATACAGCCATCGTTGACTAAGATCGTGAACGGTCAACGATTGCGATCGAGCAAATTGCTGCAAATAAGTACGAAACTGCTGTTCGTTCGCAGTACGCGTCTCGTCTAAATAAATTTGCGTCAGGGGCAGATTAACAAAAACGATCGAGATCTGGCGAGCTTTGGCAAACATGACAACGTTGTTAAGTGCCTGCGTCTGCTTACCATTGAGCGTGAAGTCTCGATAGTCGCCATCGTATGCACCTTGGACTTTAGGATAGCGTTGAAAATACTCATCAGGTTTGAACTGATTTGATAGCGGCTGAAAGCCAGTCGTCTCTTGAACATCGACTATCCGTTGCTCTGGCTTAACGAGAGCTTCAGGCTGACTGAGCGCTCTTAACGGTTCCCAACACCACAGGTGTTGTTGGTACGCTGGAGCGAAAGACGGCACAACATTGAAAGACTTGGGTGGACTAAGCGCGTCACGGGTCGAACGTTGCAATGGCAGGGCAATGCAGAGCGGCTCCCTCTGAAGCAATGGAGGCATTAGGACGGGACGAATGCCAGCCGCAAGCAGTTGGTAACCAGGGGAGGCGATCGCCCGGTTGTAGGTGATATCAGCACGACCACTGTTAAAAGCTCGTACACCGTCTGCCCAGAGCAGCAAGCGCGGTAATTGGTCGGGTGCGAGCAGTTTACGTACGATCAGATCAACCAACTGCGCGGTGGCTCCATTCACCCCAAAGTTGAAAATTTTTAGCTTGGGATAACCTCGCTGGGCAAGCGTTTGCTGAAGCACGATTGGGTCAATGCCCTGCAAGGCTCGCGAACTGCCAACAATGAGGATATCGGGTGACCCAGACTGGGCGACAAAGCGAAGATAGCGCTGTAGCTGCTGGTCAAGTTGCTGGCTGTTAAAGGTAGGAAAAGGGGCGATCGACGAACGTGAGGATTGCGAGGGAGCACGGTGCGATCGCGGGGGGCTGGCTACAGGTTGACCTAAGGCGGGTGCTGCTAGCCGAATGTTTTGCACGCTCGGCGGCTGCTCTTGCTGCAATGGTCGGATTGCAGGTGTGATTGCGATTGACATCTCAGCGCTGCCTACAAAACAAAGACTGCTTGACAGCGATATGCAAAATAAAAGCGGCTGCTTTGTTAGCCATCTCATAGAGCGATCGGCAAGGAAAAGTAGTCATGATGATCATACCGTCCTCATCTCTCTAGCCGCATAAAAAATGACCACCCCGTCAAACAGGATGGTCACAGAATCAACTAAGTCGTTATTGTGCTTTTAAAGTAGCTAACTGTAGCAACCGTACAAAATTGTGAATTGCAAAATTATGGGTTTGCCGGAGAAGGCTGCGGTGCCGTGTCAGAGGGAGCTTCTGTTGTTGGGGGCGTGCTCGCCTCGGGGGCAACGGGCGCGGGGGCAGCAGGAGCGGGGGCAGCTGGGGCTGGGGCTGGAGCAGCAGGAGCGGGGGCAGCTGGGGCAGCACGTTCGGGAACAGCAATATTCACATTAGGCGGTGCAGGGTTAGGCACTGTGATATTGACATCAGGTGGTTTGACAGGCGAAGGCTGGGCTGGCGTGACAGTTGTACGTTCGCGCTGAATGATCGTGCGAGTCGGTGTTGCTGTAGGGCGCTGGGTCATGAAGTACGCACCAAAACCCAGTGCTGTCAGACCAAAAAGCAAGATGCCCAGCATTAAACCTGTAGCAGCACTATCATTTTCACGAATGGCACGGTTTTGTTCCTTCATCTCAATATTTTGCTCGCGGATAAGCTGGTTATCTAGAGCAACATCACGGCTAGTTCTAACGCGATTAGGATCAGGATCGACGGGATTAGGATTAAAGTTTGACATTTTCTTTTGTTGAACTCATCTTGAAAAAGTGCTTCTAACGTGAACAAAATCTACCTAAAGACTTAGCAAACATAAAGTCTAGTAGTTGTCTAGCACCCATTTTTTGTTCACATTTATTAGCTGTATCCAACCTAGTTTCTTTTTCAAACGAACAAGCTCTACCCATAGAGGTGAGCTTGATTAACCAAAAGGATGAGCTTGTTCTTAATCCTAATTGCCTTACAGTGAACGTGGAATCGCTTGCAGAGGGTGTTTGAGGCTACAGCGATCGCCCTGCCCTCGCGCCACAATTTTGTCACTGTTGAGTTTTACATTTGCGTTCGTCTTGATTATCAGTATTTAACCAAAACGCTTTCACAGCCTTTAGCTTTTCAATCACACATACGCCAGCGATCGCACCTTTGTCTCTCTATGCTTGTTACCCAACAACCCGTACTGAAGCGGTTCTGGTATCCAGTCATGCCCATAGCAGATCTGGCAGTGACACCACAATCCTTCCAACTCTTAGGAGAACCCCTGGCACTATGGCTGAATGGAGCTGGCAAGCCTGCAGCGGTACGCGATCGTTGCTGCCATCGTTCTGCACGGCTATCACAAGGCGTAGTGGTTAATAATGCAATTCGCTGTCCTTATCATGGTTGGTCGTTTGATGCAGAGGGTACCTGCACGAACGTACCGCAGCTTAGCAATGGCGCTATCCCAAAAACCTATCGGGTGGATGCCTTTCGTTGTCAAGAGCGCTACGGCTATGTTTGGGTTTGTCTAGAGGAGCCGCTAATGGCTATTCCTAACATTCCTGAAGCAACAGATCCGCAGTTTCGTCAAATTCCCGAATTCTATGAGACGTGGCATTGTGCCGGACTGCGCCTGATGGAAAACTCCTTTGATAATGCCCATCCCCACTTTGTTCATGCAAAGACGTTTGGCGTGGAGCAAGAACCCGTACCACCCCAACCCGATTCGTTCACAGAAACTGAGTTTGGCTTCCGTATGCGTTATGTGCTGCCTGTGTTCAACAGTGACCTACAGAAGCAAAATTTGCAGATGGAGGCAGGCAAAACCGTGCGAATTAGCGAAGGCACATGGTTTATGCCGTTCATCCGCACACTCAAGATTACCTATCCGAATGGTTTGATTCATCTAATTTTTACTGCTGCTACACCGATCGACGATCGCTCTTCGCAAATCGTCCAGTTCTGCCTGCGAAATGATACGGAGGAGGCTGTCACCGCTGAAAGTGTCGTAGCCTTCGATCGTGCTGTTACGCTGGAAGACCGCATGATTCTAGAAGGAACCGATTACGACGTACCTTTAAGCCTTAGCGCCGAACAGCATATGGCAACGGATAAACCAGGAATTGTGATGCGACGGAAGCTGGCAGCATTGGTGAGGGGAGTGGGGAGTAGGGAGTAGGGAGTAGGGTTAGAGTTTTGAGTTGAGCGTGTCTCCGCGTCTCTGTTGCTTCCCCTGCGCTCCTTTGCGTCCCTCGCTTGCTCCGCCTTTCCTGCTCCCTCTGCCCCTCCACCATCTATTTTGGTGAAAAATCACGGAAGCTGTTTGCAGATTTTGGTGAATAAAACTATAATTGGGAAGTTGAGCTTCTACTTGGATCGACATCATTGTGTTTACAAGTACCCTTCTTCCTCCTAAGACTGAATTGCCAAGTGATTTGTTTGGAGCGATCGCTGATCTGAAGCGTGAACTCAATGCCGTCATCCTGGCGCACTACTACCAAGATAATGATATTCAGGATATTGCCGACTATCTGGGCGATTCGCTAGGTTTATCGCAGCAGGCGGCTCAGACGGATGCGGATGTGATTGTCTTTGCTGGCGTCCATTTCATGGCAGAAACCGCGAAGATTCTCAACCCAAACAAGCTGGTGCTGCTGCCAGATTTGGAGGCGGGCTGTTCTTTGGCAGATAGTTGCCTACCCGACGCCTTTGCTGCCTTTAAAGCAAAATATCCTGACCATTTGGTAATTTCTTACATAAATTGCACTGCCGACATCAAGGCAATGAGTGACATTATTTGCACCAGCGCCAATGCGGTGAAGCTTGTGAATCAGATTCCAGTTGATCAGCCAATTATCTTTGCACCCGATCGTAATCTCGGCAAATACGTCATGGAGCAAACGGGACGAGAGATGGTGCTGTGGCAGGGGAGTTGCATGGTACACGAAACCTTTTCTGAGAAAAAGATGGTGCAGTTGCAAATCCAGCATCCCGAAGCAGAAGCGATCGCCCACCCCGAATGTGAACCCGCCGTTCTACGCCACGCTAGCTACATTGGTTCGACCACTGCTTTGCTCAACTACATTCAGCAAAGCACCAGCCAAAGCTTCATCGTTGCCACCGAACCCGGCATTATTCACCAAATGGAAAAGGTTGCGCCCCACAAGCGGTTCATTCCGGCTCCCCCCATCAACAACTGCGCTTGCAACGAATGTCCCCATATGCGTCTGAACACGCTGGAGAAACTCTACCTTTGCATGAAGCACCAGACCCCTGAAATTACGCTACCCGAAGCAACGCAACAAGCAGCACTGAAGCCGATTCAGCGAATGTTGGAGATGAGTGCGTGAAGAAGGCAAAAGGCAAAAGAGAGGAGCAGGGGAAGAAGGGGGAGCAGGGTGCGATTTGAGTAGTGCCTTATGCCCCTAAGTCCATTAGACACACTTCGCGTTCTCTGGATGCCGCAAGCTTGACGCTTGCTAGATTTGAGTCGATCGTGTCCCTATTTCCATATCCTCCCCTGCCCCCTCTGCTTCCCCTGCCTCCCCTCAAACTACCCTTCCCTGCTGTATACACTCCGCATACCAGTGAAAGCTCGCTTTAGGGATGCGCTTTTGGGTGGGATAGTCGACATAGGTAATGCCGAAGCGGCGATCGTAGCCCCATGCCCATTCAAAGTTGTCTAGCAAACTCCAAACAAAATAGCCGTGTAGAGGATAGCCTTCTGCGACAGCACGATGCGCTGCTTTGAGATACTGCCGCAGATACGCAATCCGCTCTAGATCAACAACTTCGCCCTGCGCGTTCACCGTATCTTGAGCAGCGCAGCCATTTTCGGTAATAAACAGCGGCAAAGTGGGCTTTTCTAACGTGTCACTGATGTGCCGCATGCCCCAGTACAGTGCTTCTGGTAGCATCCAGAGCCAGGGCATATTGAGGCGAGGATAGCTGTCACGAAAATCAAGACATTCGTAGCCACTAGGATTGTCGGCTGCTTTCACATACGTACCCGTGTAGATGTTTAGACCCAGAGCATCAAGGGGCTGGTGGATGGTTTCTAAATCACCTGCCTTAATCTCTGGCGCATCCCATCCCAGTTGTTCTAGTAGCACTGGACTGTAAGCACCTGTCAACACGGGATACAGAATGCCGCCATTTGCCCAACAGGTCGGAAAGGCTTTTTGTGCCGCAGCGATGTGTTCTGGCGACTCGGCGATCGGCACCGTGACGGCTGGATTATCCACTAGGGCAACGGAGCATGGCACAGGCGATGCTGCTCGAATTGCCTGACAACCCAACCCATGCGCCAGAATGGCATGATGGCAGGTTTGCCAGATGTCTTTACGGCGTTTGACTCGCGTACCAGGAGCGTGGGGCGGGTCGGCATTGACCGCATAGCCCAGATGGGTAAAACACGAAATTTCATTGATAGTCATCCAGTTGGTGATGCGATCGCCCAACCGACTCACTACTGCGGTCACATAATCTGCATAATCCTGCGCCATCTCCCGACTGCGCCACGAGCCATAGCGTTTTTCTAGCGCCTGGGGGCTATCCCAATGAAACAGCGTGGCGTGAGGGGTAATGCCATGCTCACGCAAGCAATCCACTAGACGGCTGTAGAAGTCAACGCCTGCCTCATTCACGTCTCCTCGTCCATCAGGTATAATCCGCGTCCAGGCAATGCTAAAGCGATAATGCTTGATGCCCAGTGCTGCCATGAGCTTCACATCGCTTTCGTAACGGTGATAGTGATCGCAGGCAACGGCACCTGTATCCCCATTCAGCGTTCGTCCCGACTTGGCACTAAAGGTATCCCATACGCTCGGCTTGCGTCCATCCTCTGTCGCGGCACCTTCAATCTGATAAGACGCGGTAGCAGCCCCCCAGAGGAAGCTGTCAGGAAACTGGTAGCTGGTCATCGATTCGCCTGAATGCTGCTCTCAATACTCTAATTGTTAACAGCCCCCAAGCGTGAGCGCGATCGTGGAGAGAACATTCAGCACGATCGCTTCAGCATTAAGACAGGCAACAACGCTGCTCTTTAAGCAGAAGCGGCTCCTTTGGTTGCAGAGGCACGCAGTTGCCCACAGGCTGCATCTGCGGCTAGACCACGAGATTGCCGGACACTGACTACAATGTGCTTGGCTTTGAGAGCATTAACGAAGGTTTGAATGCGCTGGGGGCTAGGTCGCTGGTAGTCAACTTCAGAAATCGGATTGTAGGGAATCAAGTTGACGTGGCTCTGGAAACCGCGCAAATGCTTCGCTAGCTCGATCGCATGTTCTGGGCAGTCATTCAAACCAGCCAGCAGGATGTACTCAAACGTAACGCGCCGCCCGGTTAGCTGGACGTACTCACGACATTCATCGAGCAACGCTTCTAGCGGATATTGCTTGGCACTGGGAATCAGTTTTTCGCGCAGCGGTTGATTAGACGCATGGAGGCTGACGGCAAGGGTGGCACGTAGCTGGCTTGCAGCAAGCTTGCGAATGCGACCGGGAATGCCCACAGTCGAAACCGTCATGGTGCGCTGCCCAATGCCCACATCCTGGTTCAGGCAGCGCAATGCGGCAACCACATTATCGGTATTTAACAGCGGTTCGCCCATGCCCATAAAGACGACATTACTCACCCGTTGCTGAAAATCTGCCTGCACCGTCAGCACTTGATCCACAATCTCTGCCGTTGTCAGATTGCGAACAAAGCCGCCCTTGCCTGTAGCGCAGAAGTCGCATGCCATCGGACAGCCAACCTGGGAGGAAACACAAACAGTGAGACGGGTGAGGGAGTTTTGAGTTTCGAGGGTTGAGGGTTGAGTTGATTCTGCTTCCTCTGCCTCCTGCCTTCTGCCTTCTGGCTCCTCCTGATCCCAGTTGAAGGTGGGAATCCCTACCGTTTCAATGATTTGACCATCTGAGAGACGCAACAGAAATTTGACGGTGCCATCGGGGGCAGCAGAACGGTGATGGAGGGTCGATCGCCCAATGTCAACGCCTTCTAGCTCCGATCGCCACTGCTTAGGGAAAACAGAGATATCGGTGAGCGATCGCACCCCTTTCTGATACAGCCATTCATGTAACTGCTTGCCCCGATAGGGTCGCTGCCCCTGCTGCTGCACCCATTCGGTTAACTCAGCCAGAGACTTGCCTAATAATGGCAATGCTGTTTGTGGCGATGATGTTTGTAAGGAGAGGGACATGAGACGTGCCAAAAAGTTGGAGTTTTAAGTGATGAGTTTTAAGTTTGCTTTCCCTAGATCACTCATGACCTAACCCTAACAAAATCTAGAGGACGGCTGCTCTGAGCCGAGCGATCGGTAGGCACGTCAACTTACGGAAGCCCGGCACATACGCCCGATAGCGGAACACGTCGTAATTATTACGTTCAATTTCGTCCAGAATGCCGCTATAAAGCATGAGTGCAGCCCAAACGGGGAAGCGAGCATCCCGACTGAGTGAGCGGATACCACGTTCGGCAGAGACAAAAAACTTACGGGCACGCTGAATCTGAAACCGCATCAGTTCGCGCCAGCGTTCATCCACTACACCATTGAATAAGTCTTCCTCGGTATAGCCAAATAGTGCTAGTTCATCCAGAGGGATATAAATTCTGCCACGGCTAGCATCTTCGCCCACATCACGCAGAATGTTGGTCAGTTGATTGGCAATACCAAGAGCAACGGCTTCAGACGTTGGGTCATCTTGAACCGTGCCATAGAGATCCCAGGGAGTGGTGCGTGGCACAGTATCAATACCCATCACCGGGGTCGTCATTAAACCCACTGTACCTGCAACGCGGTAGCAATAAAGCTCAAGCTGCTCAAACGTTTCGTAGCGCGATCGATGCAAGTCCATCCGCTGACCCGCAATCATGTCGCGAAACGGTTGGATGTCGATTGGAAAGCGCTCTAGTGTGTCTACTAACGCTACGTCTGGGTCTTCCACAGGATGACCGTCAAACACTGCCTCTAATTGCTTTTCCCACTCATCCAACGTTTCAGACGTGGTTAGACTCGCACGCGGACCATCTACCAGTTCATCGGTACGACGGCACCAGACGTAAATTGCCCAGATTGCTCGACGCTTCGCCTCTGGCATCAGCATCGTGCCCAGATAGAAGGTTTTCGAGTACTTTGCCGTGATCTGACGACACAGCTCGTAGGCATCGTCCAGAGAAACCAGAGTCCTCACGCAAGAATAATCAGGCAATTTCAGCATTTCCTTGAGAACGCTTGGCGAACATAGCAGGTGAGCAGGTTCAGGCAGGGAGCGAATCGATCGCAGGGAAGGCAGATAACGTGCTGTTTAGATTGCTCTAAAAGACGCAGCCATTGCCCTAAGCCCCAAGCAGACAGTTTAATGAACCATCAAGCTGTCTGCTTAGTGGAGAAACCAGCTTTAACGAAACGTGTGAGCATTAAACAGCGAATGTTCACACGTTTGCAACTGGTTGGGGCTGATTATTTTTGCTGGCTATGGAATCACCAGTCAACGATTGGCTGTTCACAAGTGCCTGCGCTGTCAGCTTACCAGAAAGTACGGCACCCTCCATACTGCCAAGATAGCGTTGCATTGTGTAACTGCCTGAAAGAAAGAAATTTGCGATAGGTGTTACCTGATCAGGACGGTATGCTTGCCTTCCTGGTGTTGCCGTGTAGACCGATCGCGGTGTCTTGACTACTTTGAATTTTCGTAGTTTGGCAGGGTTCTCCGTCCCAAAATGCTGCGGAAAGAGCCGCTCTAGATCCGTCATGGTTGCGGCAATAATTTCATCATCTGATTTGTCGATCCAATCTTTAGCAGGTGCCAGCACTAGCTCTAGCATGGAGCGATCGGGGTCAGCATACTCTTTGCAGGTGACGCTCATATCGGCATAAACGCTCAACAAGTCCGATCGCGAGAAGAGAAGCTGGTCCACATCGGTCAGCTTGCGATCGAACCAGAGGTGCAGGTTAATCACGGGTACACCTTCTAAGCCCTCCAGCTTTTGGAAAAATGCCATCGACTTCCAGGGCGCAGGGGTAAGTACCTTCATTACATCTACAGACATCGCCGAGACGTAAGCATCGGCCGTGATCACTGTATCGGGCGCACCATTCAAGCCACGGATCAGAAACCCACGCACCGTACCATCATCATGAAGCTGAATTTCCTTTAACGGCTTTTGCAGATGTACTTCACCACCACCAGCAGTAATGTAATCGACGATCGGCTGACACAGGCGCTCGGTCGGTGAACCATCCAAAAAGGCAATCTTAGAGCCGTAGCGTTCTTGCAGAAAGCGATTCAGCGCCGTAAGCAAAATAGTGGATGAAACGTCGTCGGGGTTAATAAACGTGAGCGCCTTGCATGCCGCAATAAAAACATCGCTACTCACCTTTTCGCCAATGCCTTGCCGTTGCAGCCACTCCGAAAAGCTGTACTGATCCATGTCTTCGACATACTTTTGACCGCGCACGATCGCAGGAGTCAGCCCAATAGCGAACCGGATCTTCTGCTCCCACGTCAGCATGTCGTTGTTGCGAAGGATCGAAACAATGACGTTAAAGGGGGCAGGAATATCAGGCACATCAAAACGAGACAGCACTCCAGGCTTGTCTGGTTGATTAAAGAGGAGCGCGTGCTGCTTCCATTGGAGCCGGTCTTCAATGCCCAGTTCTGCCATTAGTTGCAGCATGTTGGGGTATGCCCCAAAAAAGGCGTGGAGCCCTGTTTCGTACCAGTCGCCGTCTTCGTCTTTCCAGGCAGCTACTAGCCCACCCAAAACATCTCGACTCTCCAAAACAATGGGGGTATGTCCCGCATCGATCAGGTATTTGGCACAGGAAAGACCTGCCAGACCTGCTCCAGCGATCGCAACTCGCATGTGGCTTCTTTAAACTTCTTCAAGGTTGATTGCTCTCATTATACGTTGCAATCTGTTACATCTCGCTCACACGCACGATTCTTCCATAGAGCAACGTGCGATTCGCGGCTCCAAAGAAAAAGCCCCGACTACAAGAGCCAGGGGCTATTATCAGGGTGCATCTACCACTCTATTGTTCCTAAACGGTGGAGCAGTATCCGGAAAGAAGAGAGCCACGTTTGGTTTTTGGGCAGCAAGATGAAGTGGGCATAGCCTTCAGCCATAAGGACGCAAACTCTGCCAAAGACAGCTTCTTCTGCTGGATCTTAGCCAGTGCTTCTAACGCGGAAAGCGCGATTACAGTCTTCTTTTGCATGTGCTGTCAGTAACGCGTGGTTTCGGCAGCCTCTCCGTGTAAATGGCAACTATAGTGTCCTAGAAAAAGACGATAATAGGAACACTAAAAATAACGAATTGCTACCCAACGCTTAGGGCGGTTTCTGCTTTATATCTTTTGTTCTTTTGTGTGTGCTGTCTTTAACAAGCTCTGTTTGCGTCCCTAGAATCTCAATCAGTTAGAACAGAGTATGTCGATGCGAACTGCAACGCTGCAAGAACGGCTAGACACGTACTACGAGCAAATTCGGACAATCATTTTGATTCGTCAGAACCCCATTACGGGTCTGCTGCCTGCTAGTACGGCTGTCAATGCCCACGGTGACTACACTGATGCCTGGGTGCGTGATAACGTGTACAGCATCCTGGCAGTGTGGGGGCTGGGGTTAGCGTATCGACGGCTAGATGACGATCGTGGGCGCACCTTTGAGCTAGAACATAGCGTTGTCAAGCTCATGCGCGGGCTGTTATTTGCCATGATGCGGCAAGTACAGAAGGTTGAGCAGTTCAAAGTTACCCAATCACCACTGGATGCACTGCATGCGAAGTATGACACCCAGACAGGTGCCACCGTTGTGGGTGATGACCAATGGGGACACTTGCAGCTTGATGCGACTTCAATTTATTTGCTGGTGCTGGCGCAGATGACGGCTTCGGGGCTGCATATTGTGTTCACCACGGATGAGGTCAATTTCGTCCAAAATCTGGTTTATTACATTGGACGCGCCTACCGCACTCCGGATTTTGGCATCTGGGAGCGAGGTAACAAAATTAACCATGGCAACCCAGAACTGAATGCCAGTTCCGTTGGTATGGCAAAAGCGGCGCTAGAGGCAATGAGTGGGCTGAACCTCTTTGGGGTGCATGGCAATCAAAACTCTGTGATTCATGTGCTGCCAGACGAAATTGCCCGATCGCGCATTACGCTCGAATCAATGCTACCCAGAGAATCCAGTTCTAAAGAAGTGGATGCGGCATTGTTAAGTGTGATTGGCTTTCCGGCGTTTGCGGTGGATGATGGGGCACTGCGCGATCGCACCCGCAATGACATTATCCAGAAACTTCAGGGTAAGTACGGCTGCAAGCGCTTTTTGCGCGATGGGCATCAGACGGTGCTAGAAGATACTAGCCGCCTGCACTACGAGCCGTGGGAGCTAAAGCAATTTGAACATATCGAATGCGAATGGCCCCTCTTCTTTACCTACCTGCTGCTGGATGCAGTGTTTCGGGGCGATCGTGACCAAATTCAGGACTATCAGGCGCGGCTGCAAGCTGTTTTGGTGGAGCGCGATGGGTTACACCTGCTGCCAGAGCTTTATTACGTTCCTGCGAATTGTGTGGAAGCAGAACAAGCCGCACCGCAAAGCCAAAAGCGCCTGCCCAATGAAAACGTTCCCCTTGTTTGGGCGCAAAGCCTGTACTTGTTGGGGCAGCTACTCAGCGAAAATCTCCTGGCTGTTGGCGATATCGATCCACTCGGTCGCCATTTGCACATTCGACAGCAGCGCAAGCCTCAGGTGCAGGTCGCTCTGTTAGCAGAAGATGAAGCCCTTCAATCAACGCTGGCAGCGTATGGCATTGCGACCCAAACACCAACCCAGGCAGAAGTATTTCAGGTGCGAGAAGCGCAGGAGTTGGCAGCCGTTTATACCCAAATTGGACGCAACGATAAACTTAACCTGAGTGGTCGCCCGGCGCGGCGGTTGCGAAGTTTAACTACCTCACGCATTTTTCAGATTCGGGGCGATCGCATTGTCTTTTTGCCTTCCTTGCTGGATAAACAGCAGTTTTATCTGACCCTTGATCCACATTTTCTAGCCACGCAGATTCGCACCGAGTTGGCACATGTTCAGCGCCACTGGAGCCAGCTTGGACGACCTACCATGACCTTACTGCTGGATCAGGAAATGCTCGAGGCGGACGACCCCGAAGCCAGCGATACCATGCCTCTGCTCACGCTGCTGCAAGAACTTAATAGCGGCAACTGCAACGGTGTGCAAGTCAAGTTGGGGCAACTCAACCAACTGATGCTTACTGCCGCCATCGAGCGCATTGACTTTCTGCATGATTTTGATTTCACCCAGTCGCCGGTTCAGGATGCACTACCCGAAACCCAATACCTCAACTTTCAGCCCCAGAAGCTGGTGCCACTCAGCATCACGCAAGAGTTCAGGCTGGAATGCGAGACTAACATCACGCTGTTGCTCTCTAGCCTGAAGGAGTCTGCCAACCTTTACGAGCAAATCGAGCTGCTTAGTACGCTGCTGCGGCTGAAGGGGTTTGCGTTTGATACCGGGTTTGGGCAGCCTACCGAAACGGTCACAGTCGGCAACTTGTTGGATGAAGTTTATGTCAAAGCGGGCAGGCTCAAACAGTGGGCAATCGTACGACGGGCTGCCGGACTCTGCAATAAGGTTGACATTAGCCTTGCCGATGCCGTTATCGACATTTTGGTACGCCAGAAGCAAATTGCGGTGGGTCGTGCTTACAGTGAAGCATCGTTGATTACGCGCCCAGCTTCACCGATCGAAGTGATGGAAAAAATCACCGAGTTTTGTCGGGAAGACATTCGCGATCGGATGCTTACTCAAGAAATTCTGGTCTACCTCAGCCTACTGATTAAAGCGCGACCGCCTCTCTTCAACGGGCTGCTGACCCTCAGAGTCGGCTATCTCATTCTGCTGATCACTAGCGAACTGGCATGGGAACTTAGCATTCCTCAGGATGAAGCCTATGAACGCATGATGCAGCTTAGTCCTTACGAAATTCAAACGCGTCTCCAGCATGTGCTAGAAGGCTATCAAAGCTTGGACAAAGCCCTGTTCCGCCAGGAGTCGCTGCCTGTCAACCAACGACAGATGAATATTGAATGGGTAGTGCGATCGGATCAGCAAGAAGAAGATGAGACACAGCCTGCTGTCGAAAACTGGTGGCGCAAACGCCAACTCGATGGGTCTCTCAACCGCGTGCCCAAAAACTTCTACCCAAACGTGTGGAACGTGCTGAAACACTGCAAAGGTTTGGTGATTGGCGACAAGCTCGAACGCCGCAATCGGTTGGATAGCGATGTGCTGCTGTCCGAAACAACGCCAGGCGAGAAAAACTTTGCCCTGCAAGTGGAACATCTGCTCAACAAAATACAGGCTCCTGAATACCGTCAGGTCAATATCGAAGCGCTGATGGAACTGAGCACGATCGCGGAGGGCAACCCCAACCTACTGATCGAAGACTACATTGTTCTGGATGTCTTAGTGGGTCACGCTGTTCGGTTAGCTTGGCTAGAGGAGCATCCCGACCAACACGATCGCTACGACGAACACAAGGCTGAGGCATGGCGATCGTTCTACGCTAGTTCGCCGTACGATTGCGCGAGCTATGTGGCAAAGGCGCTCCGGTTCTTAACGGAGCTGGCTACAACGGCTGAGGCAGGCAGTCGGCAGTAGGAAGCAGGGGCACAACTGTTAGCGATCGCTGTTAGACTTCATGCCCAACGTTCCTTGGTGCTTCTCTTGGACAGTGATTAAGCTTGTGATCGCACTACCTTGAACCATGAACCAGCAGCCAGCAGCCTAAACTAGGAAAAGCTGTCTCGCCTTTTTTCCCATGTCTCTCCAAGTTTACGGTATCCCCAATTGCGGCACCTGTAAGAAAGCCTTTACCTGGCTAGATAGTAACGGTGTTGCCTACGAGTTCGTTGACACCAAAGAGACGCCACCTTCGCGATCGCTCATTCAAAGCTGGGTCGAAGCGCTCGGCTCTAAACCCATGAAAAATACTTCTGGGCAATCCTACCGCGCCCTAGGCACCACCAAAGATGACTGGACGGATGAGCAATGGGTGGAAGCGTTTGCCAATGATGCCATGCTGCTGAAGCGCCCACTCTTTGTTAAAGATGGCGCTGCTGTACTGGTCGGCTTTAGAGACAAGCCCGAAGTCATTCGTGAAAAGCTTGGAGTGTAGAGCGATCGCTGCAACAGTACAAGTCACAACGGTTGAAAAAGAAGGTCATGTTAGTCTTCATGTCAACCAAGCTACAAGAGTAGCGATCGTTACTCATAATGCGTCCACATTCGCAAAATTTTCACAGTTTGCTTGGACTCACTGACCTCGTACACAAGACGGTGTTGAATGTTAATGCGCCGAGAATATGCCCCTTCCAAATCTCCCACTAATTTTTCATAAGGCGGTGGGTTCTGAAACGGATTGATTTGAATGATGTCGAGTAACGCTTGCGCCTTATCTCGTAAATTACTAGAAGTTAACCTTTTAGCATCTTTCTGAGCTTGCTTAGTGTAGACCAAAACCCAACTCACCACTCCAACTCTTGATCGCAAGCCTCGATCGGTGTTGCTAATCCTTCCCGAATTGATTCCCGCATTCCTGGAACCGAGAGGAGATAGAGCGTTTCCTGCACTGATGCCCAATCAGCTTCAGATAACAACACAGCGTTACTACTCTGTCCTGCAATCACAATTGGTTGATGTGACTGACTCACCGAATCGATCAATTTCTGCAACTGCTGTTGAGCTTCATTGACTGGAATCATAGCTCTCTACTCGCTTGAGTATGCGTTTCTAAGGAATGCTCACTCGCTGTCATACGCCTCTATTGCACGTAATCTAGCTTTGATTGTTTTGCTCATCCTAGCAGGAAGCTCTTAATTATCACCCCTATCGATCGCCTTAACATGGTTAGAGACAGCCTGAAAGTTGCGGTTATCTGTTTTCTCGCTATTAGCGGTGTCGGTTACTGTCAGGCTTAGTTGTGTCGAACTGAGTACGATCGCACTTTACATCACTCAAATCAGCGCCAACTAAGACTGCATCTGTAAGCATTGCCGCGCTAAGATTAGCTCCCCGTAAATTTGCTTCTATGAGATTGGTAGCGCTTAAATCAGCATGGCGCAGGTCAGCACCGCGTAGGTTAGCTCTGCAACCGTTGGCGTGAGCCAAATTGACTCGGCTGAGCTTTGACCAGGAAAAATCGGCTCCTGACAGGTTGGCATGGCTCAAGTCGGCTCCTGACAGAAACGCCCCAACGCAATGTGCGTCGATTAAACTCGCAGCATGCAGGTTGGTGCGGTAGAGGGTTGCTTGCCCCATTTCGGCACGATCGAGGTTCGCACGAGTCAGGTTTGCCATGCTGAGGTTAGCGGCAATCAGCATTGCGGTACTTAAATTAGCGCGGCTGAGGTTCGCCTCATCTAGATCCGCCGATCGTAAATCTGCCCCATAGAGTTCCGTCGCGCTTAAATCAGCATGGCTCAAATCCGCATCACGCAGCAATGCCACCTTTAGATCGGCACCGATGAGGACAGCATAAGAAAGATTAGCACCGTTGAGATTAGCAACACTAAGGGTTGCATTAACGAGTTCAGCCTGCTTCAAGGTTGCTTTTTCCAAGCTGGCTCGCATGAGATTGGCGTTGTTGAATGTGGCTTTCGTGCAATTAGCGCCGTTCAAATTAGTGTTGCAAAGGAGCGCTCCATTCAGGTTGGCGCAGTACAGGTCAATGCCTGCAAGCTGTTTGCCGCTCAATTTAGCGTCGCTGAGATCGGGTAGTGTGTGGGGCGATCGCACTCGCCATTCATTCCACTGGGCGACACCGTGGTCTAGCAGTGCAAGATGCTCTGGGTTTGCCATACTTGCGTCCTTTGCGAGCGAATTCAGGGCGTTAACGAATCAAAGCTAATTAAAGCTACTCTGCACGGCGATCGTCAGGATGGCTCCGTCCAGAAACATTTTCCATTGCCTCCACGACGGCTCCGGCGGCGGCAATGATGTCACGCTCTTCGCCACCCAGATAGAGTCGCCCAAAGCTACCGACTGCCGAAATTTGGAGGATGTTGATCATCGCTGCTTTTTCTGCTTCGTTGGCGGCAAGCGCGGCATAGGCAGCAGGCTCGACCTCCATCACGTACAGCGTTTGCCCTGCCATAATCATCTGTCCGCGTCGATTGCGGTTAATAAGCTGCGTATGATGCGGGTCAATGTTACGAATAATTTGGCTGGAGAGAACGCGAGGCTTGAGGCAGTCTTGCCTCCGCACACCCAACGCATCCAAAATGGCTCTGCCTGCTGCCTGAATTTCACCCTGGTTGCTGGAATGCACTTCTAGCAAACCATATAGTCGTTCAACGACTAGGACACCCGGACGAACGACTGCCGACTTCAGCGCAACATCAGTAATCCGATTTATCTCAATACCAGGAGAGATTTCGATCCAGAGAGAGGCATCGCCTGGGAGTGGGAGAAACCCAATGGAAACGGTTCCCATGTAAGCCGCGTGTTGGGCTTGCAAGCGATCGATGTACACGTAGCTGCGGAGGTCTATACCCAAGGTTTTGAGGAAGGCTGAGGGGCTAAGTTGATGTCAACTGGTCACGCTCAAAAGCAACGTAACGTTGGGTATCCGTCTGCTATTATTTCACCTTCTGGCTACTTTCTGGCTGCTAGCTTGCTGACTTGATGGTGAATTGGTCGGCGGATAAGACATCTCTCACTGGTGCCCCATTGTCAACGCAACTCGCCCAATCGGTTCAGCGATCGTCGTTTGATGGTGATGCCCTGATGCTTGACAGTACCAATGAGCGTAGCACTGCTGTTTGGCTGGATCACATACAAAGCATTGGCTTGATTCGTCTGCTGTTGTTGCAAGCGGCTATTTCGTCCTACTTTTACAAGCATATGAAATGGGGCATTGCCCACCCTTGACTTTTGTCAAGGCATAGAAAAATCAGGGCATGCTAAGGAGACATTTCGTTCAAGCCTGATGGCAGAGGTTTCCTATGAGTGCAGCCCAACCAATTCCCTTAGAAAGTGTTTGTAAATGCTGGTTAAGCAGGTTTCAAGTTCCTCGTTCGTCGGTTGTTTGTTAACCGCCTCAGCATCAACCGAATCATGACCACATAAACCATGCCTTCATGATTTTCAGG
>NZ_JACJOZ010000068.1:0-62494 GCF_014695795.1 Phormidium sp. FACHB-592
CAAGATGACAATGCAGTAAGTCTTTGGAGGACACAGCGACTATGCCCTACCGCCATCCTGGACAGGCGTTTTTGTCGTGCTATGGCACGCTTCAGAGGGAACAGGATGTCTTAAGGTACGTCGAGTTTTTACGCCAAGAAGCTGGTCTGAACGATGACCCACCTATAGACCTAACGCTTATCTACAGCCACTTTGGCATCCCGACGCCACGACGAGCACCCTTAGATGAACAGCAGGGCATTCTGGTGGATAGCAGCACAGGCATCATTTTGATTAAAGAAGACGATCCACTTGTCCGACAGCGCTTTACGGAAGGGCATGAGCTGATGGAGTTGCTCTTTGACGCACAGGAGCAGGCACGCAGGGGTAGCTTTCTGCCAAACTGGAGCAGTGATCACAAAGAACGCCTGTGCGATCAGGGAGCCGCAGATTTGCTGATGCCGCAGGCTTCGTTTGTGCCCCGGTTGCATGAGTTGGAGGTGTCTTTGAGTACAGGACGATCGCTGGCAGCCCTCTACCAAACGTCCTTGCTGGCAACCCTGGTTCGCATGATGCAATATGGTGAGGGGGAACATGCGTTAGTGCTGTGGCACCAGGCCTTGACTCAAAAAGAAGCCGCTCAGAAACAATCAGCACGAACCACAGAGGCTCAAAAGAAAATGCGGATTTGGTGGAGTCTTCGTACAAGTGGTTGGCAGAGCGGCTTCATTCCCAAACATAAATCGATTGCCTCCGACTCGTTGATTGCCAAGGCTCTTTCTCAAGGACAGCCTTATAACGGCGCTGAGACGGTTCATTTCGGCTGGGGCGCAATTCAATGTCAGATTGAAGCAATGCCCTTGCAGTTAGGCAATAAACCTTGCGTTTTATCGCTGCTGCATTTGTAAGGGCAAAGTTTGCGGTTGTAAATCGTTCTTGACCATAACCATTGCTAGGAGTGCTGTTGTCATGTCTGAACGAGCCTATGATGTTGTCCTTTACGGTGCCAGCGGCTTTGTCGGTAAGCAGACGGTACAGTACTTTGCTAACCATGCCTCGTCTGAAGGGGTGCAGTGGGCGATCGCTGGGCGCAATCGTCAAAAATTAGAAGCCGTTCGAGCTGAGGTTGGTGTCGGGGTAGAGGTACTGGTTGCCGATAGCCAGGATCAGCAGGCGATCGATGCGATCGTCGCTCAAACCCGTGTGATTCTCAATACGGCTGGTCCCTTTGCTCTTTATGCGAATGCCCTGGTTGATGCGTGCATTCGGTTTCGCACCCATTACGTTGACATTACCGGAGAAACTCCCTGGGTCAAAACCCTGATCGATCGCTACCAGGCTCAGGCTGCTACTGATGGCACACGGATTATTCCCTGTTGTGGCTTTGATTCGGTGCCATCTGATCTGGGCACTTATCTGGTCGTTCGTCACCTACAACGAGAATGGGGAGTGCCTTGCAAAACGGTCAAGGCTTATTTTCAAGCGTTCGGCGGGTTCAACGGTGGCACACTGGCATCCGCAATGCATCTCTATGATTCATCAGGGGCAACCCAGATGCATGACCCTTTTTTCCTCAATCCTCCTGCCTCTCACTCTCAAGCCGAAGTTGATCGCAACCGTGATCCGCAAACGCCAACCTTTGATGCGAACCTCAACACCTGGGTGGCACCCTTTTTCATGGGAGTTGTCAACACTCGCATCGTCCGTCGTAGTAGTGCCTTGTACCAAGCATGGCAGGAACCTTATGGACCCGACTTCACCTATCAGGAGTATCTCAAGTTTGATGAGCCACTGGCATGGTTGAAGGCAACGGGTGTAACGGCTGGGCTGGGACTATTCATAGGGATGCTACAACAGCCCCAAACGCGATCGCTACTACAACCCATCCTGCCGAAACCGGGCGAAGGACCTTCGGAGCAAACGATGAACGAAGGTTGGTTTGCCTGTGCCTTGGTTGGCACTGCGATAGACGGGCGTCAGGTACGAGGACTCATTCGAGATCAGGGCGATCCGGGCAACCGAGCAACGGTCAAATTTGTGTGTGAAGCAGCCTTGTGTTTGGCACTACAAACCAATGAGTTGCCCGGTGGTCAAACACGGGGTGGCATTCTTACACCAGCAACCGGGTTGGGGGATGTTCTAGCAGAGCGCTTACGTCGGGTTGGAATGACGCTAGAGGTGAACTTATAGTTATAACTAGGTTGGGAACGCGCCTAGATTTTTCTTAGGGTGGTTGCAGTGAGCGTCCTTGCAACCCTGAGCATTCCTTAATTAGGCACAATGAAGCTGTTTCTTCGCTGTGGTAGGTCATCAGAGAACGAAAGCCGTCTGTCAAACTACTGGATTATAGTCAGGAGAGTGCCTCAGATCAGATTGTTCCCAAACCTACCATCGGAACACCTGCACTTGCATAACTGCTCCCTCACCAGCTTCAGTTGCATCGCTGCCATTAGAGACGCTTCAGGGTGTCATTGAACGCCTGACGTTTCATGCAGAGGGCTCTGGCTACATGATCGCACGGCTCAAGGTTGCTAGAGAGCAAGACTTAGTAACGATCACAGGCACCTTTGCCAATATCCAGCCGGGGCAGACCTTAGAGCTGACCAGTTTTTGGCGTAACCATCCTAAGTACGGGCTTCAGTTCCAGGTCACGCACTACTAGGAAACGAAACCAGCCGCACTCATAGGCTTAGAGAAATACCTGGGAAGTAGATTGATCAAAGGTGTATTTCGCGTTCGTTGATGGACTTCTGCCTCTACCAATGGCACCCCTGCCTATGCACATACAGCACGACAAAGAACCTCATGAGCT
Organism: Phormidium sp. FACHB-592; assembly: GCF_014695795.1. Classification (NCBI taxonomy): domain Bacteria; kingdom Bacillati; phylum Cyanobacteriota; class Cyanophyceae; order Oscillatoriales; family Oscillatoriaceae; genus Phormidium; species Phormidium sp. FACHB-592. Next base: position 2,792 of record NZ_JACJOZ010000068.1, read on the forward strand.
GCATTGAGCAGTACCACTTGATCCTGCTGTTCTCATTTTTTAGCAGTCTCCTGTTACTGCTGCCAAGTTAGCTCAGTTAACTGCGCTACCGTTTAGGCGTGAAGTTGAAAGCCACCCGTCCCGTCCGTGCCAAGCAAAACCTAGCAGCCCTTACGGCCTTTAAGCAAACCTCAGCGACGACCTCATCCTGCTCAAATAATATGCAGCGCTGCTCAGACCGGAGTTTGAACAGATGCGCTACTTTGCTCAGGACGAGAGTCGGTTTGGGTTGAAGATGACGGTTGGACGCTTAAGCACGAATTTAGGAGTCAAACCATGAGGCCGCTGGCAGTTCAAAGCTTTTTGGCTCTATGGAGCGGTGGAACCGACCACTGGAGAGCAGTTCTTTTTGCAATTTACCCATGTCGATAGTGAGTGTTATCAGCTTTTTCTCGACCAGTTTGCTCAAGCGTATCCCGATAGCCTCAACATGCTTCAGGTCGATAACGAAGCTTTTTACAAAGCTAAAGCGCTGGTGATTCCAGCCAACATGTCAGCTGTCACGCTATTTTGCGCTGGCGTCAAATTGATTGCGCTAAGTAAGAAGTATGAGAGGTAAACTACCTTTTACTTTAAGGTCTTTACATTTTTTTGTAGAAGGAAGCATTTTGGATTCCGTCATTGGCCTGTCAAATTAGTTGCGCCGCCTAGGCACCTTACGATAAGGGATTATAGCCTCTAGGAACTCTGTAAAAGGAGGTGTCAAATTAGTTGCGCTGTACCAAGCAGACGTGACTGAGTAAATCAAATGGCATGGTGGCTGTACGGTCAAACAAAGCGCTGCAAACCCTGTGGCAAACGCCCGTTCCACTAGGGCTTTGCTCAAGCCGCGTTCCCGATGCACAGAGAGCTGAAACCAGGGTAAGCAAACTGGCGCTAGCAATCAAATTGCGCTTGCTCTTGCGCCCAAGCAATGTCTACGCTGTAGCGCAAGAGCAATGGGTGCTAAGAGGATTCACATTACTACCAACCTGATTTAGTTGCTCTTGACCTGTCTGTAACCCCAGAGCATTCCCGCTCCAGCGAGCAGCAGCAGCCACTCAGTGGGTTCAGGTACAGCGCTAATATTCGATTGATTAGGCTGGGGCAGTTGTGAGTCTTCGACCTCCCGATTAAAGCGATCGGACTGTTTTTCTGCCTGCTTTAGCTCGTCGCGTTGTTGGTTGTTCACCAGCACCAGCATGGATGAGTAGGGTGTCACAATGCCGTACTGCTTAGCAGCGGCGTGAATGGCATCCAACTCGTTTAGCTGGTTCGGTTGCAGGTAATGGCTGAGATGAGTTGTCCACTGACGAGCAGCCAGCGCTCCAAACGCTTTCTGCTCAGATGTCGCAGTGGCTGTCGCACCATTTTTGGTGAGGAACCAGGCATAACCATCAACCAGATTTAAAAACGAGGTGCCTGCACCACGTGAGGGTTGGGTAGCAAGCCGTTGCATCACGGTTTGGACCTGAGTAGCAACGCCGCCGTCGCTGTCTTGAATTGCCTTTAAGGTGGCATCATCATACGCAAACGCCAGTCCACCTAAATGCACCAACCAGAGTGGGGCTGGCAGCTTTCCTGCTAGTTTAGTGTTGTTGTTCAGCTCGTAGCTGCCCGCATCGGTGATGACGAGAATGGCATCGTAGGGGCGATCGCCGCGCAACTGCTGGAACTGCGTCAGCATCTCTTTGGGCTGCACCATACCGTAGAAAACAGTGCTAGAGGGATCGAAGTTGCTTTGCTCCAAGCCCTCAAGGCGTTGGGGTTGAGCAGGCGCGATCGCCGTGAGATATAAATCGGCGCTGTTTTGTGGCAGGATCTTGTCTTTTAGCCAGCGAAAACTCTCTATAACCTCCGGTCGATGGGCTTCCATGCTGCGAGATTGATCGAGAATCACCGCAAAGCGTTTGCCCTGCGGTAGTTGGTAGCCGCTTTGAGCAACGGGTGTTGCCAGCAATTGGGCACCCCACGGCAGGGTCATTTGGTGCGAAGTCGGCGGTGTGCTCTCAGCAGGAAGCGTTGCGGGTAGCCACTGCTCTGAGGCACTAACTGTTTTACCGTTGACAAACCGCTTAGTTGCGCCCGTCCAGAAGACGTTGCGCTGTTCTCGCAATGTAGGCAACTGCCAACCTGACGGTTGCTTCAGCACTTTATATTGCAGCCAAAGAAACAGCCTCGGTGTCTCAGTTTGCGAACCAAGAGTTTGTGTCATCGCTGGCACTGGAAACGCCCGTAGGCGATACTGCTGCGGACCGACCTGCTCTAAAAGGGCAGGATCAACATTTCGCTGTACCTGGTTAGTATACACCTGTTGAGCCGCTCCGCGAGGCGCGATCGCAAACGGGTATTTCTTCGGAACCTTTGCTTCATCACTGAGCCACAAGCCTGTAATAGCAGCACTTTCTGGCAGCGAGAAATAGTAAAGCACTTCCTCCGGCAGGGTTGTCTTGTTTTGGTACACCTCGTAAAGCTCTACGTCTGCCCAATCGCCCTGCGGTGTAACAGTAAGGTGCTGTGACTCCAGCCATACCCGTTTCTGGTTGATATCATCCAGCCCTGCTTTTGCCTCACTCCGGTTAAAGGTAGACTGCAAGGCTTTTTGGATGGTAGCGTGTTCGCCCCGCAGAATGGGCGTATCAAAAAACTGGGCGTAGAGTTGAGCTGCTTTGTCAATGTCTGCTGCGGTGCCCTGGTAGGTAAAGGGAGCCGTTAGAACATTGAAGCCCTTTTGGATCGTTTGGGCGATCACGGTGGGAACGCGAAGATTACTTTGGTAATAGTCTTCCATCGCACTGCTGTTCGATCGCGGATAGCGGTAAGACGAGAGATAGGCATTTAGCAACCCACTGCGAATAGTGTCCGACTTTTTCAGCACAGACTGCCGCTGCTGATCAGTTTTTGGGGCTGGGTTTAGCAGACGGAAGGCGGCAATTTGTGGCTGTTGCTGCACCAGCAAAAAGGCTCCTAGCCCAACCGCTAAAACGGTTCCTATAAACGCCCTTACCTGCCAGGTGCCATAGCGAGTGCCCAGTTGCTTGAAGATACTGTGCAGCGATCGCCCATACATGACTGAGATGCCAAGCGGCAAAGTACATAAGCCAACGATCACAAGTGTCAAGGGCAGCATGATGAGTGCGTAGGGCAGCACGCTTGGCAGTGCCGCTAGCAGATTCACCAGGGTTGGCGGCACGTAAAAGCTCAAGATTGCCGTGGCGTACAGCGCGATCGCCAGCACCATTACTTGACCAGCCAGATGCCAGAGGTTCACGCGCAGCCAGTTTTCTTGCCGATTCAGCAGCCAGTGCCCGGTGATGATCGTGCCCAATAGCAGCGTCAGCAGTAAAAAGGTGGTTGGCAAGGTGAGATCGCGCAACCAGAAGAAGCGCGTCACGCAAATCAGCAACAACGGTGCTTCGATGCCGTAAAACAACTCAAACAGCGTCGCAGGTTTTTGCATGCTGTTACGGAAGCCCGCGATCGTACAAGTCGTTGGTACGCCGACTAAGCCAACAAATGTTAGCAGGAAGTTGACTGGCACCTGCCCGGTGACTGCATCGCTCAAGAGCATTAACCCCAAAAAGGGCACCACTCCCAGGTAGACGATCGCCAGTAAGGTCAGATTGAAGATCCAGAAAAAAGCGACAAAGAGGGTATTCATAAGTGAGAGGATAGGCGGCGGATACAAGTGTCCAGACCAAAGACTCAAGCCTTTTGTAGAGTCTCACCGAGCGACCGATAGATGTCCGTTACCAACACTTGCAGCTTTGGATCATCTGGGTTGTGGAATTGGTCAAACAAAATCGAAACCAGTGTCCAGGACGATTGCTGTCGCGAAGCTTCCTGCCAAAACCGAGTCAGAAAATCTCCTGTGGTTTGATCCGGTGCTTGAAACCAGTAGACAGCCGTTTGGGTTCTGTTATTTAAGGACAACCAGCGTGCCAAGGGTCCCGCAACAAATTGCTGTGGAGCGATGTGATCTAGGTGAAATCCACTGCCAATTAAACAGAGTTCGGGAGCGTGATGCGCCTGCAAACTGGGACTGCTAACTAACAGAACCGAGCCAGTGAGTCCTTGATAAGTGAAGCGCTGCTTGTGCGCTACTACATCAGGATGGTTGGCAAAAAAGCTCTGCTCAGTCGGTGTCAGTGGAATCGTTTGGGTCTGGGTTGCGATCGCCCAATCCAACTTCGTGACAGCAGGTGGAGCCGCAGGAGCAGGGGGATGAGGAATCAACGCGAGTGCTAGCAAGCAGGCGGCAAGCAGAAAGGGGAGTTTTGCGTCTGCAAGCACGTTGTTCTCCTGGTGATCGTTTTGTCCTGAAGCCATTGATCGCGGCACCCAGCGCAGCAGTAGCAAGGTGAAACCGCAGGCCACCACAAACGTGATAACTCCCAAGGGCACATGCAGTATTTCTGCTAAAGTGGCCTGCTGCCATACGTGTGCCACCAGCACCAGCGTCAGCACGCGAGCGATGTTAGTGATCGCTAGCAACCCCAAGTTTGCGATAAACACAACTAACCAACGTAGCCCAAACTGTCGCCGTTCCAGCCAGGTCGCCATCAACAAAAAGAGCGTACCTGTCCACAAACTTTTCAGCCCACTACAGGGCAAATCGACCTGAGCAATACCCGTATCGAGCACAATGATGTCCTCTGAGGACAAAGCAGCGACGTGCCAAGTTCTCAGGAGAAGCTCAACTGTGTGAGCAGTCAGAATACGGGCTGGAAACCCTAGTCCAGTGCTGTATTGTACTCCAAACGGCACCATAACTGCGATCGCCGCCCCAATGGGTAAACCCTTTCGCCAAACAGTAGACTCTAGAAATAGCCCCAGCAAACCATAAGTACCCAATAGTGCAAACACTACAGGCACCTGATCAAGCATGAGTAGCCACTGAGCAGCAATCATGCCGATGGCACTGCTCAGCAGCAGCAGTAGCGGACTCCAATGAAAAATTGGCACGGCTGAGAAGCGGAACTGCTGCCGATGGCGAACGCCTTGAATGAGCAAGAGTACGACCCCAGCCAGCAGCATAACCTGGTTAAACAATGAGATTTCTTGAACTGTTTGGATCAGCCAGCCCAGCGTAGCCCTATTCAGCAACAGCCAACTCAGCAGCAGGACCGCCGTAGCTGTTCGTTCTAGCTTGCTAAAGGTCTGCGATCGAGTAGCCAGACGCATTAAATGATCGCTGGTCATGCAGGATTCCTTCCGATTTGCTTAGTGACTCAGTGCGAGTAGACGACACCAACGGCGATAAGTAGACCCCTAAAAAAATAGTGCGTCTGACTTCACGGACACTGAGGGATATTGCGGAAAGTCAAGGCAAAACTACACTAATTTGAAGGCTCTATGAAGTTTGCGTAAAGGGCTTAAGGCAGAAGGGAACAGAACTGTATGTTAAGAAGCTTTGTGAAAAGTGTCTGGCGGCCGAAACCGTAACAACGAAAACATAGTCTGCGGTCGTAGACTACCTAAATGCAAAGTTGCAACCTGTGTCGAAGCACTAGCAGTTTAATACCTGGACGATGAAGACGTTTGGGTGCGCCGACCGGATCTGTAGCCATAGTTGGAGTCCGAATAAACAGAGCGCATGGTTGCGTTATAGCCAGGCGAAGAGTACACCGTAGTCGTCACACCACCGTTAACCCTTTTCACCACAGACCGAACTCCCGTGTGCGAGCGAGACGAAGCTGGGCGGCTGTAGGAGGAACGTGTTTGGCTCGAACGGCTGGCAGGTTGAGTGCGGCAGAGCGATTGCCTCAGGTCGATGACTTGCCCAGACGCAGTGGTCATGTAACAAGCACTATCAGACTCCACTGGTAAAGCCTCGGCACGCAAACCAGTGAGCGTCATTGAGGCAAGTCCAACAGCGGCAGCGATTGACCAAAGATGGCGGTTCATGAAGGCAGCAGGTACAGGTGCTCTTTAACCATGCACCTACAGAACTGCTACCGCTAGTCCGACTGCCGAGCCTTCACAGAATTTTCATTGACCCATGTTTAAACGAGCACGCGATCGCTACTACCAACGAGATCGCTCACCGCTAACCCTGATGAGGCTGAAGGAGTCGAGAGCCAACGAGTCGCAACCATGTTTGACCGCACCTTCCGCATCGAGATTGAAGCCTATGCTGGCTTTAAACTCGATCACGGTTCATTGTTAGCCGAGAGTAGTCTGCTAGGAAGGAAAAGACTGATCAGGCGATCGCGCTAACGTTTCGGTAAAACTACTGACATTGTTAACGGTGCGTTAGAGACACCTTAAAGTTCTTGTGAGATTGGTAAAGATTGGTACAGAAAATGGCAGCGCTCTTTGTAGCCCTCAGCAAATTTCTGACTTCACCACCGATTCCTTTACCCAGGACACCGCTATGGCAAGCGCCCCCATTCGTTTTTCCCAGTTCAATGCTTCACTGAACCGCAACGCAGAGGGACAGCTTGTTTCTGATCTGTCCACGCCAAACAATGCCCAGGTAAAGGCGGTGGCTGAAACAATCCAGCGCGTTAACCCCGATGTGCTCTTAATCAATGAATTTGACTACGTGACTGCTAACCCGCTTCAGCCTGTGCAGCTTTTGCAGCAAAACTATCTCTCTGTCAGTCAAAACGGTGCCACACCTGTTGAGTATCCCTATGCTTACATTGCGCCATCTAATACAGGTGTTGCCTCTGGCTTTGACCTGAACAACAACGGTGCTGCGGTAACAACTCCAGGTGCGCCAGGGTATGGCGATGATGCCTATGGTTTCGGTAACTTCCCCGGTCAGTTTGGCATGTTGCTGCTGTCTAAATATCCGATCGACACAGCGAATGTGCGAACCTTTCAAAACTTTCGCTGGCGGGACTTACCAGGAAACTTGCTGACGAACGACCCAACTGTAGACAAGCCTGCTACCGCCGTGAAGAAAAACCTCGGTGGCTTCTACACGGCAGAAGAACGATGACATCATCGGAGTGATCAAACCCGCGCACACTGTTGTCTAGCTCGTTGAGAAAGGTGACCGAGTTGCGGTTGAAGATTTGCTCTAAATCCCACTCCGCATCAAACACGTCAAAGCTGTCTTGAACACTGCTTTGACCATCAAACGCAAGGTTTCCAAGGTTCACAGATGCTCCAGTAGACTGGCTCAAATTGTCCAGGTTGTCCAATTGAAAATTCCGTAGAATGGCGCCTGTATCGGCAACTCCCTCAAAACTGACCACTAGATCATCGCCGTTCTGAGTCAGTATCAGATTGCGAGCGGTCAAGTCTGCACCTTTAAATTGGATCGTGTCTACTTCCGCGATCGTGTTTTCTGAAGGATTGGCACCGCGACCAAGCCCGCCGAAATTTACTACGGCTAGATAGCCCTCGCCTGCCGCCACTTCAGCCGTCCTGGCTCCACCCTCAGCCTTGACCACTGCCGAAAAACGCACTCCAAACAATGTTTGGTACATAAGGCGGTAAATTTCGGTGTTGTCTAAAGTGCTAGGCAGCTGTTCAGCATTCATACCGTAGGTTTTGGAAACAATGCTGCCAGGGAAGTCGGGTGTGCCGACCCACCCAACGGCAAAATTTCCCATGGCACCATCCAGACTAGCCATCGACGTGAATGGTCTCCAGGGAAAGTCAGCGCTCGCCGTGCTGCCATTCACACCATCCAGAAAATTACGAGTTGTGTTCGTCGTTGGGTTGACGTTGATAAAAGGCACTTGAGGCTCACTGTCGAGTAGTGCCGGGGTACTGGTGAAATTTCCGGTCGGACGGGCATACGGCACATACTGGACCACCTGTAAACCCCCGGCATCGCTGTCGGCAGCCGTAATCACCAGCGTGTTGGGATCTTGGCTATCAACGTAGTCTATGGCAACCCCGATCGCCACATCGGCTCGTCGAATCGCTTCCACCGCGCCAACCGCATTATTGTTGTTGGCAAAGTTATCGCTACCTTCTTCCTCAACCACTGCAAAGAAGCCATCTGGGTCTTGCTTGAGGATTTTGAGCGATGTATCCAGCATTTCAGCCACCGTCGGAGCGGTGGCGACGTAGAGCGGCTGTGGATTTGCTGTGTTTAAACCAAGTGCTTCCTCAGTGACATCATCAAAGGTATGAATAGCCGCAAAGACACCCAGAAGTTTCTGGGGTGGGTTTGATCCACTCACCGCTGCATTCATTTGCTCCTCGGTGTAGACCACTGTTGTGAATGAGCAGAAAATATAGCGCAATTTGCAAATGAGTTGCGCAACGAGTGAGAGCAGCTCCAGTCTAGTGTTCTAGCTTCTGATCAGTTGACATCCAACTGCCTTTAAGGAACAGCCATTGGAAGTAAATAGAACCCTGCAACGCGCACAGGTTTCAACTTTATAAGCTTGTGCTACCTATTTGCAAATTGCGCAAAATCTTTTGCTCAGTCACAACAGTAGTTCGGGTAGGTAAAGCCCAGGGCGGGCAGGAGAACGACTGTTCAGTCCCAATACCGACTCGAGCGAAAGAACGATACTGAGACCCGTGAGTGAACATGCGCCATGCTTGAACTCCAGCGTCGAGCGCGAATGCTTCGTTCGACCATCGGACTTGCCCTCGATCTCGACAATGATCTCGTGAGCCGTCTCACTGCCCCGGCGATGGCTGGACGATTCGTCAGTCACCAAGTCGAAGCGTACATCCGACGCCCCGGTAGCGGCATGGAGACTCGTGATGTCGAACGTGGAAAAAGCGGTGGCAGCGAGCGATCGACCGTCAACGGCTTCGATCTTGCCCTTGGCAGCATCGCCAGATAGCCAGACACGCCGCCCACCCTCGAATACTAGTGCGGCAGGAGCAGCCCCGTGTACCCGCTCCATGTCTTCGAGCGACGCTGGACCGGCAGGATCTTTCTCGTCGAGGATTGCGCCTATCCGCCGGATGGCTAGTGCAGCTACATTTCTGGCGCTGCACTAGCCATCCAGTGACTGGCGAGCACGACGGGTGCTGCGATCGCCAAGTCCGTTTGGGACAGCATCACTTTTGCCTGTTCCACCCGCCGATCAAGAACCCCGCTGCAAGCAGACGGGGTATGGAAGCAGATTTACTCCCGACCCCAAGGAGTCGGATTGCAAGCTTGACGTTTCGCCGCAGAGCGGCGGGGAATATGACCCATACTCGATTAAAGGGGTTTTTTATACGCTGTTGCATGTAGCGATCGCCTTTCTGCAAGGGGTAATGGAAGAGCCAAAGTAAACTCGTAATGCCATCTAATTGGGCAGAATGATTGGAGTACTGTAATGGTATTCGCAGCATGACTTTAGTTCCTCCTCTAGTTCCCCTTCAAGAAATTACTGAATTTCTTCAGCAGCTTACTTCGATTCCATCGATTGAATCGGAGCAAGCGATCGCCACCTTTGTCTTTGAAAAACTTGCCGCTCTTGGATTCGAGCCACACTTGATTGGAGGACTAGAGCATCCTTCCGTCATTTGTCATCATCAAGTTACAACTACAACGAAAACAATCTGGCTGGAAGCACGCCTTAATACCGCTTAAAGAGCGAGTAAGTTAGTCCAGTAGGTGGTGACGGGTAAGCAGTTGGCAATCTGCCCAGTATGGTGCATCCAGGTCTGTAGTTGGTCGTAGTAGTCAGTAGTCATCGCAAAGTCATAAGTGAAACAGGGAACGGTTGCCTGATAGATAGCTTGCCCGATCGCATCATCAGCATAGGCTCCTGTGTGCTGGTTATAAATTGCCTGTGCCGCTTCAGGCTGCTGATGGATGAAGTCAATGCCTCGTCGGAATACCTTCAGGAAAGCCTGGAGTTCTTGCCGTCGCTGCTGCAATAACTCTGGAGTCGTGATGAAAATGAGTTGACAGAAATCTGGAATGCCCCAATCCTTGAGGGCAAAAAACTGAGCATCATAGCCCCGAAGCCGAGCTTCAATCACTTCAAAGTTGTAGAACGCTAGCGTTGCACAGTCTGCTTTGTTGTCAATGAGTGCGTCTGTGTGGAAGAAACCATTGTCTACGGGGGTGATAGCATCATCAGTGAACTGACCGCCATCCGCCTCGATCATCGTTTTAGCGATCGCCTTTCCTAAAGCTGAAGGTGCGCCGGGGTATTGCAAGCGCTTGCCCAACATATCTTTGGGGCGCTCAATCCCTTGCCCTGCAAAGTACATGACCCCACCATTAGTGTGTAAAAACCGCGCCCAACCAATGACCGGATGACCGTTACTGCGATCTTCAACTAGATGCACTGGCTCCGTAATGGCAATATTGAGCGTTCCGTCCTGGATCTGGGTGATCGCATCAATGTGTTCGGATGGTTCAACTAATTCCAAATCGATATCTAGATCTGCAAACCATCCCTGCTTCAACCCCACCAGCAGAGGCACATGGTCTGGATTCAAAAACCATTCCAATCCCAAGCGTAACTTAGCCATTAGCCGCCAACTTAAATTTATAAGATCGAAATTGTCTTTCTAAAGCTTACCGTCTTCCAGACCCCTGACCTCGTAGAACCGATGACTAAGCCCTAAGTACAGGACAAAAGCTTGTGAAAAGTGAGTAGAAGAGGATTTCATGAGAATTACCACATTCGTCCATAAAACCCTCATGCATCAGGTTACTCTACTTCGAGATGCTTTGTGCCCTCGCTTGACCTGGCATGGAGCAAAATTAAGCTTTTTGGCTGCGTTTCTCATTGCTCTGTTGCAGGTGAAAACGGTAAACTTTTCCGAGTTGGCTACAGGCTTCAGCGGTAAGGCACAAATCGATTCACACTACAAACATCTGCAACGCTTCTTCCGCTCCTACGAACTCAATTACACTGAGATTGCGCAAACCGTTGTTGCTCTGATGGCTATTCCAGAGCCTTGAACCTTATCGCTGGATCGAACGGAGTGACCTTCGGCGATTGTGTCTTCAACATCCTGATGCTCGGGGTCATTCATGAGGGCGCTGCCTTTCCCCTAGTTTGGTGTCTGCTCGACAAGCGAAGCAACTCTAACAGTGATGAACGCATGCGGTTATTCAACCAGTTTCTAGAACGATTCGGTGAACGGTAAATCACTTGTCTGACGGTTGACCGGGAGTTCGTGGGCAAGGACTAGTTTGAGTATCTGCTGCATGATCCACTGGCACCCTTTCGGATCCGCATTCGAGAGAATCATAAACTGAGCGGGTAGTTCTAATGTACGGTCACTAGATATATGACGCGGGTCACACATTAATGTCGCAAGATGTTCCCAAGCTAAAAAGTTTGCAGCTTATGCATCATAGCTTCTTTTTTTTTGTCCTTGAGACCCAAAAACACTGTCGCGTGATCGATGTCGTCTTCCTGAGAGCCGCGCGATCAACGTCGTTGCTTTGAATTCAATTCATTGCATGGTCAATGTCGTTTATCCCAGTTCAAAGAAGTTTATAAATTTTCCAGGCTAAGGTTTGAGCAAATCGGCTTGGAGTTACCTCATTTTGAGGTGTGCAAAATTTCACGAACTTGGTTTTTTGCACAATTTGGTGATCATCTTTAACCACGTGACAACAGTTTGAATCTACTGAAGGGTGAGAGTGCTAAGAACAATTGACGTGGCTCAAGCAAATGATTCAGCTGAGTTTGTTGCCGAGGTCTCCGACCAAGTTTATGGAAGCAAGCTTTGGCATGGCTGCTTCAGGGGATGCAAACATTACCGATCGTTTGTCCTTAAAAAGTTTTTGCGACACAACCGGCGTTGTTAGGCACCAAGTCCGGATGATGAAAGTGGGCAGACTTCCATAGATTGAATCAATCCATCTTTAAAGGTGAAACGATGACCAACGTGCTCATCTGCAAGCACAATTCCAGCCAGATCGCGCACGACCTGATGGACCTCGACCAAGACCTGCCCACCCTCCACCGGGTGAAAGGCAACTGGCTCATCATGCAGATTGATCTCGCTCCATTGCTCCGTCCAGTAAGCACGGATTTCCTCATGTCCATGGACAAAACCGCCTTTGAACGCTCGCGGCAAAGCCACATCTGGCGTCATGAGGACGAGGGCGGCAGCAGCGTCACGCGCGTTAAAGGCCTCATACGCTGTACGTAACAGCTCAATTTCTGGTGCAGGTTGATCTGGCATAAGCGGTAGGTGAAAGAGATGGAACAGTGTCTAACTTGCGATTGGACGAATTTTTTTCCTTTTATTGGGATGCTTGTTACTATCGCCTTTTGTGGACGTTCCTACACTAGTCTTAGCCTCAACCTGCCGTCTCATCCAATTCTGCTAAAGTTATCCCAATCCTACTTGGGGTGTGAAATCTTGATTGGGTAAATCTATGGTGAGTCATTCAACCTCCACACTTGACTTTACAAACCAGGAGGAAGCAGCGCGAGTGCTGCCACAAACACCCTTAGTCGCTAGCTATCATACGGGATGGAAAGGGTTAACCTTCCTCCACTACTGCCATCCTCCCCATAAAACGGTGGAGCATTGCCTTCTACAACATTCACTGGTGATCACAGATCCCAAAAGTTGCTTTCAGGCAGAGCGTCGTTTGGATGGCAAATTTAAACACTACGCCCACGGTAACGGTCGCGTAGATGTTATTCCAGCCTTTCTAAGTCATTGGACAAACTGGGATCAGGAAGTCGAATTTTCGGTGATTGCGATTTGTCCAACATTGTTGAATCAAACCACTCAGGAATTGATGCAGCGTGAAATAGAACTGATTCCACAGTTTTCGATCGCTGATCCGGTCATCCAGTAATTAGCCCTCGCGCTCAAGATGGAAATTCAAACGGGTTGTATGTCTGGCAAATTGTATGGCGAGTCATTGGGAACAGCGCTTGCCGCTCGTTTGTTGCAGAACTATGCAGTCAGCAAACCTTCGCTTGAGTTCAAAACCGATGGTTTACCCCAGTCACAGTTGGCGCGAGTCATGGATTACATAAAGACCAATTTGGCACAAGATTTGTCGATTTTGGATTTGGCGAGCCTGACCAGCATAAGCGAATCTCACTTTAGCCGATCCTTCAAGCAATCAGTAGGCATTGCGCCTTATCAGTATTTGATGCAACAACGTGTGGAACGAGCTAAGCAATTACTGAAACAGCCAGCAATTTCAATTAGTGACATTGCTCTAAATTGCGGCTTTGCAAATCAAACTCATCTAACAAAAGTCTTTCGCCAGATAACAGGGGTGACACCCAAAGCTTATCAAAAGCGATGACCCAAAGTGGTTTTTGAGGTCACAATCTACACACTGCAAAATGTAAGCCTAACGCACAACTCACCTGCCGCCGGAGCGGAGGAAGCGAAGTGAGGAACGAACTGAAGCTACTGGGGCGTAGGCGGTCAGGTGCAGCGCCTGTGCTGTTTGTCGGTGAGTTTAGGCGCGTTTCATCTTGAAGTGGGTGTCATCTTCACCTTCGACAACGAAGCCTAGCTGCTCATAGAGCTGTCGTGCGGGATTCACTTTCAGCACTTGCAGAGTCACAGGCTGCTCCTGCCGTTGAGCTTGTCGGATAATTTTCAAAATAATGAGACTGCCAATGCCTTTGCTTTGGTGTTCCGGCAGTATTTGGATGTTGCCAATATGCACTCTATCTTTCTTGTCATCCACCTCAACGCGCCCAATCTCGTGACCGTGCAGCACGATAATCTGGTTGGCTTCAGATCGGAAATGCTGCTTAAAATAGCTTTGCTGCCACACCTCATCCCAGCCCTAAGTCGCTTCGATGTAATCATGCATAGTTATGCCATGTAAGGCATACAAGAAGCCGTAATCTTTTGGTGTAGCAAGGCGAAGTTTGATGACATCTTCCATACGCTTTAGTTTCGCCTTCAGCACTGCCACGCGCAAATAGCACAACTATGTATTCACGGTCAGATCTGCTGAATAAGCACCCTACTTCCCAGACTTATCTGTCAGATCCACAGGATGCTACCCTCCTTATAAGGAACTATACAGAAACTTTGCCGGTTAAGTTCGTGTTTTCGAGGCGTTAACCATCAAAAGTGATGGTTAATCCTGGAGATTAGGGGTGTTATCTAGCATTGTTGATGGATAACACCCCGGTTCTGCCGCAAGAATTTCTAATGATGAATGAGCTGCATCATTCACATTGCTCTACGTAGCAATGCCAAAGATCGATTCAATATACAATGTTCCCTGGTTTTAGCTCTTTCACTTGTCCTTTTCTAATCATACTTAGCGCTTCCATCCCGCTTAAGGTCATCCTCGCACTATTAAATGATTTGAATCCTATCATCGGGTTCACCATCCGCGTGATGGTTTGATGATCTTGCTCAATGACGTGATGCAAAGACTGGCGCTGCCTCAACTCGGCCTCCTCAGCGCTCGTCCCTTCTTCCTTGAGCGCATCCATTGCTACTGGGTAGGCGACATTCTTGTCCACAGTGCTGACTCGCGGAGCTTGCGTGTGCTGTGTTTTGAGCACCTTGCGGAAAAAGCGGGCGGCTGCCTTGCCATTGCGCTTTGCACTCAGTATGCAGTCAAGCGTATTACCCTCTGAATCAACTGCTCGGTACAGGTACTTCCACACGCCCTTGCTTTTGATCTAAGTCTCGTCCACCCTCCATAAATCATTGGTCGGCTTGAGGCAAGGACGAATGCATTGGTCCAACACTGGCGCGTACTGCAACACCCTATGATTGATCGTCGAGTGGTCTACCGCCACCCCCCGCTCCTGCATCATCGCTCCTAAGTCGCGATAGCTGAGGGAGTAACGGCAAGACCACCGCACATTGAGCAAGATGATTGCGGGCAAGAAATGCCACCACTTGTAGCTTACTTCCCGCAGGGTACAGAGCAGGAGTAGACATTGGAGTGGAAAAAAGCAAGGTTAAGCTTACCAACCTTACCATTGACCAATTTTTGCGACACAACTAACAAATCTATAGCACTACTAATTCGTCCGATCGATCGGTCTAGCTCTACGAAATCGGGGGAGCTGCAAAGACTGTAAATTTAGCAATCTATTTATTCAAGGACGACTGAGCGTTCTTGATAGCAGATTGAGCCAATACTGCATCCTCTAAACGCTTCACGCCTTTTGATAGAAAGTCAGTGACAGCGCGATCGCTCTGGGCACGATCAACATCAGTAGGGGGTGCAAATACAATTGTTAGGGAAATGCGATCGCCCAAAGTTGAAACTCCGACGACTCGTTCTGGAGCGTTGCCAGACAAAACAGCGGGGGCATAAAGTGCTTCAATCCGAATCTTGTCGTACTGTTGCGGGATCTTAATCAGACCTAGATTTGTCACCACCAGATGAAACGTCAATTGCTTCAGTATCTCAGCGAACGCAGCAGTGTCCGGTAAGTTTGCCATTGTTGCTTGCCGCCGCTAGGAATCCTCGACCAGTTGTTCAGCCATATCAGTTTGTAAAAGTTGGGATTTGACTGATCGAGCCACATTCCAAAAGGCAGAATTTGGCTTAAGCGAATGAGTCGTCATACCACTGTTAACGTAAAGCCCAACCGCATCAAGCATTGGTAGGGAGAGGTGTGATCGCACATTCACCGGATGTACACATTGCACTGGATCGCTCGATCGAAGAGGTTGTTGCATCAAGGCAAGCAAGAACGCAGCTGTGGTCTGCTCGGCTCGACTGCGTTCAATCAGTTGCTGTGTCAGTTCGGCAGAGAGCATCGCCCTGCGAACATGAGGTTGGGGACGACGAGAAATAGTGGTTGAATAATGGACACCTTCACCCATCACTTCTGGAGCGGGTGCAAGCCGAGGAAACACTTCTTCCAAAGATAATGATGTAGACAAATCAAACGGCTCAAAGGTTTTGCCTTCTAGTGCTTGCACAATATCTCGCAGCAGGTAAATGCTTGACGTTGCATCTGCAATTGAGTGATGACAGACAATGATTAGTTCAGAGTTGTCTCCCGCTTGGAGTAGCACCATTCGCAGCAGCGGAGCAACCTGCTAATCAAGCGAATAAGTCATCTCTAGTTCGAGTTCTCGTTGCTAGTGCTGATCATCGATTCTGGAGACCCACTGCACTGGAATTTCACCATCGATTTCGACAAACTTCGGTCGTCCAATCTCATCTGTGACGATACAGACTTGCAGCAGTGGATGGTGATGCTGAACCTGCCGAAGTGCGATCGCGAGTTGGTTCGGACTAAACTGCCCCTGTAGTTTCGCGACGATCGCAAACTGTAAGGGATGGAGCTGGTCCCAGAGCCAAAACCAATGTTCAAACGCACCTAAATACCGTTCCATGAAAGACTCCTAATGAAGGGCAACGAGGCTAGATGATTTTCCAACTGTTCAATTAATGGGTGAAGAAGCCTAACTTCTCCCTCTCAAAATCCTGACCTTGAGGTTACGTCCTACACGAAAAAGATTCCAGTTTCTACCTGCGACCAGCCAAGTTAACTCACACAAAGTTCCTTTTTCTCCAAGAGACTTTCGTTGAAACTTTCCTCTCAATTTTCTCGCTATATCTAGACACTGTTTAGTTCCCCGCCCCTCAGAGAACGAGCAAATACCGACCCCATTATCTTTAATGGTCAAGGTGTACCAGCCTTTGTTTTGCTTGCCAGTAGCACTGAGACGGGTTAAACCTTCTGCATGCTTTCCTACATTGCACAGCCCTTCTTCAAGAAATTGACAGAGTTCCCGCTTTTGCTCGAGACTTAAGTATTTCTCCTCAATTCGATCGAACGAGTAAGCTTTAACTTTGAGTGTTTTAAAGTAGGGGAAGTTTCGCTGAAGTGTATGGCTGTAGACTTCATAGAACAGGTCGCGAATTGGCAGCTTTAAGTCTAGAATTAGACCACTGCCAAGACGGAGGCTTTCCTTTCGATCGAGCGCTTCTCGTTTCAGGTATTCGCCAACTTCTCTGATTTCGTAGTTCAAATTCTTCAGTTCTTCGAGTAATCGATATTGTTCTAAATCTTGGTCTTGGACGTGCCTCAATATATTGGCTAATGTTTGCAGAGGTCCGTTATGGATTATAGTAAACGTCCGTTCAATGGTACGTTGGCGGATCTCGATCTGAGATCTCAAAAATCGGACGTATTGATAGAAAGCACTCAAGATTGCACCATTGATGCCCAAAGTTAATAAAGCAGGCGCTACTGGAATCCACCATCCCCTGACGATAAAGGCATAACCAATTCCAACTAAACCTAGGCTAGCAACGGCAACATATACGAGATTTTTTAATGGAGATTGAGTTAGCCGACCCAGATAAATTGCTAAAGCGCCCCAACCAATAATCCAGAGATATTCCCAGCCCTGCGACCATGTCTTTAAAACAGGGCGTCCGTCGAGAACTGCGCTAACAATTTGGCTAGCAACATGGGCATGAAATTCTACACCATAAATTTTCCCCGGCGGTTGTAGATTAGCAATCGCAGAGGTATCGACAAAGTCTTTAATACTAGGAGTCGTCACCCCAATGAGAACGATGCGATCGCGTAGCACATTGGGATTACCCTTTCCGGTCTCGATGTTGTTAATATCTTTAAGCGATAGGGTGCGAAATCGCTGCTGACCGTTGCGGTAATTAAGAAGTACCTGAATACCAAAATCATCAGCACCTACATAGCCGCCGGGATTCAGGGAAAAACGAGGGAGTTCAGTGGAACCAAATCGCATCGCTTCGCGATCGTGAATACCATTGGTGAGTTCCATGCCTTCCACCTTAAGATACGTTTCTGCCAGTCGTAAAGGCAGGGACAAAGCATATTTTTTACTATCTTCAGGTCTATACGTTCCAAGGATTGCACGCCTAACATTACCATCATCGTCGGAAAGAACATCGACAAACCCAATTTTTTCTGGAGGTAAGGTGGAAGGAGGCTTAATAGCAACGGGCAAAACTTTTTCAATTACAATTAGATTTTTGATGTCTTGAAAGGTTGAAACTAGTTCCGTATGTCCGGGTTCGACGGGTATATCCCTAACAATATCAAGACCAATCACTCTAGGTTGGTATTTCTGCAACGTTCTGAGCAGTTTGGCAATTTCGCGATCGGGGATAGGGTAGTTTCTTATCTGTTGGATATCCTCCTCATTAATTCCGACAATCACAACTCGTTCGTCGATCGGTTCCCAAGGTCGTAGACGGAGAAAGGAATCAAGCGTTACCCATTCTACCAATTGCAACGCCCCAGTCAGGCGAACGAGTATGACCAGTCCTATAGCAGCAAGTCCTGGTAATGCTCCTGCAAACCAGATGGGAATTTCTTGTTTAAACTTGCTCCAAAGACTTAACAACAGTTCCTTCCTTAGCAAAATGGCTCAATCAATAAACCCCTCTTCTCTAGCTTGTTTCTCCGTTTGGATGCGAAGACTCTTGCCATCTTCAGGGTAAACGCCTAAAACGTCTTGAATTTTAGTCCAGTAGTGACGGATTGTTCTAAGGGATACATTCATGCGATCAGCGATAAGTTTATCTTCTAATCCTTCTTCGAATGCTAGATTGAGTACCTCGATCCACTCTGGCTTAACTTCTCCTGGTGGCATTTTTAGGTCTTTGGTGTGGGTGATTCCTTTAAGGGCTAAAGCAATTCGGCTCAACATCTCTTGGCTGGAAAGTCCTTTGTCGGCTACAGTGAACCCTCCTTCGTGAGTATCAATGTCTGGTTTAATTCGCACCAGTGCTTTGACATAACTGCTCTGCACAACCAGATTGAGGGTGGGATAGTTTTTCATTAAAGTCCCCAGGCTTTTAATGCCTTGATTGATTTCGGCAGTGCCTCCAGAGGCTTCTGGCAGGGAGAGGTCTACAACAACTAAGTCAGGCGAGAATGCTTCAGTTTGCTCGAGTGCGTTCTGAGTGGTTTTAGCGGTGAGAATTTCAGACTGTGGGTAATGCTGTTTCAGCAGGTCGATCGTTCCATTCAGGATTAGTTCATGGTCATCTACCACAAGTATTTTGAGCGTCTCTTGTTCTGGTGAATTTTGGCTCACGATTAAACCCTTTTGACTTCAGATCTCAGTTCTCAACATTTGGAACACATCAGAATTTGGAGCACAGATAACCAATACACCCCCGTAACTTTCATTACTGCTGTCTCAGTGAATGATAAAACAAATCATCGCCCTAAACCATAAAAATGGTTGACCTCTATAGGGTATAAAAACTTACTAAACAATACATTGCATACCTGTACCAGCCTAATTACATAGGTGTGCAATTAGATTAGCTCATTTAAGTCATGAACTTGACATAGGCGGTTAAGGCATCTCTTCTATTCAACTTCTACCATGTAAACCAAGTAGATAGTTTTGACAGAACAAGGAGAATTGTGCAATGCACACTCAACGAATAGGAGGCTTATACAAGCTCTACTGCATAGGCTGGAGAAATGGCTCCCTTAAGTACCTTTCCCCTCTTGAGCACAAGTTACTCAGTATCTTCCTTTGCTATCGCAGAGGCTATGCCGAAGGGGCTGAGTGGAGACATCAGCAGTGCTTGAAAAGTCTGCGATCGAGATAAACCCACTGGGTGAACACCATTTCTAAGGACATGGGGTCAGTCAAAGTCCTTGCCCATCTACTCACCCACTACAGAGTTGTGCAATGCTAACTACCTTCATAAGCAATAGGACGTACAAACTTAAGTACTTAACTTGGCACGGAATACTCTGACTTCAATCTATCTATTCGTTGTACCAATTAAGCAAACACAGCTTGAAGTTGCAGCAAATTGTCAAACCCTCCACATCCATGAACCCACGCTTTAGATGCAAAGAACAGGTTTATAAACGATGAATAAGTACTTCCCTGTAAGCATAAGGTAGAGGCTAGAGACACCTAATCTTAACGATTGCAATGCTGAGAGCAATGCGGCGGTTCTTTACCCTCAATAACACCAAAAACAAAGGAGAGTAACCAAAATGGCTTACAAATTTATTACTTACTTCAGCAACTGGGCACAATACCGCAAAGTAGGAGAATTCTTACCTGATAAAATTGACCCCTCGCTCTTTACACACATCAACTTTGCTTTTGGTATGTTCGGCTTTGTGAGTTGGAGTGTCGATCCGAACGAAACACGAACCGGAGAGCAACGCTATACAGGTGACTACACCATTCAACCTGTAGAACATAATGATAAAGGAGAACTGTATCCGGCGATCCAGAGTTTAAAGCAGAAAAACTCCAACCTCAAAACGCTGCTCTCAATTGGTGGCTGGAGTTTCAACACTTGCGATGATACGCCTGAGTCAGCCGGAACAGAAAATCCCTATGGTCCCTTTACCTGCCAATTATTCAGCAAAATGGCAGCCGATCCGAATGGTAGGACGCAGTTTATTAAATCTGCGATCGACTATGCTAAAAAAAACGGCTTTGATGGCATTGACCTCGACTGGGAATACCCTGGCGACTCTAAACGAGGGGGGCAAGATGCCGATTATGATAATTACCTGGCACTGCTGCAAGAGTTCCGTCAAACTGCTGGGCAAGATTTTCTGATCACGATCGCTTCTTCTACAGTCCCCAAGGGCAGCAAAACGGGCGATTCATTCTTTCAATGGCTGGCTCAGTGCGGTGAATATTTAGATTGGTTCAACGTCATGTCCTACGACTATCACGGGGCTTTTGACGATCCCAACACAGTGGGAACAGGAGCCAACGCGCCCCTCCTGGAAGATTCCGTACTCGATGGTATTTTTAACATCAAAGATACGGTGGAATCTTACCTGAAGGCGGATATTCCCAAAGAAAAGATTGTGCTGGGATTACCTACCTACGGACGGAGTTATGTTGTTGAAGACCGTACCGATGGTCTTGGAAAGCCTTTTAGTGGGCCTGGACCCGCAGGACCTGGAACACTCACCCCTGGTATCCTCTCTTACTTTGAAATCCTTGAGAAAATTGATAGTGGCGAACTTGACGTATTGAGGTGGGACGAACCTACTTTAACTCCCTACGCCTACAGCACTAAGACTGGACTTTGGGTGACTTATGACAATGAGAAATCACTCGGTTATAAAGTCAGCTATTTGATTGAAAAAGAGTTGGGAGGTGCAATGGTATGGGCGATCGATTTAGACAAGTTTTAGCGATTGCTCTGTTGCACCTGCACACACTGAATCTTTAGCAATGGGAGACTGTTCCATTCAAGCTGCTATAGCTCGAAATCAGTTGCTCACAACATTAATTCAATTTGGTGTTTCGTACATCACAACAATCCTAGTTTACGAGAAAAAATTATGGCTGCTGACTCAAACCGTTTTCCGCTCCAGACCGCGATCAAAAAGATTTTGGATGACCCAAACTCAAGACCAGAAATACCAGGATTAGAACCAGAACCAGAACCAGAACCAGAATGGTCGCTCCCACGACCCGGAATTCTTCGTGGTTCATGGTCTGAGAGTGTTCCGGTATCTAGCTTCACGTCCCTTCAAGCCGGAGGGACAATATCTAGCTTCACGTCTCTTCAAGCCAGAGAGACAGAAGATATTCATACCCATCGCCTGTCGGGCTCTCCAGCCGTGGCAGTCTTTCAAGACACGCTTTACTGCGTCTATGAGGGACCGAATAACGCAGGTGTGCTGCATTACTGTACCTTTGACGGACAGAACTGGTCTAGCGATACACCACTAGATAATCAGACAAGTGGTTCCCCTGCACTAGCAGTCTTTCAAGACAAGCTTTACTGCATCCATCAGGGATATGGAAATGATGGTTGGCTGTATTACTTTACCTTTGACGGACTGACCTGGTCTGGTAGTACAAAACTACCCAAGCATGGCACTTCAATCACCGAACGTCGTTACCCCTGTGCTTCTCTAGCAGTGCACGGAGGATCGCTTTACTGTGTCCATGAGGGACAGGGAGGAGGAAAGGGTTGGCTGTATTACACTATCTTTGACGGAAAGACCTGGTCTGAGGACAAACCACTAGGTGATCACGGCACAACTGGTGGAGGAACTCTCATAGAGATGATTGGATCTAGGGGGGTGGGCAGCAGGCTGGTCTGCATGCATGAAGGGAAAAACGCGTCAGGGTATCTGTGGTATACCACATTTGAAAAAAGAGGTTCAGGTAAGGACGCAAAAGAAGTATGGACTTCAGACGCTGAATTTAAGCTTTACGGTAAGATTACCAGGCATGTCATATCTGGACCTCCCGCGTTGGCATCAGACTTTAACGAATTCTATGCAGTTTTTGAAGAACCGGGAAACGCAGGTTACCTTTCTTCCTTTAATAATGTAGAGCGTGTGCCAGAATGGCTCAAATATGATAATGGTCAGACCACTGGGTACATTGATACATCTGGTTCTCCCGCTCTTGTAAAATACAAGGACAAGTTTTACATTCTGAGTCAGGGACGAAGAAATAATGGTTTGCTTCAGATAACAACACAAGATTTCGATAAGCCTACCCCTCCAGGAAAAATTCTTCTAATAGATGCAAATGAAGAAAAAGACTCAGCCACTACGGCTACCTATAACCGAAGACGTAAGGCGCTTTACCCCTACGTAAGTACTACCAGATTTAACAATAGTGTCATATCGCTAATAGGCAGCGAGATGACGCGCACTAACGTTGAAGTCAAACTCAGAGACCCCGATGTCATTTTTTGTTCAGCTTCGGGGCATGGGCTATTCGACTCGCTGTATGGACGAATGGATGCGGAAGGCGTTTATGAGAAGGTTATTGGAAAACGTCAGTTTCAACCTCCTGAGGCGAAGGGCAAAATCTTCCACTTCCTTGCTTGTCATTGTGGATACCCCAACATCGGACTTGGAGTAGATCTAGTATATAACGGAGCATTAGCCTTTGTGGGCTATTCCAAGGCATATCAACTGTTGCTCCGTGCCCGAAGAGATTTTCTGGACACCGATATAGAAATCGATATCGCTTTGATAGAAGGTCTCAGTGTTCAAGATGCCTATGATAGGGCTATTGCAAGGTTTAACGAAACGATTGCAAGGTATAGAAAAAAAGGGTCAGCCGAGTATGATCCTGAAGCAGCAAGCATTCTAGAGTACAACAGGGACATATTAGTATTCTATGGGAATAAGTATGCCAGGCTATATGCACCATGGGGTGGTGGATGAAAAGAATGACATATTACTTCCTTGCCTAACAAATGTTACCGATCCTAGTTCACAACTCTAGAAAGAGGTAAAGTCTCATGGAATCAATGAAAAAACTGTTACAGGAAAAGGGCTTGTGGGATTTACCCATTGGGTATCACAACGAATCTAAAGAAATGGTTGCCCTCGGAAATATTGCTGATCCCTTAAACGCTCTTCAATCGATTAGAAGCCTTGATCAATCCCAACGGGAGAATCTAGTGATAGAACGCTGGAGGGCAGGCGGTTGGTCAGATCTCATCTCCGATGATGAATCAATCACAGTAAATCGTGCCATCAAAGAGGTACAGGAAAACACAGAGTATGGGCAAGATCTTGTCAAGCTCCATATCAGGGCAATTGAAATGCTGCTAGAGGATCTGACTGCCTAGAGCACCAGTCAGGACAAACGCATCTTTCAATAAAAACCTATCAATTTCATTAACGCCTAAAATAATCGCATTAACGCTGTTGATTGACATTAATTTAGGCGATCTCTTTAACGCTTGAAAGAGAAATCAGACAACAAATTCTAATTATTGTGTAATTTCACAATTTAGTTTTTGTCAAGATGAATTTAGATGCACTTGCCCTGATTCTCTAGGTGAGAAATCAGTTGTGGGTTTGACGGTAACGCCACAAGGCGATCGCACTACAAAACGCGCGATCGCCTCGTTTAAACAATTCTTGATGCACATAGGCAAACCTCCGATCGTCCCTACTGGCAATTTTGTATACGCTGCCTAGTAATGAAAATTCGCGCTTGTGTCTTATAGCTAAACTAACGTTTGCTCAACCAAAACTATGATGATTCCAATCCAGTGTTTTCCGAACAAACGCATCATCAAACTAGTTACTAGCTGTACCTTGAGCTTAGTAATGATTGTAGCTCCAGCAGCTTTAGCGGTTTATACACCCGGCACTCAAAAGCCCGTTCCTCCAGGTAGAAAATCGGATGGAGGAACGACTAGAGGATGTTCTGGCGGAGGTCTGCCGCTAACCGTTCTTGCCTCGCGTAATTACGTTGGACGAACGATTTCTCGGCATCCTACATTTGCCTGGTTTGTTCCTCGTGGTTCCGCCTCTAAGCCCATGGAATTCACAATCTACGAGTCGGTTCCAGGCGGTAAACCCAAAGAAGTTCGCAAGCTACCCTTGCAGAGTTCGCCGGGAATTATGAAGTTATCTCCATTCTTGCAGAATGAACCAGGGCTGCAACCAGGGAAAGAGTATTTCTGGCAGGTTGTCATTCATTGTGATCCCGATAACCCATCCGGTGATTTAGTCAGCGAGGCAAGTATTGAAGTTGTAGGAATGCCTGCCGTTGTGCAAAGTAAATTGAACAAAGCAATCAATAGCGTTGAAAAAGCTAACATCTATGCTGAGGCAGGTTTATGGTACAACGCGCTAGATGAGGCGCTCAAACTAGCTGAAGCGTCGAAACTGGGAGTAGCAGGTTCAACTTTGTTAAACGATTTGGCTCAATCGGAAGCACCAGAAACCATATCAGAGTTACCACTTAAACAACGAGACGCGATCAAGAAACAAATTGAAAATTTGAAGCAGATTGCAAACAGCACACGGTGAACGACAATGATTCGCCTACTGCTCGTAGACGACCAAAATTTTATTTGCCTTGGGTTGAAGGCAGTGTTAGAAGTAGAACCCGACTTAGAAGTGGTGGGAATTGCTGAAAATGGAGAAACTGCTATTGAGCAGGTAGCTGCGTTACAACCCGACCTAGTATTAATGGATATCCAAATGCCTGTGATGGATGGTCGAGTCGCGACGCGAGCCATCTGCGAGCAATTTCCAGACGTAAAAGTGATTGTCTTCAGCACCTTTGACGACAATCAGTACGTCATTGAAACACTCAAAGCTGGGGCAAAGGGCTATTTGCTTAAGGATATGCCGCCAGAAGAATTAGTGCAGGCGGTTCGGTTAGCGTATTGCGGATACAGTCTTCTGGGACCAACGCTGTTGAAAAAGCTAGCAACCAGCATTCCTGACTTGAAACGGGCTGAATCACTATCAGCCTCACTAGATTTAACAGCGTTAACGCCTCGTGAACAAGAAGTTTTACGGTTGATTAGCGATGGCTCTACCAATCGTGAAATGGCAGCGCGGCTTGAAATCTCAGAAGGAACGATTAAAACTCATGTCACTCATCTGCTCGATCGCCTCAACTTAAGAAATCGTACTCAACTTGCTATCTACTCTAATTCAATCTTTAAGGAAAATATCTGCCCATGCAGAGCTGCTACTCATGAGCCAGTCGGTGATAGCTAGTAGAAATTGAATGGAGCCTTCGCTGATGAGCATGGTTATACCGTTTCACTTTTTACTAAGATTCAGTTCAGGATGCACTAACGATCTTTTTGAAGAAGCCTAGTTTCTTCGCGTAAGGTGCATATCGCCAATTTAGATCAATCAAAAAAGGTTCCTTCAACACACTTGCGATCGACAATACAGGGACTTTTACCTCCCCGCTCTAGAGTGACGAGAGTGAGTTGTTTTACGGCTGCCTCCATCACAATTTGACCTACACGAATTTCTCCTGTAAAAAAGATGTAGTCAAACTTCTGTGTTAGCAGAACACAAGCTATCTCAACGCCACTTTCTAGAACCGCGACATACCTGGAATCAAAGGTTTCTTTGACCAACTGAGCAACGACATGCGAGGTCGCCGGAGCCAACTCTGAGGGCTTGAGAATGGCACAATTTCCGGCAGCGATCGCCCCTATCAGGGGCAACATTAGTAGCTGAGAAAGTAGCCGAGAAGAATAGTTCCAGGGTCTAATAATAAGAATGACCTCTAGCAGTTCAGATTGCACCTATGCTGTCCAGGCTACTGAACCAAGGGCAGTTTCACCTTACGAGGCTTAACCTAGGATTTGACCTGCTTGAGGACATAGTTCCATTCATCCAATACTCCAAGCTTTAAATAGCAACTAAGACTTCCGCTGGTGCAGCATTTCTATAGAAATCTCCAAACTAGATTTCATGCGTCCAAAAGCAGCAGCTAAGGCCCCAATTTCATCTTGCGAATTGTCTTTAAAGTCAACACTCATCTCACCAGTGCTGATAGCATGCGCTGCTCCGGCAATGCGTTTGATTCTCTGGATTACAGTTAGCTTGAGCAGGAAATTAATTAACAGAATCACAACAGCAAAAACGCTAAATAGTATCTTCATTAGGGCAAACAGCGATCGATTGACGCTATCAAACACGGCTTCAGCAGGCACAGAAACCACCTGAGCCGTAATCGGATCGTTCAATTGCCAACCGAAACCATTGTTCGATCCGTAGATTGTGATCTGACTCTTAGGTGCCATTTCTGGAGCTGTGTGGCATTGAAGACAATTTGGGTCTGTGATGGCAAAGGGATGAGCAATGTAAAAAACTTTTCCTTGGGGCAACGTCCGAAAGCCAGAAAGTTCTTTTAAGTCTGGTTCTTCACGAAACCGTTCAATCAGGGCGGTTTCAAATTCATCTGCCTTGTCTCTTATATTTGTAGGGTTCAACGTGGCATCTTTATAAAAGAAGTTCGCGTAGTTTTCGTGCTGACGCAGCTTTTCAAACACCTCCCTTACGGCGTACGTTGGCACTGACTCTGGAACGAAGGCAGGTGTAGTTTCGATTTTCTCCGTAAGTGAAGGATCTTTAGGAATTTGGGTTTCGAGTTTCTCTGTGAGTGCAGGATCTTTAAGAATTTGGGTTTCGGGTTTCCCTGGGAGTGCAGGAGCGCTGGGAATGTAGGTTTGGAGTTCCTCTGTAAGTGGAGGATCGCTAGGAGTCTCGGTTTCGAGTTTCTCTGTGAGTAGAGGAGTGATGTGAGCCTGGTTATACTCTCTGACTGAATTCATGGTTTGCATCAAAAGCGCTGCTTGAGCAGTCACTTCAAACTGTGCCCTCTGCTCCAAAACATTTGCTAGTGCCGCTCCACTCAGGCTGATGCCGATGATAAAGACAAGAAGCAAAACTAAATTAAATTTGGTGCTAAGCTTGGCATTTCTAAACCGCCTTATCATCAACATTAATGACCTCAAATCTAATTGGCTGTTAGCTAGCAGTGATTAGCCAACGGTTAATAATCTTTGTCAGTGATTGCTTAACAACTCCTACGGGTTAGAATTGCTACCTCGCGCTTGCAGCGATCGCTCACGCCTTTGAGAACCGCTATCGGGAGCCAGCCGTCGTCTAAACGCACGTGCCTCTAGAACGTCGGGAATCTTCTGTGCCAGGGTATCGATCAACTGATTGCGGGAGGTTGGAGCAGCATCCGTCATCACTTCCTCTACAATCAGAGCAGCGATCGGACCAATGCTGTAAGCGAGTTCTTGCTGACACCGTTCGATCAAGATAGGATCGATTAACTGACCAATTTGGTTCGTTGCGTCCGTCGTTTCTGGATCGTCTGGAGCAACAGAAAGGAGGTATTGTTGACGAGACGTTTCAGTGGATGCGGCTTGAATCGGTGCTTGAACGTTAGGCATTAGGCTTATCCCTGACACAGGTGCAGCCGTAGTTGCAATTCGGGTTCTGCTTTGAGACTTCCAGTGCGGATACCTGAGGAACGGAAAGGAAGCGACTCTTTTGGCAAGCGCCCAAAACAGCACATAGCTAGCTAACAAGCGCTCAAACGAGCTAAACCGGGATTCCCTTAATTCTTCAATCACCGCGTGTTGGTCGGCTGGAACCGTTTCTTCAAGAAAATTGGGCTTACTTTCTAACACGATCGCCTGTCTAAACCCTTTGTGAGCGATCGCCGGATTATGTCCCAATGCAACAATGTCTGGACCAACACCCAGATTCCTGACCCCATCGGCTTGCTTACCCGTCATAACGACCGCATCCTGATCATTTTTTTGCATTTGGCTGCGGCGACCGTCAGGCACTCCTAAAAATACCAACGTACCCCTAGTGATGCGGTGCCCAAATTCATGCAACATATCATCTTGTGGGTTGGCTCCATGCACATCTAGAGAGGCAATTCCACAGCTCAGGGAAAACAGTTTGCTCACGTAGGCTCTTAAGAGTTGATTGACCCAGGGCACATCCCCAATGACTAACGTTCGTTTACCCACGCGCGCTAGAGGCTGTCTACCCTGCAAACAGCGCAGTCCCAGCGTCCATAGCCAGGGACCAAAGATGGCAACCCCAATATCCACCAAGATGAGAACCGGACTAGCCAATTCTAATAAAAACAATTGGCTCGATAAGCCAGTGGCTAACAGCAGCCCACGCAGAATCGTCTGAGTCACTGGCAGGATAGATCCGTACGGGATTAACCATCCCAGCACGATCAAAACATACAATGCATGAATGCCCCAGACTAGTGGACCTTCGGTGATATGCCAGGACCACTTGCGCCCCTGTCTTACCAGCGTTTTGTTCTCCGGTGATTTGATCGCGGCTCCCCTGGTCGTGGTTCCGGTGAGCGAAACAAGGCTGCGATTGAGAAAATCTACCTTAATGGTTTCCAGCGTGACTAAGCTTTCTTGGGTCAGGGTCATTCCAAACGGGCTGGAGTCGGGAAACGTTTGTCGGATGCGTTTCGCAAGATGCAACAGAATTTCTGTCAGCGTCGCCTGAGTGGCGGCAACGGTCACGGTGGCAGGTTCAGCCGTTCTGCGTCCGCTACCGTTGATGAAAATTCTACGGCTAAATGCCGCTCCTAAGAAATAAGATTGAGTAATTGCAGATCCCATCAAGCTATTCAGTTCTCCAGTGAGAATAAACAGCCCGCCAATCACTCCCTGCTGATGGAGCTTATCAAAGGCAGCAGTTGCCTGCAACGTGGGAAAGGTTTGACCAGACTGACTGATGGCTAGCACGATCGAGTCTTTGCCTAACTGCAAACTTTGAGAGTCGTGCTTCAATTGCCTCAACACCTGATTAGCTGACAGCGTTTTGACATTTAACAAGGGAAAAATGGTTGTTAAATCCTGAGCGAACCGTTCGCCTAACCACAGGCTATTTTCAATGCCAGTAATTAAGAAATCAACGGTTTGCAACTGCCCCAACTCGCTGCCCAAGCCTGCTTTAACCAGTTTTTCTCGCTTCTCGTCAAAGTGCTTCACTTTTTCGATTAAGAGATCTGCTAAGTATTCTGCACTTTGACAATTAAACGAGGATGGGTTTCTCCATAAGGTCTCGATCGCTTTCAGCACCTGCGGAATGTCCCGAATATCACTGGCGACGGGATCTTTGGCATGAGCGTTAGGACTTTGAATGTAGGGGTTCCCTTGCATCGGTATCCATCGTTTTCCTAGCTCTGACGCCAGCAGTTCGCGGCGTTCTGTGATGGAATAGATCGCAATGTTGTTTGCACCGACTAAGGCAACTTCTCCTGCTGTTTGGTCTAAATCTAAGCGGTAAGAGTCAGGCATCCCGACTAAAACAGCATGGACTGCGGCGGTTTCCGATGCGTAAACCATGTAGTTTTCCGGCAAGTTAAATCCAATCGTCATTGGCTGACCTTGAGCACCTAGCACCAGATTCTCCTCGCTTAAAGTGGAAACCGTGACCAGACCGAAGCTGCCCTCGGCTTGTGACATAAATAGTTGCGTTGCCCGATATAAATCATTGTGCAAGAACGCCTCGATCGCCCCTCTCACAAAAGCGAGTCGCGTTTCCTCACTCCACTGTCCAAACCAAATGTGCTTGCTAATTTCTCGAAAGACCAACGTTTCAAAATACCTGAAGTCGTCTTTAGTGAATGAGTCTTTTGCCTCATTGTGCCGTTGCCAGATTCTGGCAAAGATCTCAGCCCAATCGGCTAACGCTTGCTGGGAAGGAGCCGTATTCGGTGCTGCTTTCGCTGGTTCTTGTCCCCCAAACGCGGCTTCAACTGACTCGGCAACCGCAAGTTGATAAGCCAGTCTAACTGAGGCATCCCACATTCCCTGAGTGATTAACAGATCCATCATGCCGGCGATTTTTGGGGAATCTCCGTTTGTGGAGTTGGGCGTATGTAAGACTCGTTCGAGCCACAAGCCTAGTGTTGTGTTGTCGATCGATCTGCCAAAGATTCTCCAGGCGTCAAAGTCTCCGTTATGGGTAATGCGGTGATTGACGTTTTTGCGGCGGCAAATCCATTTCCCATCTTCAACCTGCCAAACCTCCGCGTCTCTTGCTGGCATCCACTCATGCCAATGTGTCTCAAGAATCGCGGGCGGGCTGCTCGTTCCATAACGGTAGTGCCAGGCTCCAGTAACAACGGATTCCAACGGCTTGCTCTTTGCTTTTGAGACCGCTTTGCGTCTGACCGGGGCAAAGGCGGCTTCCAAAGCATGTGTTAAATTGCCTCGCTTTTGATTCAAGATCTTTTTGCCAACAAATATAACTTGGTTATTTTTGTTGCGTGCTAAAACCAGTCCACCTCCGGCTTGCTCGCCGCGAATCTCGGTTTCACGACCCATTTGCTTAAAGACTTCCACAACTCGAACTGGCAGAAGCTCTTGGTTGTCCTCAGAAATTCGTTTACCTAAAAAGCCAAAATTACCGCACATGATTTGTTTCGTCAGTTGAAGTTGTCATTGATTCAGGTCTTAGAGCTATTGCAGAAGTTGATTTCTGCTATGTAGCTGTAGGGCTGATCGGTTCCCGCTGACTAACTTCTGCAAGGATTCAATCCAAATCGCTAAACTGTTTACTCGATCAAGATCTTCTTTGTGTTTCACAGGATGTACTTTACCACTGTAAATGCATTTGTGAGTGTATTAAAGAGTAATTAATTGAGCACGACGAAGGCAACTTATAACTCTTCAGAGCATAGGTGCTTTGATCAAATTATTCTTCTAGCTCAGGGAAGGGTTTCTATCTCTAACTTTCGCTGAACTATTCTCTAACTTTCGTTGATGTCGTGAAATTGTTTGCGACTTTTGTTGTAGTTATGGCACTGAATTCTTAACTAAGTGAATTTGACTTTAGTTACTTCAGATGCAGCAATGATTAAAGCAGTAGTAGGGCATTGTGTTTGCATTACGGATTAGAATGCTAGGTTAAGCGAAATCCCATTGATCCTGGGGCATATTTTGTGCCCATTGCTTGATGAAAGCGTTGGGTGGTGCATCGAGAACCTCTTTAGGAATTGCTTGCCACTAGTCAAAACTTGCCTAATGCGTAATGATTACAAGCTCATTCGGGCTCTTTGGATTTGTCCATATTTCTTTGCTTTGGTTGTTTTCTTCTGAAAAACGTCTTGAATCCCATCTTAGCGACTTGAAGAACTTTGCTTAGACTTCCGTTGAGGAGCCACTCATTTAGGTTTAGATAGTTCTATTGGGAAAGGATAAACACTAGGGCAATGCTGATCATATGGTCAGTATTTCCGAACATGACATTTGTTCAGCGTCCTGTCTCTAGAGCACTACCCTAAAATCCAATCAGTTCCATTTTTCTTTTCACATCGTCAAAAAGTCGGAATTTATTCGGGAGAAAGGTCTGAATTTGCTTGTAAAATTCGCTTCAATGCTTTACTTCATCGCCTGTGAACACGCCTGAGCGGTACTCTAGGCTTGTGGAAAGGAAGGCAAATCAGACGAGTGGTGGTGCCATTGGGTAAAGGATAGAAGAAAATCGCTAGCATTAGGTTCTGTATCCTACTGATGATTAAGTGATGAAATGCGAATTTCTCATGCGTCAGTTTTACTGCTTAGTCACGCTTGTCTTAAATCTCACCTGAGTATAATGAACTTCACTACTCAACTTCTTGTAGATTCTTACAATAATTTGTCATATTCTTATGGTTTTAGCGCACCTACTTTAGTGTCACTTTCATCCTGTTTCAATCCAGCGGTATACTCTGACCAGTTGCGGACTTTCTAGCTCACAGTGATATTTAGTTTTTGATGGTACTTCAACCCTTTCACGATGCTCCGTCCACAGCCTTTTTTGTGCAACGCTGCTCTCAGGAGTAAAAATTATGAAAATGCGAAAACTAGGCAGTCAAGGACTCGTGGTTTCCGCATTAGGATTAGGCTGCATGGGCATGTCTGAATTCTATGGGAGTCCTAATGATCAAGAGTTGATTGCAACTATTCATCGTGCTATTGATCTAGGCATCAATTTTCTTGATACCTCAGATATATACGGTCGATTCATCAACGAGCAGTTAGTTGGGCAGGCGATTCGCGATCGACGCGATCAAGTGATTGTGGCAACTAAGTTTGGCAATGTTCGCACACCTGATGGGCAATTTTTCGGCATCAGCGGCAAACCTGAGTATGTAAATTCTGCCAGTGATGCTTCCTTGAAGCGCTTAAGCATTGATACAATCGATTTGTATTATCAGCATTGCGTTGACCCAACAGGACGAGACTGGCACCTAGAACCAAGGGGTGTGGACTTGCTACCGCATGATGGAGCCGGAGCTTTTTGGCAGCAGTACCCAAAGTAACGAGAGCGGTAGAGTTCGTTTGCCACTCCATCGTTTTTGCAACACCATCCATTGGAACTCAGTACACTTCAGGAAGAAAATTCAATGCTTCAAACGGTTGTCATTATAGGAGCGGGTCCAGTTGGACTGTTACTTGCCCATTATCTACTGCGTCGAGGGAAGTATCGCATTGAGCTTTATGAGCAGCGTCCTGACCCGCGTTTGGTAGATGCATCGCAAGACCGTACGTTTCCGCTCTCGCTTCAGGCACGAGGGAGAAAAGCACTTCGCCAGATTAGAGGGTTAGAGGAGGCGATCGCTGCTGCTGGTGTATTCTGCAACGGATCAAAGATTTATCGTCAAAAAGGGAAAACCCGTGAGATTTCGCGGGTAGTGCCGCTGCTTACGATTGACCGCAATCGCCTGGTGATGATTCTCTTACAGCACTTAACTCAAACCGACAATTCAGAACAACTCACCGTGAAGTTTGGCTGTCAGTGTGTTGGAGTAAACCGGAGCGCGAAGACCGTGACGTTGCAGCCAGAGCAAGGTGAGGCGTTCACCCTTACCTATGATCGCTTAGTAGCAGCAGATGGAGTGCGATCGCCCATTCGTGACTATTTAGTTCAAGATGCAGGCTTGCAATGTGAGCAAACCTATATCCCGGATGCCTATAAGTCAGTGTTTCTTACTCGCTTAAATCCGGTTCTAGGGTTGGAGCTAGAACCGGACAAAATTCATGGGTGGAATCGGGATAATCGGACACGAATGGTAATGGTGCCTCAACCGGGCGATCAACTGAATGGCGTTATTACTTTTGATGCCCAGGACAATCCGCTCTCAAGCTTGACGACACAAGAGGAAGTCTTACCATTCTTCCGCGAAAACTTTCCCTTGTTTGGGCAGTTGATGTCAACGGAGGAGGCAGAAGCATTCTGGCATCGTCCAGTGGGGCAAGTATTCACGGTACGGTGCGATCGCTTTCATGAGGGCGACAGCATTTTGCTGATGGGAGATGCAGCCCACGCCGTCTCGCCAGCAATGGGGCAGGGATGCAATGCATCCTTGGAAGATGTCCTGATTTTTGAGCGCTTGTTGGAGCAGTATCAGGATGATTGGGCGTTAGCATTACCCACCTTTTCTGAACAAAGAGTACCTGATGCTCATGCACTTAGGGAATTGTCAGATTACTCATTTCCACGCACGAAGTGGTTATTCGTTGAGTTTTTTTTGCGATCGCAGATCAGTCGTTTCCTACATCAATGGTTTCCACAGTGGGTGCAGCCGTTTGTCTTTGATCTGGTGTTCGATCACGATATGCCTTATTCCCAAGTATTGAACCTGCACCAGGGCTGGATTAATAAAGTGAAGCGATCGTCGCCTCATCTTGCATGAAACGTTGCCTTCTGCTTCGAGGGAACAAGCTAGACAGTTCCTTTGCATCTAAAAGGTCGTAAACTGGCTCATGCTGATGCTTTTGATGAAATCGTAGGACGGGAACTAGCTCCCGGTTTAGATTTAACCAGCGATGAAGCGATCGCGGCTTACAAATGTTCGTCAGTAATAGTGAAGATGGTACATTCCGTCTACAGGGCAGCAGCATAGGTAAGTGTTTGGAAGCCCTGGCTGTTGATCGCCCCTATCAGGCAATGAACCTTTCCGGCGTAACTAAAACAAACGCGCAAAAGAAAACATGGCGGGTTTTGGGCACAATCGAACGTTCGATGCAGGTTGTGACGAATTAGAAATTGCTTTGATTAAGCATGGAGTGCTGGCGATGCAGCATAGAATCATCAAAATTCTTGAGTTTAGTTTGGTTGTTGTGTTGATTGCAGGCGCAATTTGGTTTGTCAATCGAGTGGGTATTGATCAAATTAGAACCAATGTTGCTCAGTTTGGCATTGGGGCACCTTTCATTATTCTGTTGCTAAGACTAACTAGTATTGTGGTTCCTGCCTTGCCCGGTACAGCGTATGCGATTTTGTCAGGGGCGTTGTTTGGATTTGCACAGGGTTTAATTGTGATTGCGATCTCAGATTTTTTTGCCTGTGCCACTAATTTTTTCCTTGCCCGTCGCTATGGTCGCGGAGTGGTACAGCGGCTCGTCGGTGAACGCTTGATGGAAAGGCTCGATCGCTGGAGCCAGAAATATCTTGAGGGCAATTTCTTCTTGATGACAGGTGCCTTGATGACTAGCTTTTTTGACTACATTTGCTACGCCGCTGGTCTCAGTCGAATGTCCTGGAAGCGCTTTATGAGCGCTTTAGGGTTAAGTATTGTGATTGTAAAACCTCCCCTTGTGGCGGCTGGGGCTGGCATTTTGCAAGGTGAGAAGCTATTGATCGGCGCTTCAGTGTTAGGAGTGTTGGCGATCGCAATCATCACTGCCTGGACGCGACGTAAGGGAAATCAAATTGCTAATCTGGATCGGTAGGTGACTCTGCATATAGGTACTTTATTTAAATTCGCTTCTGCAAGG
The DNA here is from genome assembly GCF_014695795.1 of Phormidium sp. FACHB-592. Lineage (NCBI taxonomy): Bacteria > Bacillati > Cyanobacteriota > Cyanophyceae > Oscillatoriales > Oscillatoriaceae > Phormidium > Phormidium sp. FACHB-592. The sequence continues at coordinate 37,686 of NZ_JACJOZ010000068.1, forward strand.
TTGCGAAGGTGAGTAACGTAAACACACCAACGGTGCTATAAGTCAGCTGCCAAATAGTTCAATGAGTGATTATGCTGTTTGTTGAGCCGCAGCAAGGTAGAGAGGTAGATTAACCTCTACAATTGCAGCAAGCATTAGCATAAGGTTCCCAGAAAGGTTGTGTTGCAAAAACTGGTTAGTGGTAAGGTCGATAAACCCACCCACAGCTAGCTCCTCTCCAATCGCTACTTCGGTATGGTCAACTTAACTAGGTCTGCTCAGAATGCAGCACAATCATGCTTCCATCATCAGGTGCGCTCAATTGATGCAGCAGTTTTCAGGCAAATGACTGCTTGCAGCTCAACGAGCGAGATTAATACTACAAGCTTAGACTTGGCGTGAGCTAGCTACTTATTCCACTATCCTTTAATGCGCCACCAACGATTCCGACCGATCAACGAAAGGTAGAGAACGTGTCAGCGAAAGTTGGAGGTGAAAACCCCTTCCTGAGCTAGAAGTGCAATTTAACCCAAGCACTTACACTATGAGCAGTTCTAGGTTACCTGCATCGCGTTCGTTCAAGCCACTGGAGGTCTTAATTATGCAGTATAGATTGGTGCTACTGACAACAGCTAGTTGAAACGACGAAAGTTTGATGTCGAAATCAATACACTATATCGGGAGTTTTATTGTGGAGAAGGAATCATCGATCGCTGTTTCAGAGCAAACCTGTACTGACTCTGATAAATCACATGCGCCACAGATTGAGGTTTTAGCAAGTGGTTTGGATGGACCTAGAGGGTTAACGTTTGGTCCAGATGGAGCACTCTACGTCACTGAAGCTGGACGAGGAGGGCCTGGAGCTAGCATTCCATCTCCCAGTGTCCCCGGTGCAGTTCTGTCCTATGGTGCGACAGGTGCGATTACTCGGATTCAAGATGGTATTGTCGAAAGAGTAATTACGAGTTTACCGTCACTGGCATTACCAGACGGTAGTGACGCGGCAGGTGTCAATGATATTGAATTTGATGCCTATGGCAATGCCTACGCCATTATTGGCTTTGCAGGTAATCCAGCACTGCGTGACAGCGTTATCCAGGTGCCCGATTTCAGCCAATTGATTGCAATCGAGAATTTTGACGGTGGTGCTTCCTGGACACGACTCGTAGACTTGGGAGCCTACGAGCAAGCCAATAATCCTGATGGGCAGGACGTAAACACGAATGTTTTCGACTTGCTGATTGAAAACAACACAGCCTACGTGCTTGATGCCGGTGGAAATGATTTGCTCAGCCTGAGAGCGTTTAGCAGTGCGGGACCAACTTTAGAGACAGTGTTTCCTACACGTACCGCCATCAATCCCTTCACAGGTGAGGAAATCGTACAACAGTCGGTACCGAACTCTATTACTGTTGGTCCAGATGGTGCCTTTTATGTTGGTGAATTGACAGGGTTTCCGTTTCAGGAAGGAAGTGCGCGAGTTTATCGCATTGGGGCAGAGGGCGAACCGGAAGTCTACGCGGAAGGTTTCACCAACATCATTGACCTGGCATTCGATCAATCTGGTGGTCTTTACGTTTTAGAGTACGATGCCGATGCCATTTTGAATGGTGGTGAAACGGGTGCTCTGATTTATATTTCTCCCGATGGCTCGACTCAAACTACGATCGCTGATGATGAACTCATTAATCCCACTGGCTTAACCCTGGGTTCTAATGGCGATATCTATATCTCAAACAAGGGCTTTGTTCCGGGACAGGGAGAAGTGCTGCGAATTCGTCCAGGGGATTATCCATTCAGTCCTGATCCACTGTATAACCAGGTAAAACACTATACAACGACGATCGCTGCTGATGGTGATCCGGCAGATGTTTACTACCCCGTTGTGCCCGATGCAACGGCAGATCAGTTACCGATCGCCCTAATGCTACAGGGTGCTCTGGTCGATAAAGCTGACTACTCCAACTATGCAGAAGAAGTTGCCAGTTATGGATTCGTTGTGGTTGTCTCTAACAATGAACGCACTGTCAGTGGGCCTGATGGACAAGCCATTACTGGGCTTCTGGCAGATCAGCAACAGGTGAAAGATGTCCTTGATCAGATGAAAGTGGAGGATGCCGCTGCTGACTCACCCATTTTTGAAATTGTGGACACTGAAAAATTGGGGCTTCTGGGACACTCCTTTGGCGGTTATGCGGGATTGGCTGCCATTCAAAACATCAATGATCCAGCGGTTTCTTCAGGTGACTATACTCGCCCCCCTGAGCTGATGGCAGGTGTTTTCTATGGCACTAACTTCCAGTCTCCGACGAATAGCGGTATATTTCCACCCATTGATAACCAAGATATTCCAGTTGGCTTAATTGCAGGCACCTTGGATGGTGTCTCTGATTTTGGTGAAGTGGCATCAACCTACGTGAAGATTCAAGACCCACCGAAGGCGTTGATTGCTGTTGACGGTGCCAATCACTACAGCATTACCAATGAAGATAATGTTGCCCGTGATCCGAACCGTCCTACGCTTGATCAGGCAACTGCTAACGGAGCGATCGGTCGCTGGAGTGGGCTATTTTTGCGATCGCACCTACTGGGTGATCAGGGAGCATTTGATTATATCTACAACACAGGCGGCGACCTTGATCCAAATGTGAGTGTGATTAGTCAAACCCCATCAGGTTCTTAGCTAAGGTCTCTAAAGGACTGTACAGCGACCCAAGAGCTATGACACAACTTTCTATTACCGAGAACATGAGTAATGCAGAGACAGTCGTTGGTAAAGTGCTACTAATTGGTCAGCAGTAACAGAGGTTATCGAGTGACATCTGCGATTGTTGACACAGTGTCTCAAAGATGAAACGTGCTTACCATGGGGACACGTTGGCGGCAGAAAGCAAGTGAACTCAACGATGGCAGCTGTAGGCGCGCTCTGTCCTATACGAGAAATCGCGTTTGTGCGCTGCGTGACATGAGTGCAGGAGCTGCTACAGCATTTCGAGCTGTCGCCAATAAAGTGTTGATGTTGCTCTACTAAAAATCAGAGCACTATACAAGTGCAGCAAGAAAAACATCTGCACAACATAGAACGTTGTGACGCCAAGAGATGTGACTTGCAAAACGACCGTTCTAAATCATCAATTACGAAAATAGCATTGTGGAGGCTTTGATGAACCAATCTTGTGTCATTCCGGTGGTTAAGTCGCCGCATGAATACCAGGCTTACCGTATCAGTCCAGATGCCACGAATCGGTTAGCAATCGTGTTTGATCCAGCAACCGTTAATTTATCAATCACTTACTGCATTGAGATTTTTGATGTTGGTGGAAAAACGCCACCCAATCGACATCAGTTCGCGACAGAAATGTTTTTTGTGCTGAGAGGTGAAGGCATTGCAGTTTGTGATGGCAAAGAAATTGCGATTCATGCTGGAGATACCTTGCTCGTGCCGCCAACTGGGGTCCATGCAATCCGCAATATTGGAGCGGAGCGTCTATACACGATTACTATTATGGTACCGAATGAGGATTTTGCCGAATTGATTCGTAGCGGCGTGCCAGCTGAACTTGATGCCGAAGATTTAGCTGTGCTGCAATGTTGATCGCACCACAATTTGTAATAGTTAAAACTTAATCTGGTTCTTCTTGTAAAAGATATTGCCCTTTGCCAAGGAAGTATCAAAGATGGTAGTTTTAAAAAGGTAATGATAGCTATAAGTTCTTCTAGCTCAGGTTTTCAGGACTTAAAGCTAACTTTGTAGACCTGAAGTAGCTCGACTTTTTTCACGTCTTTGCAGCAACACATCTGAGAGCATAACGAGAAAATCAGCACTGTGGCTTCTGTTTTAGACCGATACTTGGAGCTTCTTATACGACAGTATCTCAATCAAATTTAGACTGACAAGGTGTTTCAGCCATCATTATCTTTAGGACATGACCCTAAGGGTCAGTCTTGAGGGGCACCGCTTGACTTGCCCACGTCGCAGCTACCAAGCGCTAACAAGACCAGAGACTAAGTGTAGAGCGACGAATTAGCTGGTCGCAGCGACAAATTAGAAGTCAAGTTTTTTACGCCTGTAACCATTACTAGAAGGGCATTTCACTTTTAGCGTTTCTGATATGAGGCTGTAGAAATCGCTTCAGCAGGCGGTGCAGAAGGAGTTGAATTGATAACAAACAATCTGCCGTTCTGGTCAAATAATTCGTCGCCTTACACATATAATTGATTACACCCAACGAGATTTCACCAAGGACTCAATCAAGTACGATATTATCTTTGATGCCTTTGGCAATCGTTCTTTAGCAGGCTGCAAATCCGTCTTGCAACCATAAGAGTTTCGATGTCAAAACACAGCCCTATTCAGGAAACTATTTTCAGAGTTTGCTGACAGTGTTGTTACCGAGCAAAAATACAAAGTGATTTTGCTCAAATCAAATCGGCACGATTTGATTGATCTGAAAGAGCAAATTGAAGCTGGCAAACTCTGCTCCTGCATCGATCGCACCTATCCCTTATCCGAAATTGCTGATGCGCGCACCGACAGCGAAACAGGACAACCAGTGGGCAAAATTGTCATTGCGATCGCAACCTAGAAAAACGTTGATTATACGATGCACCATCCTCGATCTCAGCATATTCTTGAGACCTTTCAGGCTTTTCTAACCACGCCGCTTGCTGCCAAGTTGCGACAGCACAGTCAAGCGGACTGGGACAAAGCGGTGCTGGACTTGTTCCACCAAACGGCTGTAACAGTGCCTGCCTATGGTTCGTTTCTGCACACTCAAGGCATTGATCCGGCTACTATTCAAACGATCGTAGACTTTCAACACCTGCCTCTCACCACGAAGGACAATTACCTGCGGCACTACTCGTTGGCGCAGTTGTGTCGTCAAGGGCAACTCGAAAGCTGTGACATGATTGCCGTTTCCTCTGGCTCCACCGGACAACCTAGCTTTTGGGCGCGATCGCTGGTGGATGAATTTCAGATTGCCACCCGCTTTGAGCAAATTTTTCACGATAGCTTTCAAGCCGATCAGCGCCGCACTTTGGCGATTGTGTGTTTTGCCCTAGGAACCTGGGTTGGCGGGATGTACACTGCAAGCGGTTGTCGTCATCTGGCAAGCAAAGGTTATCCTCTTACCCTGATTACCCCTGGAAACAACAAAGTTGAAATTCTGCGAGTCGTTCAAGCCCTCGCTCCCCAGTTTGAGCAGGTGGTACTCCTGGGCTATCCTCCCTTCCTGAAAGATGTGATTGATAGTGGCATCACTCAAGGTCTTGACTGGCAGGCTTATCGCGTTAAGTTGGTCATGGCGGGGGAAGTGTTTAGTGAAGCATGGCGATCACTGGTTGGCAGCCGGCTTGGTTCTACAAACTACTGCTACGACTCGGCTTCGCTCTACGGCACGGCGGATGCTGGAGTGCTGGGAAATGAAACGCCTTTGAGCATTTGCATTCGTCGTTGGCTAGCGGATCATCCCGATGCGGCACGATCGCTGTTTGGCGAATCCCGGCTGCCAACCCTGGTGCAATACGACCCGCTCAGTCGTTTTTTTGAAGCCCAGGACGGAACACTGCTATTTTCCGGTAACAATGGCATTCCCCTCATTCGCTATCACATCGCCGACAATGGTGGCTTGATCACGTATCCACAAATGCTGCAATTTCTGCAAGAGTGGGAATTTGATCCCATCCAGGAGCTGCAAGGCAACCGGGGAGTTTATCCCTTACCGTTTGTCTATGTGTTTGGGCGATCGCACTTCACCGTGTCTTACTTTGGTGCCAACGTCTATCCTGAAAATGTCACGATCGGCTTGGAGCAAGCGCCAATTTGTGAATGGGTGACTGGAAAATTTGTCATGCAAGTGACGGAGGATGCCGATCAAAACAAGCATCTTACCATTGTGGTGGAGTTGGCTCCCAATGTCACAGGTAATGAGGAGAAGCGAAGGGCGATCGCCACTGCTATTCACCAGCAGCTGCAACGACTCAATAGTGAATTCGCGAACTACGTGCCAGAGGCGTACCAAATGCCTCACATCACGCTGTATCCAACGGGTGAGCCGAATTATTTCCCTATCGGGGTTAAACATCGCTACACCCGCTCATAACGATCGTCCTCAGTTACTCTGTTCAAGCAGCACCTCCTGAATTCATCTGACGCAGTTCAGCTGCAGTTCTCAGTGCATCAAATTAGAAGTTATTGGCAGCATAAAGTTTGACTTGTTGCGCTACCTTTTTTGCTCATTCACACTTGCCTCATCCCTGCATGGATTCACTTGAAGTGGAAGTGATTTAGCTTAAAACGGCTGGTAGCGTACTGAGAAGAAGAAACCGTTGTCTTGCAGCGAGTTTCCTCGATCGCTCACTGAAATTAAGGGAATGCCGTAGTCCAGGCGCAACGATAAACCGGGGATAATCAGCCAGCGCAAACCCAGCCCTAAACTGGCAATTGTCGCTGGATCGGGGTCAATATCTCGATTATTCCAAGCTGTACCGACTTCAAAAAAAGGTACTAGCTGTAATATTCTGGGGTCTAACGTTAGAGGAACACGAACTTCAACTGAACCCAGGATGCCATTGTCGGAAACCAGTCGATTTTGTTGGTAGCCACGAACGGTATCGACTCCACCAATACTGAAGCGTTCTAAGGATAGCAAAGGGTCTGGGGTGAGCTGAGCATCAATTCGTGCGACTAACAGATTTCTAGGTGATAGCTGCTGCACCCACTGAAATTGCCCTAACCAGGCAAAGAACTGCCCGTCAGTCCCCGTGTTGTTAATCGTTGCATCAAACGCATTGATCCCAAAACTAAACTGAGAACGAGCGGCTAAGACTCGTCTTATGCCACGATCGACCCAATCTTGAGAAAAGCGAAGCACCGTCACTTTGGCTTTTCCATTTTCGGGACCTTCTGTGAAGGAAAAGGGAATGTCGTTAAGAATATAGGTTTGGCTACGTCGCAGATCCAAAGATAAGCCTAAGGCAAATTCACGGGTAGGTGTTCTGATGATCGGTTGACGCAACCCAAAAGCATAGGTTTGAGTTTCACTTCTGATCCCGACATCCCGGAAATCTGCTTCAGTGATGCGGCTATCGCCATTGTTGTAACGGAAGCTAAGAGTACCATTACGAGCATTGATGGGAATCGAATAGCTGATGTCGTAGAGGTTGAGTCCTTCGGTACGACCGTATTGGGCTGCTAAGCGATCGCCAAATCCTAACAGGTTATCATGACTCGCTTCTATGCTGCCCTGGATAGAGCCAATGCTGGGCGATTGATTATTGTCCATGCCGATCGCTGTGTGAAAGGCGGGGGCTTCTTTAAGAGAAACTCGTAAGATATTGCGACCAGGAGTGCTGCCTGCGGCTAACTCGGCGTTCACTTGCTGAATTAGAGGATCGAGTTGCAACAGTTGCAGGGCTTGTTCCAGGCGTTGTTGGTTTAAGGGAGGGGAGGTGGCATGTTTGAGGCGCGATCGCACATAGCCTTCTCGCAATTGCCTTAGCCCACCGATTTCAATTTGTTCAAGTTCGCCCTCGACGACTTGAATTTGAACGGTACCACTGCTGAGATCTTGATTGTTGGGCAAGAAGGCTCCAGAGGTGATGTAGCCGTTTTTAATGTAGAGCTGAACAATCGCCGAGCGCAGTTGAAGCAATTCTTCAAATGTGACGGAGCGGTTCTCGTAGGGCTGGGTTAAGGCAGTGATTTCGCCTTGCAGGACGGTGTTTCCCAGCACGGCTACTTTTCTGATGAAGAAGCGATCGCTCGAAGGGGGAGCCACTTCAGGTGACTCTTGGGTTGGGGGAGTTTGCAGTTCGGGTTTGGGTGGTACTGTCGGCGTTTCACCAGGGAGCGGACGGGGCGATTCAGAAGGTCTGGGAATCGTTTGCTCGACCGCGTCAGGTGCGGTTGGGGGAATGGTGACGCCAGATGAGGGGGTGGATTGAGCGATCGCACACAGGGTAAGGCAAGTTGGGGTCGCAATGCCAGAACCTAAGATGACAACCCACCGATTGATTGGGTACAGATTCATAGTGTTGAATTAATGACATTCTCGACTCATTACGAGTTTGCCGTTTGAAAGTTGGTATACACCCTGCGGTTCGACTATGGGGTCGCCTTTCTGCCAGGGACGATCGAGGCTGGAGTTTAAGGCTGTACTGTCACTGGGTAGCGTTTCCATATCGACGGTGGGAAAGCTGGACATTTGGACATCGCCAGGACGCTGCGGTAAGCCTCCTGCGCCTGTGATGGTAAAGCGTCCCTGGGTGGGTTGATTGCGGCGAACAATGCAGCTAGAAGCCAGAATGCTGTCGGTGTTGATCTGGTTTTCCGGTAGCTCGGTGAGGCTGTTTTGGATAAAGGTAGTGTCCGGTAAGAGGATGGTTCCTGAAGCAATGGTACCGGTGGCATTGACATCAACTCGGTCATTGCCCTCCAGTGTGGCAGGGTTTGTGTTACGAGGTGCCGGACGGTAGTGTTCGCCGAAGAATGCTGGAGTATCAAGGTTGATATTTCCACCTCTGCCATCACGAGAAAAAGCCAAAATATCACTATCACCAAACGCGAGGATCGAGTCAGCTTTCATGTTAATGTCGCCGCCGCCGCCTTCACCAGAAGCAACATTACTTACAATGTCACTATCACTAAACAAGCGAATAGCACCAGCGTTAATAGTAATGGCACCTCCGGCAGAGCGAATCGTGTTTGTTTGAATCGTGCCATTGTTAGCTTCTAGGGTGTCTCGAACTGTAATGTCGATATTGCCTGCTGTTCCTTCTCCAATACTACGGCTGGATATGACTGCCCCATCGCGCACTAGCAACCGCCCCGCGTCAATCCGTAAAGCATCCCCTGCATTCCCACTTCCATTACTTACAGTAAACAAGCCACCAGGACCATTTGCTCTGGTACCAGTCAGCTCAACCAAATCAGTTGCTTTAAGAAGCAGCCTGCCGCCCTTGCCTTGACCGAAAGTACTAGCTGATACCACTGCGCCATCGCGCACCACTAACCGTCCCGTGTCGATCGTCAAGGCCCCTGCATTCCCACTCCCTTGACTCTGAGTAAATAAGCCACTAGGAAACTGACCATTGGCTGTGGCACCAATCAGCTCGACCGACTCAGCAGCGGTAATCTGTAAGCTGCCGCCCTTGCCTTGACCGAAAGTACCGGCTCCTACCTGTGCTCCATCCTGCACTCGCAAGCGTCGCGTATTAATCCTTAACTCCCCTGCATCCCCGCTTCCTTCACTCTTCGCAGATACACTACTAGGAACCCGACCATTGGCTGAGGTTCTTATTACCTCGACCGACTCAGCAGCAGTAATCTGTAAGCTGCCGCCCTTGCCAAAACCTAAAGTATTGACTAATATCTGCCCTCCATCACTTACCAGCAAGCGCCGCGTGTCGATCGTCACATTTCCTGCATTTCCACTTCCTTGACTCACAGCAAATAAGCCACTGGCAAACCGATTATTGGCTGTGGCACCAATCAGCTCGACTGATTGAGCAGCGGTAATCTGTAGGTTGCCGCCCTTCCCTGTACCGAAAGTACTAGCTGCTACCTGTGCTCCACTCTGCACCAGCAAGCGCTGCGTGTTAATCCTTAATTCCCCTGCATCCCCACTCCCTTCACTCTGCGCCAACAAAGCACTGGGAACCCGACCATTGGCTGAGATGCCAATCAACTCGATCAACTCACTAGCCCTAATCTGCAAGTTGCCGCCCTTGCCTGCGCCGAAAGTATTGACTGATACTACTGCCCCATCGCGCGCTAGCAAGCGCCCCGTGTCAATGCTCACATTTCCTGCATTCCCACTTCCTTGATTCACAGCAAATAAGCCACTGGCAGCTCGACCGTCGGCTGAAGTGCCAATCAATTCGATCAACTCACCAGCCCTAATCTGCAAGTTGCCACTCTTACCTGTACCGAAAGTACCGACTGATACCTGTGCCCCATCGCGCACTAGCAAACGTCCTGTATCAATCCTTAGGTCTCCTCCAGTTCCCGCTCCTGCCACATCAGCAGTCAGCGACGAACCCTCACTCAAAAACACCTCGGTTGCCCGTACCAGTACCCCTCCGCCATTTTGTGTTCCTAAGGTGTCAGCCCAAATATTCGAGCCTTGCGCCATCTCCAACCGTTCACCTCGAATCTGAACGTCACCACCTCCTACTCCACTGGCATCTACAATTGCCCCGTTCGATAGTTTGATGTTGCTAAAATTACTCACCGAGTCATAACCCAACACAAAATCGTTCCCACTCTGACTCAAACTGACTTGACCCACTCCCGCCACACTGCTGAGTTCAATGCGTCCTTGGGCTGCGGTCAGTCGCCCTCCATCTAGCAGCACATCTCCACCTACTAGCGCTAGAGTTCGGTCCGATCGCACCTGGAGTCCTGGATTAAGACCGGCTGAATTACGTTGACCAAAAGAACTAGAGGCTTGGGAACGATTGACAATCGGTTGAGCAGCAACGGCATTAAACCACAATGCAGAAGGACTCACTGAGAGTAGATTACTTGTTGCGGGTTGGGAAGCACTGAATAGTCCCGTGTCGCCCAGCTTGACTGCATTCGCTGTCGTAGCCACAAAAGAACCCTGAACATCTAAACTGGCAGCAGATCCAAACACAATGCCGTTGGGATTAATCAAGAACAAATTGGCAGTGCCTAACACCCCCAACCTGCCTAAAATATTCGATTGATTCGCCCCAGTGATGCGAGCGAGAATGTTATCAATACCTGCGGGATTGGCGAAATAAACGCCTCGTCCCGCACCAATATTGAATTGCGAAAAACTATGAAAGAGGTTCGTGCCGCGAATTGCACCACTGTCAATGCGATCGCTTTGAATCCCCCGAATCGTGAGGTTAGGTGTTACGACAGAACTTTCAGCCCCTAGCGTATTATCTGGCACAATTTGAGCCAAACTCTCCTTTATTGGGAGCAAGAGTGCCCCGGTGATCGCAACGCTACCAACCAGCTTCAACTGCCAACCCTGATTGAGTAAGCTAAACTTCGTCATAGCTAAAGCCTCCAAAAGTAACTCAGGTATGCGATCGCATCGTTCTACTTCAGCAATAGTCATCTTAGGGTGGAACTAAGGCTCATTCGTGCAGAAATCAGGCTAATGCCAACAAAGTTACCAAAAGCAGCCACGTATCACCTCAGCACGGAATAAACTTAAAACCTCAGCTAAAATTCCTGTGGCAACTTACCCTATCCTTTCATGCCAAGCCGACACCGCCAATTCCGTGTCCGCCGCGTCCTAGTCGTTTTATTCCTCAGCAGCCTCACAATTTGCCTGTGGTTGAATCATCTTTCTTTTACTGGGCAGGTAACCTGGGGAACAGCAGCTACCGCACAATCTCCCAATCCTAGCCAACTCGTACAAAAAGGAATTGAACACTATCGGACTGGAGACATGCAAGCGGCGATCGCTGTTTGGCAAACTGCCTTAAGCGACTATCAAAGCACCAACAACCTTACCAACCAGATAATTGTTCGAGAAAAACTCGCCATCGCTTATCAGCAAATTGGTCGATTTGAGGCAACGATCGACCAATGGAAACACGCGATCGCTAACGCTCGTCAGCAAGGTGCATTCGTGCAGGTAGGACGGTTGCAGACAGAACTTGCTCAAACCTACAGTCGATTGGGACAAAATCAAGACGCGATCGCGCTTCTATGCGGAGCTTCTGAAATTAATGAGGATTGTATTCAAAGTGAAGGAAGCGCGTTGCAAATTGCCCGAAAATTGAGCGATCGTCAGGGAGAAGCGGCAGCTTTAGGAAGCCTGGGAGAAGTATATCGCCTTCGAGGAAATTATGACAAAGCGATTGCAGTTCTAGAGACTAGCTTAAAGATTACTCAGGAGATCAATCTCTTAGCTTATCGTTCTTCAGTGCTGAATGGTCTGGGAAATGCTTACTCTGGTAAAGCTCAACTCAATGAGCAACGTGCAGGTTCCGCTGAGTTAAGAGGCGCAAAGATTAAAGAGAGTGAATTCATTGAAAAAGCTGGATTCAATTACATAAAAGCTTTGAACTATTTCAACAACAGTCTCGAAATCACCCGCGCTCAAAACGATCGACCAGGGCAGATGCAGGGACTCCTTAATTTAATTCAACTTTATTACCGCTCAACAAACTTAAAGCTACCTAATACTTTAAATCAGGCAGAGCAAGCCTTACAAGAAGCTTTATCCCTACTAGAGCGTCTGCCCGATTCTGCTAACAAAGTTTTTGCAGCGATTAATTTAGCCGAACTCGAACAGCCTGTTGTTAAGAAGTCCACTTCGCTTCAAACTCAATGCCCATCCCGAAAACTTGAAGATGCACAAGCCGAGAAACTTCTGCGAACAGCCGTTACCATTGCTCGAAACATTCAAGATTCTCGCTCCGAATCGTTTGCTCTAGGTAAACTCGGCCATCTTTATGAGTGCCGCAAAGATTACAATAAAGCCTTAGAGTTTACCCAGCAAGCACGCTTTGCCGCCGACCAAAACTTACGCGCTAAAGACAGCCTCTACTTATGGGAATGGCAGGCAGGGCGAATTTTCAAGGCAGTGGCGAAAGAATCTGAGGCAATGGCTGCTTACGAACGTGCAGTTACAACGTTAGAGGATATCCGAAGCAGTCTGCTACTTGCACAACGAGACGTGCAATTTAGCTTTCGGGATACTATTAGTCCGCTCTACCGAGAGTTTGCTCGATTAAAGCTAGAACGGGCTGAATCGCTGTCGATCGCCAGTCAAGCGTACCAAACGGAACTGGATTCGGCACTCGATGCGATCGATTCTTTGAAACTTGCAGAATTGCAAAATTACTTCGGTAATGATTGTGTCTTTGCTGTTTTTGATCAAGAACGAGTTGATGATTTAGAGAAAGAAGATACTGCTGTCTTTAGTTCTATCATCATGGAAGACCGAACGGCGATCGTGGTCAGTCTCCCGAATCCTGAACATAAACTCAACCCTAAAACTAGAAGAAGAATAAAGAAGTTTCAATGGATAAGTGATACGGCAGAACTTAAAGAAGGAATCAAAAAATTTCGTTTAGATATACAGAAATTCTATGATCCCACTGACCCTTTTTTAGCACTAGCACAGAATTTATATAACTGGATTATTCACCCTTTCGCCTCTGATTTAGACGCAGCACAAATTGAAACGCTTGTCTTCATCCAGGACGGACTCTTACGCAGTGTTCCAATGGCGGCACTCCATGATGGTCAAGACTTTCTCGTTGAGAAATATGCCATTGCAACAACTCCTGGCCTGCGCTTAACTTCTCCTAAACCTCTAAATGTTCAAGGGCTGCGGACGTTAGCTTTGGGGTTAACCGAAGCAGCAACCATTGATGGTGAAAAATTTCAGCCGTTGGCAAATGTCACCGATGAAGTCGATCAAGTCACTCAGCTATTTCCAGGTAGCAAAAAACTCTTGAACGAACAGTTCACTCCTCAGAGCTTAGAGCAAGAACTGAAACAAGCAGTTTATCCGATTATTCACATTGCCACTCACGGTCAATTTGGCACGATTCCAGAAGATAGCTTTTTAGTGACGGGTCGTAATCAAAAGATTACAATTACTCAGCTAGAGAGCGGCATCCGCCGCTTCAGCACAGGTTCAGAGCCAGTAGAACTGCTGGCGCTCACCGCTTGTCAAACCGGGATCGGAGACGATCGGGCTACCTTGGGTATGGCTGGTATTACCGTACAGGCAGGTGTTAGAAGTGCGTTGGCTTCCCTTTGGTATGTCGAGGATGCTTCTACACAAGAACTCGTTGCTAGGTTTTACAATAACTTACGATCGTCAATGAGCAAAGCAAAAGCTCTGCAGGAAGCGCAGAAGACGCTGATTCATCAGAACAAGATTCACCCCACTCAATGGGCACCCTTTATCCTCATCGGTAACTGGCTTTAGAGCTTGAAGTTTATTCGCTGATTGTTAGCTGTTAAAGCATTACTTAATCGAATCTAACTAAAGTCAAACACAATTAGTTGAGAATTCAGTGCTATAACTACAACAAAAGTTACAAACGGCTTCAATACATCAACGAAAGTTAGAGAATGAATCAGCGAAAGTTAGAGATGGAAACTCTTTCCTGAGCTAGAAGACTAATCTGGCTAGAGCAGTTATGCTACGGAAGCCCCACCGTGCAAGCATACATCAAACTGTTCTTCAAAGCTGGTCTAACTGGTAGCGATCGAGTTTAACTAACTTCAAAATCTGGTAGTCTTTTTTAGTAAAGGATGAGGAAAAAGAGGGCATCTTCTCAACAGTTTGATAATTGCAGGCGAATCTGTTCGTTGTAGTGATGGATGAAATGCCAAATTGCGACGAGATGATTAGCCAATTCCTTAGAAAAGGACAGCGTCTTTCGCACTAATCGAGACACTCGTTGCCTTAAGGTATTGTTGAAGCGTTCTATATAGCTTGTTAAACCTGTTGCTTTGCCGACTGCACGATGCCGTTGACACGGGAGGACAGCCTGATAGGCATTACAGTAGTCGGTGTAAAGCATGGCGCATTGCCGATACACCCCTGGCATAGATTGCCACAACGCTAAAGCAGACTCTGCTGAACGCTCACCAATGTGACATCCCACAATCTCACGGGTCTCGACATCCAGCGCTAGCCAAACCCACTGCTTGTTCCCTCTGCCATCGACAAAGGACCACAATTCCTCCCTTTGTACGGCTAACGACCCTCTGGGTTTGGGCATCACCTGCATGTGGCGCGGCACCACCTTACAGCAGCGATTCACATACCCTTGTAACCAGGATTCTGAGAGCTTAAGCACACGGGCAATACTGAACAGCGGGATCTTCGCTAACAGCAAGCGGTCAATCATGACGATGCTGTCTTTTTCCCGAGGTTTCTGCTGCGGATTGTCCACAAACTGACGACCACAGTCGCAGCATTTATAGTTCTGTTTACCTCGTCTGGTGGTGCCATTTTTCATGCTGTCTTCGGAACCACAGTTGGGACAGCGCAGAAAGGGAGGGATGCTTGACATCGGAGATGAAGATGGCAGCAAGCCCTTATTTTATCGACCCTTTACGAAAAGGCACTACCTGACTGGTTTCCAGCGCTTGAGCATCATAGCAGTGGCAGCAAGCGATGCCATATTGTGGTGCACCCGTTAAGGAGCCGAACAGCTCATTTTGCTGATGATGTGATGGAAACAGCTTGTGGCTTACATAACTTTTGGCTCACGCATCAGAAGTTAGTGGCTGTCTAGATAGCAATTCCTGAAAAAGCGGCCTATTTATGGTTCTTTCGCTTTATCTCCGCTTAAGTTTACTGCTTCTCCACCAAAGGTCATTCGAGGTTATGCATCGCTGATGCCAACAAACCACATCTCGGATACAAGGCACCTACGGTGATCATTCTCTTAGCGCTTCTGCGTCAATTTTAATCTCAACACCTGACTGATAAACTCTCTGTTCCGTCGTTCGCGGCTGATCAAGCCGCCTGATCTGCCAATTGATACAACTTATCTCGAAAGCTTTGGGCAACTGCTCATCTCTAAGAACATTTGGTTACCGCTGCTGCGCTTTGATGTCTGGATTAAGTCAACTTTGATTACCAAATGGATTCGGCTGAAGAAGGGGTATGCAGTAGCAAGACTGGGTCTTCAATGAAGCAGAAATTGTGGTAGCAAGGCTTGGTCAGATCCCAGCCAAGATGTAACAGCCGCAAGGCAATCGGCGATCGAATTACTGTCCTCGCGGGGTTTGTTCTATGTTTGGACTGGGAAACGTTTAACTAAGCGGTCATTGGAAATCGGTCATTGTTTTCCGTAGTCAGTATGGGCGTGTGACGACCTGTGGAACTTGATACCTGCTGACCGAAAGGTAAATTAACATTAGAAGCTTGATCGCTTACCCAGTGCCAAGATCCTGCAAGCAGCCCAGAAGTGGTGGGATGAACCTTATCTTCAGGCAACAAATCCCTTCAAAGATCTAGTTTAGAATCAGGAGAAAACACAATTTCAATTGCTGTCGATCAAGAACTCTACATAGTTGGAATCGATCTACTCTATCTATGCATCCATCGAGCCAGTGAGATTAATTTAATTCAAGCCAAGCCGGACTAAATAATAAAGTTAAACAAAGGAGTTTATTTCGCTATCGGCGTAAAGCCTTTAAGCAGGCTAGGGACTTCTCTCCTTCATGTACTGTTTGACAGCCAACAAAAATTCGCATAGAACGGGCGTAACGTTGTCCGACCGCCAAGCGATCGCTATTTCAACTTGTGGTGTTGTCCCTGCTAGTGGTTTGTAGACAACCCCTGCCCGTTGCAAATTTTGGAGTGAAGCCGGAACGAGTGCAACTCCCATGTTCGCTGAAACTAAGCCAATAATTGTTTGCATTTGAACTGCCTCTTGCACCACTTTGGGACTAAAGTTTGCCTGCTGACAAAAACTCACAATTTGATCATAAAAACCCGAACCAAGATAGCGTGGAAACAGAATAAAAGACTCATCGGCAAGTGAGGCAATGGGAATGGTCGTTTCACAGGCAAGTGGATGCACCTCAGGTAACGCAACCACCAATGATTCCTGCGAAATTGGCTCCAATTCCAGGTTTTCATTCTTGAGGGGTGGATGACAAAAACCAATTTCAATTTGATGATTTTGTAATGCTTCTTCCTGTTGAGTTGTGGTTAATTCCCGCAATACAAGGTTCACATTTGGAAATTGTTGCTGATATTGAGACAGAATGGCGGGCAGAATGTCGTAGACAACGGTACTGGTAAAGCCAACAACGAGAGTTCCAGTTTCACCTCTGCCTGCTCTTTGAGTATCGCTGGTTGCCTGTTCTACCTGCGCCAAAATGCGGTAAGTCGCCTGCAATAACACTTGTCCTGCTTCGGTTAACTGCACCTGTCGCTTTGTGCGGCGGTCAAACAGTTCGACTCCTAACTCTACTTCTAGTTGCTTGATCTGTTGACTGAGCGGCGGTTGAGCGATATGCAACCGTTCGGCAGCCCGATTAAAGTGTAGTTCTTCAGCAACTGCCACAAAGTAGCGTAGGTGACGTAGTTCCATTTTTGATATGTTTCTCGTCTCAAATCTCTCAAATCATATATTGGACATACCTAAAAACGCTTCCTATACTCCAAGAATAATCAAGCATGAGCCTTCAAAGGGAGCGAAAAGATGTCAAAGAATTTGAGAAGCCAGAAAATTACACAGGGTTTGCAACGATCGCCCAACCGCGCACTTCTCCGTGCCGTTGGTTTCAAAGATGCCGACTTCACTAAACCCATTGTGGGAATTGCCAGTGCTCACAGTACCATCACCCCTTGCAACATGGGCATTGCACCCTTAGCCACAGAAGCCGAAGCAGGCATTCGAGCAGCGGGTGGAATGCCTCAATTGTTTGGCACAATCACCGTTAGCGATGGTATTTCGATGGGCACAGAGGGGATGAAATACTCGCTGGTCTCCCGTGATGTGATTGCAGACTCGATCGAAACGGCTTGCAATGCTCAAAGTATGGATGGGGTGCTGGCGATCGGCGGTTGTGATAAAAATATGCCCGGTGCGATGATTGCGATGGCACGAATGAATATTCCAGCAATTTTTGTCTACGGTGGCACGATTAAACCAGGGCACCTAAACGGGCAAGATTTAACTTTAGTGAGTTCTTTTGAAGCCGTTGGACAGTACAGCGCAGGCAGAATTGATGAGGCGATGCTGTATGCGGTCGAACGCAATGCCTGTCCGGGCGCGGGTTCTTGCGGCGGAATGTTCACGGCAAATACGATGGCAACAGCCTTCGAGGCGATGGGCATGAGTTTGATGTATTCGTCTACGATGTCCACGATCGATCTAGAGAAGGCAGAAAACACAGCACTGGCGGGGAAAGTTTTAGTCGAAGCGATTCGCAAACAGATTTTGCCGCGAGACATTATTACGCGAAAATCGATCGAGAATGCCATTTCAGTTGTAATGGCAGTAGGTGGCTCGACCAATGCAGTATTGCATTTTTTAGCGATCGCCCATACTGCTGAAGTACCGTTTACGATTGATGATTTTGAAACCATTCGCGAGCGAGTGCCGGTGCTGTGTGACCTCAAACCATCAGGGCGTTATGTGACGACTGATCTCCATGCCGCTGGTGGAATGCCCCAAGTGATGAAAATGCTGCTGACACACGGTTTATTGCATGGTGATTGCTTAACGATTACAGGAGACACGATCGCAGAACGTCTGAAAGACATTCCCGAAGCACCCCCTGCCAACCAGGATGTCATTCGTCCCTGGAGTAATCCCATCTATGCTCAAGGACACCTGGTCATTCTTAAAGGTAATCTGGCAACAGAAGGAGCCGTTGCGAAAATTACGGGCGTTAAAAAGCCCCAAATGACAGGACCAGCACGAGTATTTGAATCTGAGGAAGACTGTTTAGCCGCCATTCTTGCAGGCAAGATCAGTGCAGGCGATATCCTTGTGATTCGCTATGAAGGACCCAAAGGGGGACCCGGAATGCGAGAAATGTTGGCTCCAACTTCAGCAATTATTGGTGCGGGTCTAGGTGACGCCGTTGGACTGATTACCGATGGGCGTTTTTCGGGTGGGACGTATGGCATGGTTGTTGGTCACATTGCACCGGAGGCCTTTGTCGGTGGAACGATCGCGTTGGTGCAGGAAGGTGACAAAATTACTATTGATGCTCCGGGGCGATCGCTCCACCTACACGTGTCGGAGACGGAACTCGAACAGCGTCGTGTTACCTGGAAACCACCAGTACCGCGTTATACACGAGGCGTCCTGGCAAAATATGCCAGATTAGTTTCTACAAGTAGTTTAGGTGCGGTGACCGATTGAGTCCAGGTAACTGCTGGAGTGTTAAGGGAACTATCATTGCTGCTCTTTTGGGTGATTTCGGGTCATGGAAAACTCCAACATTTCTCAAGCCAAAATATAGCAGTTCTAAATCAGTTGTGAGATTGAGAAGCTTTGTGAGAAAGGATTCCAGTGGAATTATTTCTCACAATTCAGATAGGATCGCTATAGATGGCTTACTTATCCTGCCTAGTCAGCCCTAAGGTTAGGATAATATTTTCGTTGAATTGACGAAACTATGAAAGTAGAAGTTGTCCCGCCTGATCCTGCATGGCAAGAAGAGTTTCAGAAAGAGTCTAGGCAGCTCGCATGGGTGATGGGAGAAAACATCGTTGCCATCCATCACATAGGCAGCACTGCAATTCCAGGCATTTACGCCAAACCTATCATTGATTTTTTAATTGAAGTCAAAAGCATTACCACAACTGATGAACAGAACGGGGCAATGGCAGCAATTGGATACGAAGCAATGGGCGAATTTGGGCTTGCTGGTCGGCGCTACTTTCGGAAAAATCGTTCACCTGAGGTTAGAACCCACAATGCTCACACGTATGAATTGGGCTCGTTTGAAATCATTCGCCATTTAGCTTTTCGTGACTACATGATTGCCCATCCTAATGATGCTCAACAATACAGTAAATTGAAACGGCAGCTAGCAAAGCAGTATTCTCACGATATTGAAGGCTATATGGATGGCAAAGATAAATTTGTCAAAATAATGGAGCAAAAAGCACTGCTTTGGCAAGCAATGACTTGACGTAACGTTTAGAAACGATGATGGAGCGATTTCTCCAACTGGGAGCGATCGAAGTTTCCATCGTTTGATCTACAGTGGTGGCTGACAAAATGATTTAAAGCCAAGCGTAATCAGCCTGCATCTTATAGCTTCTTGAAATAGCGGGCGATCGGTAATAGTCTGAAACCGAGTTTTTCATAGGTATGTCGGGCGGGCGCATGACCTGGATCACCACCAGTTTCGACCATTGCAATCGACATTCCAGCTTTTTTCATCCAGTCAAGTGCGAATTGAGTCAAAGCACTACCAATACCACAACCTTGAAAAGCTGGATCGACCGCCACCATGTAGATTTCACCCATGTAAGTCTCTGCATCGAGTTTTACAGCCACAAAGCCTGTAATCGAGTCAGCATCCATCGCCACCTATACATGGGTATCCTCAGCAGTACAGACTGTTTCAACCGCCTGTTGCTGGCTTACACGCCAATCGCTAGGATAGAGTTCTCGGTAAACGTCAAGATCCATCACATTCTGAATCGATTCAAAGACCGGAGTCCAAGCTTGAAGCGAAAGACGAATGACGGCATCGAGCTGGTCAGCACTATAGGGTTCAATTCGCATCGGCTCGCAAACTCCAGTTGACGGCAATGAATTAATACAACTAATTTACAGTTGATATACGCCACCACGCTCTAACGCTCGTTTGTACGCTGGGTGAGAATGAATGCGATCGCAAAATTCCATCAACCGGGGACGATTGTTATTTAACCCACCCCGCGCCACTGCTGCCTCAATAGGAAAGCTCATCTGAATATCAGCCGCCGTAAATTCATTGCCAGCAAACCAGAGAGTTTTTCCTAGTTCTAATTCGAGATAATTCAAATGCTGGGTGATTTGAGGTGTAATAAATGCCTCTTTGGTACGACGTGTGATCATTTGCGCGATCGGTTTGGCAAAGAACGGCATCGGTTGCTGTTCAATGCGGTCAAAGACTAGCTTGAGTAGCAAAGGTGGCATTGCTGAGCCTTCGGCATAATGCAGCCAGTACGTATAGCGCAATCGCTCTAGTGTACCGGGTGGAGGTGCTAATCGCCCCTCACCGTATTGCTCTACTAGGTAGTCAACGATGGCTCCAGATTCCGCTAATGTGAGCGTTCCATCGGTGATCACAGGCGACTTGCCTAGAGGATGTACCTGCCGCAACGATATAGGTGCTAGCAGTGTTTTGGGGTCACGTTTGTAGTACTTGATGTCATACTCTAAACCCAGTTCTTCCAGTAGCCACAGGATACGCTGGGAACGAGAATTATCTAAGTGATGAACAGTAATCATTTGCTTTCTCCCTCTAGTCAGTAAGTATCAATACGATAGCTGTCGTCCAGTTCAGAGGAGAGGTGCTTGAGAGCAAGGAGATTAGGTGGGTTCTAGTAATAAAGCCCTAAATCCACATCTGATTTGAGTGTATGGTTGCCTCTTGCCCTTGAACTGCCCAGAGCGATCGCCACAATCCCCTTAAGCGACAGCAAGCGACCAACAACATGATGAATGAACTAGGGCAATTGCTGAGCCATCTTGCTTCGTCCCAGCGCTGGTTCTAAACAACAATTGGGTGCACTGGAGCAGCAAAACTCACAACTTCAGTGCACCCGCGACAGATTGCCAATCTAGAACTGATCTTAACGGCTTCAGCCCCGGTTCAGCGTTTGTGATCCATTTTCACCCGCTTATTGGGATCTTGCTTGTAAACCCAGGACAGAAATTTTTGTAGCTGTGAGTCTTGCTTTAGCTTCTCCAGAGTATTCAGGTGTAGTGCCAGGTGAGAGTTGTCATAGAGTGTGTGGATTTGTCGGTGGCAGGCAGAGCAAATTTGAATCGTTGGACTGGGGTCAAGACCTTTGCGTTTCGTCTTTTGACGGGGAATCAGGTGGTGTTCGGTAAGAGCAGGCATTGCTCGATGGCAAAGTTTGCAAGGCTGCGGCATCGCTGAGAAAGCAGTGAATAGTGGAGGACGGTGACACGTACCTTAATCTTAACGACCGCCCTCTCGGTACGACATCATCATCCCACTCACTCGGTTTACCTCCATCACACAGCCTGCAAAGGCTTTACTGCATCACGAAGTGATTGGCTCCCTTTGGTCTTGATCATCACTCTCTGTCAAACCGGATCTACTGGAGCCTGCCAACTAGCCTTAAATTGTGCTGAGACAGAAGAAGCTTCATCCCAAACAGGGCAGATGCGGCTCCAAGACAACAGCGTTTACCCCAAGGAGGAACTGCTTCGCAACGCTCCCTCCAATTTCACGCTCTATTGTCATGCCGCATACCTGTCACTTTCAGACTGAGGTGATCAGAGGGAGAAACAGTGATACCGCGACGGACCGGGCGCACCGGCCTGGAATTAACCAGTGACAGCTCAAAATTAGACATGATCCCATACAGCACCAGCTTCATTTCAAAGAGGGCAAAAGCGGCTCCAATACAGCGACGATCGCCGCCACCAAAGGGTAAATACTCGTAGGGTGAATACTGCCGCTCTAAAAACCGTTCGGGTCTAAATTGCTTCGGTTCTGGATAAACGGACTCACGATGATGCGCTAGATAGATGGATGGCATAATCACCGTTCCCGGTTCTAACGGGTAGCCTGCAATGTTGATCGGCTGTTTAACAAGGCGCGGAAAAGCACTAAGCGCGATGGGATACAGCCTCAGCGTCTCCTGACACACGGCTTGTAGGTAGGGTAAGCGAGCGATCGCCATTGGGTCAGCATCAGCACCCAGCGCATTAATTTCTGCCAGTAGTTTGGTTTGCACATCTGGCAGGGAGACAAGCCAGTACAGTGCCCAGGCTAAGGCAGAGGCAGTAGTTTCATGTCCAGCAAACAGCAGAGTAATCAGTTCATCCCGTAACTCCACAGCACTCATCGGGTGCCCTTCAGGATCACGGGCTGCTATTAGTAGTGCCAGAATGTCTGTTCGTCCGCTGTTGGGTTGGTTGCAGCGATCACGAATTTCGGCATAGAGCAGCGCATCGACTTGCTGTCGCCGTTGCAAAAATTCCCCCCAGGGGCTCCAGCCCCACTCCTTCTGCAAGAACGGGTAAAACAGAAACATTGCACCGAGTGGCGAACCAAATCCATCTAGCATCCGGCTCATGGTCTGGCGCAACTGCTCATACCGTTGTCCTTCCTCTAGCCCGAACACCGCCCGCAAAATCACCTGAAGGGAAAGGGACTGCATCGCTGGGCGCACTGCAAAGACTGTGCCGACCTTCCAGGAACTGGTGACTTCGGCTGTGATATGCCCAATCACTTGGGCATAGGAACGCATACGATCGCCATGAAAGGGCGGCATCAAAAGTTGTCGCTGCTGCTGGTGTGCGGCTCCTTCCAGCAGGACAAGCCCATGTTCTCCAATGAGTTCTTTCAAGATTTGATTGCCTTGTCCCGCGCTTAGCTGCTCTGGCTTGGCAGTGAAGATGGCTTCCAACGCCTGAGGACTGCTGAAGTAAACCAAAGGCGGTTTTGCATCGGGCTGAGAGACACGGTAATCATCCCCATACGCTTTACAGCGTGCCTCGATTGTTTCAAGCGGTTGAAAGAGAAAACGCAACCCCCAAAGGCGACGCTGCCAGATCGATGTTTGAGGCGGACCGTTGAGCGAACGACGAGAGGTACTTACCATGATCCGTTTAAATTTATGAGGACGAGCAGGTGCTGAAAGTGACAGTCGCATCATTCCAGGTTAAGAGCACACGCTGATCTCTAGGCACTTCCTCATTTTATCTAGTCCATCAGCTACACCTCATACCGATCCTTTGTTAAATGGTTGATCCAGTTCTGCCTTGACAGCGAAGCCTGAGACAGCAAGAGACCAACCATCACGCTCTATCAGCGGCTTGGTGCTCGCCTTACTCTCAACTAACCAGTCATTCTAAAGTTCAGAGCAACCATAGCTCCAGTGATTGTCAATCCCAACCACATAGGTTGTTGTGGGCGGATCAGTTGACCCGTAAGGGCGCATCGCTGGTCTTGCTAGGCAACTGCCCTAAACGTCGCTCAAAAATCTGATATGGAAAACATCGAGGAACAGAAGAGCAGTGCGGAGCCGCTCTCCTTTTGGGATAATTGCCGATTTCCATCATGCGGTAACTCGTCCGGTCTCGCCTGTCGTTCTACAAACTGCCACAGTACATCTCGAATCAGGGTTTGATAGCCTTGTTCCCCAGAAATTTCCTGCAATCGCTCTTACAGTTCTGGTTCCAGTCGGATACTCGTGACCTGCATACTTGCCCCTGGCACGGATCAACCTTAAACAGGCGATCATGCTCTGGTTACTGGACAGGCAGAGACTCTGGAGCCTAGCAGCACCCAGCAATGGGAAGTACGCTCTCCCAGTGTCGTACTACAAATCCCAGTTCACATTCGTTTGACTAGCGGTAATCCAGAGCGGCATTGGAAAGTTCCTCCAGTGAATCGTCGGGAAGCCTTTCGCCGCGATAGCCCACCTGTCAGTACTGCGGCAGTACCAAGTACCTAACGCTGGATCACGTCATTCCCCGCTCGAAAGGTGGAACCCATACCTGGGACAACGTAGTGACCGCCTGTGAGAAGTGCAATTCATGCAGAGGCGATCGCCTCTTACACGAAACCGGGGTAGTCATGTAGAAGTAATGATGCCACCTTGACTCCATCCTTATTTTCAAGCAAACGCTATGCCTCAGGGCCCCATCTGCTCCTCGGTGGGAGTGGTCAAGAACGGTAACATCCATACTGCTTCAAATGCCAGGATTGTGGTCGGCAATTTGTTGAAGACCCTGCCAATCAGCCGATTCCTCAAACTACACGTGACTTGGTTGACAAATTGCTGCTGGAACGCTTGGCATTAGCGGCAATCGTGCGGGTGACAGGTGTGTCTGAGCGATGGTTGCAGATGGGTTCTGTCGCAAACTTATTAAAGTGGCAAACGGACTGTACTAGTCGTATTGTCTTAAGCGGCCCCCCGCAGCTTTCTCCGACGAACTTCGCTTGAGACACACCGTTCCCTTGGCTGCTTTCGTTCACTTGTCCTTTCCGCATCATCTTCATGGCTTCAATCCCACTCAACGTGCTCCTCGCACGGTTGAATGACTTGCATCCCATCCTTGGTTTGACAAGCCGCTTGCTGTTTCTGTGCTCCGGCTCAATGATGTGGTTCAAATCTTGAAGCTGTCGGAGTGCTCTG